>JAUYSD010000180.1 GCA_030696505.1 Sulfuritalea sp. | reverse complement strand
TGGCCTTGCTATGGCACACCCGAGCTCAAGCATCCGGGTTCTCCCAATCTGTACGACACTTCCAAGCATGTGATGGACGGGGGTGGCAACTTCCGCGCCAACTTCGGCGTCGAGCGCGACGGCGTTTCGCTCTTGGCCGGCGACGGCTCGGCCTCGAAGGGCGCCGACCTGCAGTTCGGCTATCCCGAGTTCGACCACGTGCTGGTCAAGAAGCTTGGCTGGTGGGACGAGCTGACCGAGGTCGAGAAGAAGGAGGCCGAAGGCAAGAACTGGAAGACCGATCTTTCCGGCGGCATCATCCGCGTAGTCATGAAGAACCACGGCTGCCATCCCTTCGGCACCGCCAAGGCGCGCGCCCTGGTGTGGAACTGCCCCGATGGCGTCCCGATCCACCGCGAGCCGCTGTATTCGCCGCGCGCCGACATGGTCGAAAAGTACCCGACTCACGACGACAAGAAGGCCTTCTGGCGCCTGCCGACGCTGTACAAGAGCGTGCAGCAGAAGAACAAGGACATCGGCAAGGATTTCCCGCTGGTGCTGACTTCCGGCCGCCTGGTCGAGTACGAGGGCGGCGGCGAGGAGACCCGCTCCAACCCATGGCTGGCCGAACTGCAGCAGGACATGTTCATCGAGATCAACCCCAAGGCCGCCAACGACCGCGGCATCAGGAACGGCGAAGACGTCTGGGTCAAGACGCCGACCGGCGCCCAGCTCAAGGTCAAGGCCATGGTCACCGAACGCGTCGATGCCAACACCTGCTTCATGCCTTACCACTTCTCGGGACGCTGGATGGGCGAGGACATGCTCAAGTACTACCCGGAGGGCGCGCACCCGATCGTGCGTGGCGAGGCGGCCAACACCGCGACCACCTACGGCTACGACAGCGTGACGATGATGCAGGAAACCAAGACGACCGTCTGCCAGGTCGTCCGGGTATAAAGGTCAAGGAGAACTCACATGGCACGCATGAAATTTCTCTGTGATGCGGAACGCTGCATCGAATGCAACGGCTGCGTAACCGCCTGCAAGAACGAGCATGAAGTCCCGTGGGGCATCCAGCGCCGGCGCGTGGTCACGCTCGGCGACGGCCTGCCCGGCGAGAAGAGCGTCTCGGTGGCCTGCATGCACTGCTCCGATGCGCCCTGCATGGCGGTGTGCCCGACCGACTGCTTCTATCGCACCGACGAAGGCGTGGTGCTGCACGACAAGGACCAGTGCATCGGCTGCGGCTACTGCTTCTACGCCTGTCCCTTCGGCGCGCCGCAGTTTCCGCAGGCCGGAAATTTCGGCATCCGCGGCAAGATGGACAAATGCACTTTCTGCGCCGGCGGCCCCGAGCAGGACGGCTCGGCGGAGGAGAACCAGAAGTACGGGCGCAACCGCCTGGCCGAAGGCAAGCTGCCGCTGTGCGCCGAGATGTGCTCGACCAAGGCGCTCTTGGCCGGCGATGCCGACGTGATTTCGGAAATCTTCCGCGAGCGCGCACTGCATCGCGGCAAGGGCGGCGAGCTGTGGGGCTGGCAGCAGGCCTACGGCAAGGATGGCGCACCGGCGCCGGCAAAACAGGAGGCCAAGAAATGAGAACCCTCGCACTGATGCTGATCGCCGCCGGCCTGATCGCCGGCTGCGATGAAAAACCGCAGACCGTCGGCGACTACCGCGGCAAGACGGACGCCAAGCCCTACGAGGCGAATTTCGGCGGCGACAAGGCGAAGTGGGAATCCACGCTGCGCGCCCGCAACCAGAACCAGAACGAATACAAGCGCGTGCCCTGAAGGAGCCGACCATGCGACCAGCCACCATCCTGATCCTCGCCGCCACTCTTGTTGCCGGCGGCGCCCTCGCCAAGCTGCCCGACGCCACGCCCGAAGCCAAGGCCAAGGCCGAGCTGACCAAGGCCGAAACCGCGCACAAGGGCAAGATCGAGGCCTACCAGCTGTGCCAGTCGCAGGACAAGGCGGCGAAGAAATACCTGTCCAGCGCGGAAGGCAAGGGCAAGAAGGCGGCAAGCCTGCCGCCCTGCGCCGATCCGGGCAAGTTCGTGCCGCCGCCGCCCGCTGCGATGGTCGCCACCGCGCCCGCCGCCGCTCCGGCCGCTCCCGCTGCCGCCAAGAAATAGGGCCGCCGCCATGTTGATGGAAAGCCGCCCCCTGTTGTCCGCAGCCCATTGCGACCCGATCGTCGCCGGCACCGTGCTCGATCAGGACGGCCAGCCGCAGCCGACGCAGATGCCCGGCGAGCGCCCGCTCACGCTGTATCTCGACAAGCGCGAAATCGTCACCCTGATGAGCCTCGGCCAGAAACCGGAAGCGCTGGTCCTGGGTTATCTGCGCAACCAGCGTCTGGTCGAGAACCTGCGCGACATCGCCGCGATCCAGGTCGACTGGGAGGTCGGCGCCGCCGCGATCACGACGCTGAGCGGCGATGCCGGCGAGCGCTGCGACGAACTGCTGCGGCGGCGCACGGTCAGCGCCGGCTGCGGCCAGGGCACGCAGTTCGGCGACCAGCTGGAAAGCTTGAAGGAGTTGCCCAGCGACGGCTTCCGCGTCGCGCGTTCGACCCTATTCGCGCTGATCGAGCAGGTGCGCACGCTCGACACCATCTACAAGCGTTCGGGTGCGGTGCATGGCTGCGTACTCGCCGCGGGCAGCCGCGTGCTGCACCATGTCGAGGACATCGGCCGCCACAACGCGGTCGATTCCATATCCGGCCTGATGTGGCTGGAACACGCCAGCGGCGCCGACAAGCTGTTCTACACCACCGGCCGGCTGACTTCGGAAATGGTCATCAAGGTGGTCGAGATGGGCATCCCGGTGCTGATCTCGCGCTCCGGCACCACCGAAATGGGCCTCGACGTCGCCCGCCGCTGCGGCGTCACCCTGATCGGCCGCGCCCGCAACCAGCGCTTCCTGGTCTTCAACGATCCGCAGAGAATCGATTTCAACGCCTGACGCCTGTTCAAGAGTTGGCGCTGGCGCCACGGCGATGAGATGCCATTTTCATCGCCGCGTGTCGGCGGGCCGGTCGCGTCGCCGCCCCTGATTCGCCGGCCTGCGGCTCCCCTCGCTGCGGGGCCGCGCCGCGCCAGGCCCGCCTGCGTCGCAAGGCTTGCGGGCGGCATGGAAGGGATCTAAGCTGACGTCATTTCGCCGTGTGCGGTGTTCGTGCGATACCTGCGACCACCACCGTCCTGAAACAGCGAAGGTCACCAATGAGCAATCCAGAACCCCTGCTCAACGGTGAATGGCGGGCGGCGGCGCGGGAGAGCGTCAAGTGAGCACCGGGCAAGCCGTTGCTCCGCTGCAATCATTGATCGGCAGCCGCATCGTCGTGCTGCGCGAGCAGCGCGTGATGCTCGACAGCGACCTCGCCGAACTCTACGGCGTGGAAACCCGCATCCTGGTGCAGGCGGTCAAGCGCAACCTCGATCGCTTCCCCAGCGACTTCATGTTCCAAATGGAGAATCAAGACCTTGCGGCTTTGAGATCACAAATTGTGACCTCAAACACCGGGCGTGGCGGCCGTCGCACCGCACCCTACGCCTTCACCGAGCAGGGCGTCGCCATGCTCTCGTCGGTACTCAATAGCCCGCGCGCCATCGTCGTCAATATCGAGATCATGCGCACCTTCGTGCGCGTGCGCGAACTGGCGGCCACCCACGGCGATCTGGCCGCGCGCTTGAACGAGCTCGAAGACAAGACTGAGGCGCTGTCGATGCGACACGATGCCTTCGCGCACAACACCCGTGCGCAGTTGAAGCAAGTATTCGAGGCCATCCGCCAACTCATGACCCCGCCCGATCCGCCCAAGCGGCCGATTGGATTTGTGATGGAGGACAAGGCCGGCAAGAGCAAAGGGGCCAAGGACAAGAGATGAGTGCGGAAGCTTCGCCGTGTCGCCATCCGCAGCGGCTTCATCAGCGCCAACTCCTACCGAAGAGGCGATACTCAGACCGCTGTCATTCCGGTAATCGCGCTATTCACGGCGATGCGAATTCAATTTAAGCACGGCTCCTTTGATTCACGACGACGAGCCCGTCACGCTGGCAACAAATGCATCCGTCACCCCGGCGCAAGCCGG
>JAUYSD010000130.1 GCA_030696505.1 Sulfuritalea sp. | reverse complement strand
GCCGGTGGTGCCGTTGTCGAGCACCAGCAGGACGATGCGGGCGCCGTTATACACCGCGCTTTCGAGGCCGGCGGCGCCCGAATGGAAGAAGGTGCCGTCGCCGATGGTGGCGAAGATCGGCGGCGTCTTGCCGTCCTGCGCATGGGCGTGATAGAAGCCCGAGGCCATCGCGATCGAGGCGCCCATGTCGTGCACCGTATCGACCGAACCCTGGTTGAGGCCCAGGGTGTAGCAGCCGATGTCGCCGGGAAAGATGGCTTCGGGGAAGGCGCGCCGCAGCGCGTAGAAAACCGAACGGTGGCCGCAGCCGGGGCAGAAGGTGGGACGCCGGATCGGCAGCGCCATGGCGGTCACCAGCGCCTGCAGGCGGTTGGCGGGGCGCTCGATGGCTTCCAGGCCGGCTTCGCGCGCGGCGGCGACGACGAGTTTTTCGATCACGCCCGGCGTCAGCTCGCCGTGCGAAGGCACGTGGCCGGTGAGCCGGCCCCAAACCGGCAGCGGCAGGCGGATCTGCATTTCGATCGCGGCATCGGTTTCCTCGAACACGATCAGGCGCTCGCAGCGGCTGGCGAAATCGGCGACCAGCTTGCGCGGCAGCGGGTAGGCCGTGGCGATCTTGAGCAGCGGCAGTTGCGCGGCGAGCCCGAGCGCGCCCAGCACGTCGTTGAGATAGGCGTAGCTGACGCCGGCGGCGACGATGCCCAGCGGCGCGCGTTCGGCCAGGCCCGGCGGAAAGAAGGCATGGTTGCCGGGGAAGGTTTCGAATTCCTGCTCGATCGCGACCAGCTTCTGGTTCAACTGCTGGTGCTGCAGCGCGCGGGCGCGCGGGGTGGCGGCCCAGCGGCGCGGATTTTTTTCGAAGGCAGCGATGCGTTGCGGCGATTCCGCCGCCTTGCATTCGATCGACTGCTCGGAATGACAGATGCGCACCGTCGGCCGCAGCATGACCGGCACCTGATGGCGTTCGGACAGCGCGAAGGCCAGCGCCACCATGTCCCTGGCTTCCTGCGGGCTGGAGGGGTCGAGCGCCGGTATCTTGGCGAACAGGGCGAACAGGCGCGAGTCCTGCTCGGTCTGCGAGGAATGCAGGCCGGGATCGTCGGCGACGATCAGCACCAGGCCGCCGACCACGCCGATGTAGGCGGCGGACAGCGCCGGATCGGCGGCGACGTTGAGGCCCACCTGCTTCATCGCCACGGCCGTGCGCTTGCCCGAATAGGCGGCGGCCAGCGCGGTTTCGAGGGCCACCTTTTCGTTGGTCGACCATTCGGCGTAAATCCTGAGGCCCAGTTCGCGGCCGAACTCGATCACCGCCGGCAGTATTTCCGAACTCGGCGTGCCGGGGTAGGCCGTCATGAACTGGCAACCTGCCTCCACCAGCCCGCGTGAAATCGCTTCGTTGCCGAGCAGCACCCGGTGATCTCCGGTTCTTGTATCCATTTTGTCTCCTCCTTGGCCGGGCGCTTGCCCGGGGTTTGCTGCGGTGGCTCAGGCCATCTGTTGTTGGTGCGTGTTCTCTGCGTCGAGGCGGGCCAGCAGTTCCGTGCGGCGCGCCTGGAACTGCGCAATCGAGCGCTGCTTGACCGGGCCGTAGCCGCGGATGCAATCCGGCAGCGCGGCGATCTCGATCGCGGCGGCGAGCCCTTCCCGGTCGAGCCGCGGCAGCAGGTCTTCGATACTCGCCTCGTAGTCGGCGATGAGTTGTCTTTCCTGGCGCCGCTCGGCCATCCAGCCGAAGGGATCGAAGGCCGTGCCGCGCAGGAACTTGAGCCGCGCGAGGAACTTCATGGCCGGCAGCAGCCAGGGGCCGAAGCGGATTTTTTTCGGCTCCTCGCCCGGATGTGCGCCGCGGCTCCAGGGCAGGGTGACGTGGAAGTTAACGCGGTAGTCGCCCTCGAAATTCTGTTCCAGCGAGCGGCCGAAGGCGGGATCGGCGAACAGCCGCGCGACCTCGTATTCGTCCTTGTAGGCCAGCAGCTTGAAGTAGTTGCGTGCCACGGCATCGGGCAGCGCCGTATCTTCAGCGCCAACTCTTGACTCGTGCTGCCGCACCTTGTCCACCAGCGCCAGGTAGCGCCGCGCGTAGGCTGCGTCCTGGTAGGCCGTGAGCCAGGCGCGGCGGCGCTCGATGGTTTCGTCGAGATCGAGCGAGAGCTTGCGCCCCGGCACGTCGGCTTGGTCGGCGCCGAGCAGGGCGGCGACGGCGGCCCGGTCGATGGCGGTACGCCGGCCCCAGGCGAAGGCCTGGCGGTTCGCCTCGGCGCCCGCGCCGTTGAGTTCGATGGCCCGCAGCAGCGCCGCCGCGGATAGCGGCACCAGGCCCTGCTGGAACGCGTAGCCGAGCATGAACAGGTTGGTGGCGATGGAATGCCCCATCAGCCGCGTCGCCAGGTTGCCGGCATCGAGGAAGCTCGCCGCCTCGGCGCCGATGGCGTCGACAATGGACCGTTCCATGGCGCCTTCGGGAAATGGCCGGTCCGGGTTGCGGATGAATTCGCCGGTGATGGCCAGCGCCGTGTTGACTACCGCCCGGGTGGTGCCGGGCGAGGTTTTCGACAGGATCTCGTCGCCGATCGACACCACGATGTCGCAGCCGAGCAGCAAGCGGGCTTCGCCCGTGGCAATGCGCACCGCATGGATCTGGTCCTGGCGTTCGGCGATGCGCACATGCGACATCACGGCGCCGCCCTTCTGCGCCAGCCCGGTCATGTCGAGCACGGTGGCGGCTTTGCCTTCGAGGTGGGCCGCCATGCCCAGCAGCTGGCCGATCGTGATGACACCGGTGCCGCCGACGCCGGCGACCACGATGCCCCAGGCGGTCTCGGCCACCGGCAGCACCGGCTCCGGCAGCGGCGGGCCGCGGTGCGGGTCGTGCGAGGCGTCGCGCTGCGGCTTCTTCGGCGTGCCGCCGGTCACCGTCACGA
>JAUYSD010000103.1 GCA_030696505.1 Sulfuritalea sp. | reverse complement strand
GGCGCAGAAGATCCGCCGCCTGATCGCCGCCGACTTCAAGGCCGCCTTCGAGCAATGCGACGTGATCAGGGGGCCGACCTCGCCCTCGGTGGCCTTCGCCTTCGGCGCCAAGAGTGCCGATCCGGTGCAGATGTACCTGTCCGACATCTACACCATCTCCACCAATCTGGCCGGTCTGCCGGGCATGTCGCTGCCCTGCGGTTTCGGCCGGAACAACATGCCGGTGGGCTTGCAGATCATCGGTAACCTGTTTGATGAAGCCAGAATGCTGAATGTTGCGCACAAATACCAGCAAGTTACCGACTGGCACACGCAAATGCCCAAGTCGGCAGAGGTGGCGAAATGAGCCGGGATAAGCAGTGGGAAGTGGTGATCGGGCTGGAAACCCACGCCCAGTTGCAAACCAAATCGAAGATATTTTCCGGTAGCAGCATCGCCTTCGGCGCCGCACCCAACGTCCAGGCCAGCGCGGTCGATATCGCGCTGCCCGGCGTATTGCCGGTGCTCAACCGGGAGGCCGTGGTCTGCGCCATCAAGTTCGGCTTAGCCGTCGGCGCCACGATCGCGCCGCGCTCGGTGTTCGCGCGCAAGAACTACTTCTACCCGGACCTGCCCAAGGGCTACCAGATCAGCCAGTTCGAGATCCCCGTGGTCTCCGGAGGCGGCTTGGCGATAAGAGTTGGTGCTGGCGACACGGTGGTGGAGAAATTCGTCCATCTGACGCGCGCCCATCTCGAAGAAGATGCGGGCAAGTCCCTGCACGAGGACTTCCACGGCCGCACCGGCATCGACCTCAATCGCGCCGGTACGCCGCTTTTGGAAATCGTCACCGAGCCGGACATGCGCTCGTCGGCCGAGGCGGTCGCCTACGCCCGCGCGCTGCATGCGCTGGTGCAGTGGATCGGCATCTGCGACGGCAACATGCAGGAAGGCTCCTTCCGCTGCGACGCCAACGTTTCGGTGCGCCGTCCGGGTCAGCCTCTCGGCACCCGGCGCGAAATCAAGAACCTGAATTCCTTCCGCTTCATGCAGCAGGCGATCGACTTCGAAGTGCAGTGGCAGATCGCCGAAATCGAGGAGGGCCGCGCGATTCGCCAGGCCACGGTGCTGTTCGATCCCGACACGGGCGAGACGCGCTCGATGCGCACCAAGGAAGACGCCCACGACTATCGTTACTTCCCCGACCCCGACCTGCTGCCGCTGGAAATCAAGGCGGACTGGATTGCCCAGGTGCAATCGGGCTTGCCCGAACTGCCGCAGGCCATGCAGCAGCGCTTCCAGTCCGAGTTGGGGCTTTCCGCCTACGACGCGGCGGCGCTGACGGCGTCGCGCGAAATGGCGGCCTATTTCGAGGCCGCGCTGGAGTCGGCCGGCCGCGACAACGCCAAGCCGGTCGCCAACTGGATCATGGGCGAACTCTCCGCGCGGCTCAACAAGGAAGGGCTGGGGATCGCCGCCGCCCCGCTGTCGGCGCCGCAGCTCGCCGGCATCGTGTGCCGCATTGCCGACAACACGATTTCCAACAAGATTGCCAGGGATGTCTTCGACGCGCTCTGGGCCGGCGACGGCAAGGATGCCGATGCCGTGATCGAAGCCAAGGGCTGGAAGCAGATCACCGATACCGGCGCGATCGAGGCGCTGGTCGATGAAGTGCTGGCCGCCAACCAGAAGTCGGTCGATGAATATCGTGCCGGCAAGGAAAAGGCCTTCAATGCCCTGGTCGGACAGGCCATGAAGGCGACCCGCGGCAAGGCCAATCCGCAGCAGGTCACCGACCTGCTGAAGAAAAAACTCGGCGCCTGACTCGGCGCCTGAGCCGGCGTCAGCGGGAGCTTATTCGGCCGGCTTCTTCGAGGACGGCGCGGCGGGCTTCGACGAAGCCGGCGCCGCGGGCGCGGCGGCTGGCTCCGCGGCGGGTGCGGGAGCCGGTGCGGCGGCAGGCGCGGCTTCCATCGGCTTCTTGCCGGTCAATTCAAGATAGCGCTTCTTCTCGTCGGCGAAGCGGCTGCGGACGTCATCCATTTCCTTGGACTTGGCGGCGACCGCCGTCTTTTGCGCCGCGATTTCCTTCTCGTTGTCGCGGATATCCGCCTTGACCTGTTCGGGCAAAGGCTTGCCCTTGTAGAACTCCTTGTCGCTTTCCAGCTTCTTCTTCTTCTTGTTGGCTTCCTCCAGTCGCTGCTGGGCCTGCTTCATGTTCTTGTCGATTTCGGCCAGGGCGCGGGTCTGAGCCGAGTTGATGTCCTTTTCGCTGGAATAGGTCGCCAGCAAGGCCAGGTTGCGGCGACGCTCCTCGGCGGCCCTCTTGGCTTCCTCTTCCTTCCTGGTCAGTTCGGCGGCGCGGCGTGCCTGCTGTTCCGCGGTCAGCGGCGCCTCGACTTTCTTCGAAACGAAGCCGCGATTGTCGCGTTCCTCGTAGGCCCGACCCTGGCAGGCGGTGGGCAGGAAGTCGCCGCAGACCTTGCGCCCGTTGGCGTCATCGCAGCAATAGATGCGGGTCTGGGCGGCGGCGCCCATGGCCAGCAGGGCGGAGGAGGCAAACAGCAGGGCGGAAATCAGGCGCATGGGGGTTCTCCCTGGAGATGTGGAGGGTATCAGTCGATACCGTAACGCAGGCGATAGGCACGCACGGCGGCGAGCTTGCTTTCAAGTTCCGTATGGCCGGACAGATAATCGATCAAATCGGTCAGGCTGGCAACGCTGATCACCGGCATGCCGTAATTTCGTTCCACTTCCTGCACCGCCGAAAGCTCGCCCTGGCCGCGTTCCTGGCGATCGAGGGCAATCAGCACGGCGGCAGGTTCGGCGCCGGCGGCGCGGATCAGTTCCACCGATTCGCGCACCGAAGTGCCCGCGGAAATCACGTCGTCGATGATCAGCACGCGTCCCTTGAGCGGCGCCCCGACCAGGGTGCCGCCTTCGCCGTGATCCTTGGCTTCCTTGCGGTTATAGGCATAGGGCGTGTTGTGCCCCAGGCCGGCGAGCGCCATGGCGGTGCCCGCGGCGAGCGGAATGCCCTTGTAGGCGGGGCCGAACAGCACATCGAACTGCACGCCGGCCGTCAGCATGCGGCGCGCGTAGAAATCGCTGAGGCGCGCCAGCGATGCGCCATCGTTGAACAAACCGGCATTGAAGAAATAGGGGCTCAGACGCCCGGCCTTGGTCTTGAATTCGCCAAAGCGCAACACGCCCAGCTCGCAGGCGAAGGCGATAAACTCGCGGCTCAACTCGCTGGCGGCGGTGTGGTCGGCGTTCGCATTCATCCAGCGCATTCTACATGCACAGACACATGCTCCGAATACTCACTCTGAATCTAAACGGTATCCGTTCCGCGGCCGGCAAGGGGATTTTCGACTGGCTGGCGACGCAGCAGGCCGACGTCGTCTGCGTCCAGGAACTCAAGGCGCAACTGCCCGACCTGAGCCCGGCGCTGCGCGCGCCGGCCGGCTTCAACGGTTTTTTTCACGCGGCCGAGAAAAAAGGCTACAGCGGCGTCGGCATCTATTCGCGGCAGGCGCCCGATCGCATCGTCGAGGGTTTCGGCAACGCCGAATTCGATGCCGAGGGGCGCTACCTGCAGGCCGATTTCGGCAAGCTGTCGGTGGTCTCGCTCTACCTGCCCTCGGGCTCCAGCTCGGAAGAGCGGCAGCAGGCCAAGTTCCGCTTCCTCGACCAGTTCCGGCCGCAACTGGAACGCCTGGCCGACGATGCCCGGCGCTCCGGGCGGGAAATCCTGCTGTGCGGCGACTGGAACATCGCGCACCGGGAAATCGACCTGAAGAACTGGAAGTCCAACCAGAAGAACTCCGGCTTCCTGCCCGAGGAGCGCGCCTGGCTGTCGTCGGTATTCGACGACCTGGGCTGGGTGGACGTGCATCGCAAGCTGCTGCCGGAAGCGACCGGAGAGGCTTACACCTGGTGGTCGAACCGGGGCCAGGCCTGGGCCAAGAACGTCGGCTGGCGCATCGACTACCAGATCGCGACGCCGGGCCTCGCGGCTTCTGCGTGCCGCGCGTCGGTCTACAAGGAGCAGCGCTTCTCCGACCATGCGCCGCTGACGGTGGATTACGACTTCACTTGCCTATGACATGGATCATTGCGGCGCAGCGACAAAATGGGTAGCCTTGAACTGCAAGACTTTTATTCCAGGAGAGAAACATGAGCGACATGACCGATGTAACCAAGGACAAACTGATTGCCGACGTAAAGCTGGTGATCGCCGACACGGAAGAACTGCTGCGCGCCACCGCGGGCCAGGCGGGTGAGAAGGTCGCCGAGATTCGCGCCCGGACCCAGGATAGCCTTGCTGCCGCCAAGATCAAGCTGGCCGAGGCTGAGGCGGCGGTGGTGGACAAGGCCAAGCAGGTCGGCCGCGCCGCCGACGACTACGTGCATGACAATCCATGGCGTTCGGTCGGAGTCGCCGCCGGATTCGGTTTCATCGTCGGCCTGCTGATCGGTCGTCGCTGAACCCAGCCATGGCTGATGCGGCCGGCGGCACGCCGGAGCAGGGCGGCTTGTTCGCGTCGAGCAAGGGTTTGCTCGGCACCGGCGTCAAGCTGCTGCACAATCGCCTCGAACTCCTCGGCGTGGAACTGGCCGAGGAGAGGGTGCGTCTGATTTCCCTGCTGGCTTATGGCGCCGCCGCCTTTCTGTGCATCGCAGCCGGCCTGATCTTCCTTGCCATCTTGCTCACCGTGATGCTGTGGGAAAACAATCGTCTGCTTGCCCTCGGCGTTTTTTCGGCGCTTTTCCTCGGCGCCGGCGGCGTCAGCCTGGCGCTGGCGATGAGCCGGGCACGAGCCGGCTCGAAGCTGTTTTCCGGCAGTCTGGCCGAACTGCGCAAGGACCGGGATGCCTTGTCGGCCAGGGACGGCGGCGGACCGCTGTGAACGCCGGCGCGCTCGAACTGGCCTTGAAGCGGCAGCGACTGCAGATCGCCAGCGCGAGCCTGCGCAGCGATTTCGGCCGCCATGCGGCTGGGCTGGCGCCGGCTTTCGGCGCGGCGGATTGCGCGGTCGAAGGTGCCCGCTGGATGGGGCGCAACCCGCAACTGGTGATCGCCGCCGGCGTCGCGCTGGCCGTGGTCCGGCCGCGCAGGGTCTGGCGCTGGGGACGCCGGGCGTTTATCGGCTGGCAGGCATGGCGCCGCTTGCGCGAATACCTCGACCGCCGCCAGCCGGCCTGATCCGCATCAGGCAGCAGCGGGCAGCAGCGGGCAACGGCGTGCAGATCGCGGCGATGAGTGCCGCATCATGAAGTTCAAGGATTACTACGAGATCCTCGGCCTGGCGCGCAGCGCAACCCAGGACGAGGTCAAGCACGCCTACCGCAAGCTGGCGCGCAAATACCATCCGGACGTGAGCAAGGACCCCGATGCCGAGGCGCGCTTCAAGGAGCTGGGTGAAGCCTATGCGGTGCTGAAGGACCCGGAGAAGCGCGCGGCCTACGACCAGATGGGCAGCCAGTGGAAGGCCGGGCAGGACTTCCAGCCGCCGCCGGGTTGGGATACCGGCTTCGAGTTCAGCGGCGGCGACTTCGGCGCCGGTCCAGGCGGCGAGCACAGCGACTTCTTCGAAGCCCTGTTCGGCCGCCATTTCGGGACCGGGCAGCGCGGGCACATGCGCGCCCAGGGTCAGGACCACCATGCCAAGGTGCAGATCGATCTGCTCGATGCCTACCGCGGCGCCCAGCGCAGCATCGCGCTGCGCATGCCGATGCTCGATGCGCAGGGCCGCGTCGCCCTGCAGGAGCGCAAGCTCGACGTGAGCATTCCCAAGGGCATTCGTGCCGGCCAGCACCTGCGTCTGGCCGGCCAGGGCGCCCCGGGGCTGGGCGGCGGTGCGGCGGGCGACCTCTACCTGGAAATAGCCTTCAAGCCCGATCCGAAGTTTCGCGCCGACGGCCGCGATGTCTATGCAAACCTGCCCCTGGCGCCCTGGGAAGCGGCGCTGGGCGCCGCAGTGATGGCGCCGACGCCGGAAGGACCGGTGCGCCTGACGATTCCACCCGGCTCGGTGGCGGGTCGCCAGTTGCGCCTGAAAGGCCGTGGCATTCCCGGCACGCCGCCGGGCGACCTGTACGTGGTGCTGACCATCGCCCTGCCGCCGGCCGACAGCGAAACCGCGCGCGAGGCCTACCGCGCGATGGCCGCGGCCTTTGACTTCAACCCCAGACAAGCCCTGGAGGAATGAGCCCGATGAACCCAATTGCCATGACATACATTGAGGGGCCGGTGGTCGAAGAGGAAGTCTGCTTTACGCTGGTGGAACTCTGTCAGGCCTGCAGTGCCGAACAGGAGCACATGCTGACCTGGGTTTTCGAGGGCGTGCTGGAACCGGTGGGCAGCTCTCCCCAGGACTGGCGCTTCAGCGGCGAATCGCTGCGCCGCGCGCGGCTGGCATTGCGCCTGTCGCAGGATCTGGAAATCAATCCGCCCGGCGTGGCGCTGGCGCTCGACCTGCTCGATGAAATCGCCGCGTTGCGGGCACGACTGCAACGCGCCGGAGTCAGATGATGGCCTAGGCCATGCATATTCACGGCCTCGACACCGAGCAGGCGCTCGCCAGTCTGAAGACCACGGCGGCCGGCCTGACAGCCGCCGAGGCTGCGCGCCGCTTGGCCGAGTTCGGCCCGAACCATGTCGAGGAAGTCGCGCGCGAGCATCTGCTGCTCGGCTTTGCGCGCGAATTCACCCATTTCTTCGCCATCATCCTGTGGATCGGCGCCGCACTGGCCTTTTTCGCCGACTATTTCGATCCGGGGCAGGGCATGGGCCGCCTCGGTTTCGCCATCGTTGGCGTCATCGTCGTCAATGGCATATTTTCCTTCTGGCAGGAATACCGGGCCGAACAGGCCGTGGCGGCGCTGCGTCAGCTTTTGCCGCAGAAGGTGCAGGCGCTGCGCGGCGGGTCGATCGTCGAACTGCTCGCCAGCGCACTGGTGCCCGGCGACATCGTGCTGCTCGAAGAAGGCAACTTCATTCCTGCCGACTGCCGCCTGATCGAGGCCTTCGCGCTGCGCGTGAATACCGCCACGGTGACCGGCGAATCCCGGCCCATGGCGCGCAATACCGAGCCCAGCACCGAACTCAGTGGCAATGATTCGCCGTTGTATGCCAAGAACGTGGTGCTGGCCGGGACTTCCGTGGTGTCGGGCCAGGCGCGCGCGGTGGTGTACGCCACCGGCATGCATACCGAGTTCGGTCGCATCGCCCACCTGACGCAGACGGTCGGCACCGGGCCATCGCCGCTGCAACGCGAAATTGCGCGTCTTTCGCGCATCGTCGCGGCGCTTGCCACGGGCATGGGCGTGGCGCTGTACTTCATCGGCCAGGCAATGGGCCTGCCGACCTGGGAGAATCTGCTGTTTGCCATCGGCATCATCGTGGCGAATGTGCCGGAAGGCCTGCTGCCGACGGTGACGCTCTCGCTGGCGATGGCGACCAAGCGCATGGCCAAACGCAATGCGCTGGTGCGCCACCTGCCTGCCGTCGAGGCGCTGGGCTCGACGACGACGATCTGCTGCGACAAGACCGGCACGCTGACGCAGAACCGCATGTCGGTGCAGCGCCTGTGGCTGGGCGGCGGTTTTCTCGACTTCGGCGACCTTGCAGCACAGCCGCGCCTGTCCGCGGACAACCGCGAACTGTTCGTCAATGCCGCGCTGTGCCACAACCTGAAGATCGTCGACGACAAACTGTTGGGCGACCCGATGGAAGTGGCGCTGGCCAGCATGGGCCGGCAGGTTGTGGGGGAGCTTGCCGACACCAGGAGGATCGACGAGATTCCCTTCGACACCGACCGCAAGCGCATGTCGGTGGTCTGCGACGGGCCGCACGGCCGCATGCTCTACTGCAAGGGCGCCCCGGAGACCGTGCTTGCCGCTTGCGACTGCGTTCAGTTCGATGCCGGCATCGTTTCGCTCGATTCGGTGGCCAGGACCCGGCTGCTGGCAGCGCAGCGGCAAATGGCCGAAGCCGGCCTGCGCGTGCTGGCCTTCGCCCATTGCGCGCTCAGTGGCGACATTCGGGATGGGCTGCCGCATGAAGAACGCGGCATGACCCTCGCCGGCCTGGTGGGGCTGGAAGACCCGCCGCGCGCCGAAGTTCCCGACGCCGTCGCACGCTGCGCCACGGCCGGCATCCGCATCATCATGGTCACCGGCGACCATCCGCACACGGCGCTGGCCATCGCCCGCCAGATCGGCCTGGTCAAGTCCGAGCGGCCGGTGGTGATCACCGGCGACGAACTGCGCGCCATCTCGCCGGCGCACCTGCAACTCGCGCTCGATGCCAAGGAGATCATCTTTGCCCGCGTCGCGGCCGAACAGAAGATGCTGATCGTTCAGGCCTTGCAGAAGAAAGGCGAAATCGTCGCCGTGACCGGCGACGGCGTGAACGACGCACCGGCACTGAAGACCGCCGACATCGGCATCGCCATGGGCATCGGTGGCACCGACGTGGCCAAGGAAGCGGCCGACCTGATCCTGCTCGACGACAACTTCGCCAGCATCGTCGCCGCGATCGAGGAAGGCCGCGCGGTGTTCGACAACATCCGCAAGTTCCTCACCTACATCCTGAGTTCGAACATTCCGGAGCTGGTGCCCTATCTCGCCTTCGTCCTGTTCCGCATTCCGCTGCCGCTGACCATCATCCAGATCCTCGCGGTCGACCTCGGCACCGACATGCTGCCGGCGCTCGCGCTGGGTACCGAAAAACCCGATCCCGCGGTGATGCGGCGGCCGCCCCGGGCGCGCGGCGAGCGGCTATTGACCTGGGGCATGCTGGTTCGCGCCTATCTGTTTCTCGGCGTGCTGGAAGCGGCGGCGGCGATGGCGGTGTTCTTCTTCGTGCTCCAAGCCGCCGGCTGGCATTACGGCCTGGCCCTCGACAGGACCGATCCGCTGTACCTGCAGGCGACTTCCGCCTGCCTGGCGACGATCGTGGTGATGCAGATGATGAATGTGTTCCTGTGTCGCCACCCGATCAAGTCCTCGCTGTCCTTCGGACTCTTCAGCAATCGCTACATCCTGCTGGGTCTGGCGGCAGAACTCGGCGTGATCCTGTTCATCATCTACACCCCAGCCGGCAACTGGCTGTTCGGCACCGCGGCCATCGGCGTCGAGGTCTGGCTGCTGGCGCTGGCCGGCGCCGCGGCGATGTGGCTGCTGGAAGAAATGCGCAAGGCCTGGCTGCGGCGGCTGATGACGCGGGCCGCTGGCGGTCGGCCGGCAGTGCGCTCCGGCTAGGCGTCCTGGCGTACTATTTCGGCATAGGCTAGGCTTGATAAGTCTGTCACCGGTATTTCCATAGGACAAAGACATGGCAATCACTCTTCGGCGCATGAGCAAGGCCATCCTGTTTGCCGCCGCCGCCGTGCTGATCCTGTTCGGCGTGCTCTGGCTGGCGTTGCCGGGCATCCTGCAGTCGCAGGCGCAGCAGATCGTCGCCGAGAAAAGCGGCCACCGCCTGAGCCTGGCCAAGCCGGAATTCAATCTCCTGGCGCTCAGCCTGCGCCTGCGCGAGCTAAAGCTCGAAGACCCGGAAGGCGCGCCGCTGCTGGCCTTCAACGAGCTCTTGGTCGATCTTTCGGCCGCCAGCATTACGCAGCGCGGCCTGGTGTTCGACGACATCCGGCTCGACGGCCTGCGCGCCAGCGCAATACTGCGCGACGGCGCGCAGGGCCCGCTGAACTGGAGCCGCCTGCTGGCCGCGTTTGCCGACAAGGACGAGCCCAAGCCCGCTGCGCCGCTGCCGCGCATCGATATCCGGCATCTGGCGTTGACCGGCGCGCAGGCCGATATCGCCGACCGGCGCAGCGTGCCGCCCTTTGTCAGCCGCATCGAATCCTTCGACCTCGAACTCAACGACATCTCGACCCTGCCCGACGACTCGGGCCGCTTCAGGCTGACGGCGAAGACCGCCTTCGGCGCCCAGCTCGAATGGAGCGGCGAAGCCACGCTCAATCCGCTGGGTTCCAGCGGCCATGTCGATCTGCGCGGCATCGACCTGGGCAAGCTCGCCGCCCTGCTTCAGCCGCATCTGCCGCCCGAACTCGGCCTGGCGCCACCCGAAGGCGTCGCCAGCCTGGATCTGGACTACCGCGTCGGCCATGCCGCGGGCAAGCTCGAACTGAAGCTCGACCCGATCACCGTCAAGCTCGCCGGGCTCGCCTTGCGCAAACCGCGGGCGCCGGGCGCGCCGCTGCTCGCCGTGGAGGCCATCGAGCTGCAGCGGGGTCGCTTCGAACTCGCCACGCGGCAGCTCGAATTCGGTGCCCTGGAAATGCGCGGGACGCGTCTCGAAGCGGCACGGGACGGCAAGACGCGCGGCAATTTGTTGTCGCTGACCGCGATCGCCCTGGCGTCGACGCAGATCGACCTGGAGCGACGCAGCGCGAAGATCGGCGGCGTCGAGTTGAAGGGCGGCAGCATCGCCGCGCGACGCGACGCCAAGGGCGCGATCGACCTGCTGGCCGCGCTGCAGGCCCTGGCGCCGGCTGCCTCGGCGGCGCCAGCCAGGGCGGAACCGCCGGCCGCGCCCTGGCGCTACGAAATCGAACGCGTCGCCTTGAGCGGCTTCGGCGCCAGCCTGCGCGACGAATCGATCAAGCCGGCGCTCGATCTCGGCTTCGCCGACATTGCGCTCAGCGTGACGGGCGTTACTGACAATCGGCAGAAGCCGTTGCCGCTCAAGGCCGCGTTGCGCGTCACCGGCGGCGGCAGCCTGACGCTCGGCGGCACGCTGGTGCCGGCCACGGCGGCCGCGGAACTGCAGCTCAAGCTCGACGATCTGGCGCTCAAGCCGGCGCAGTCTTTCCTCGGCCGCTACGCCGCGCTCGACATTGCCGGCGGACGTCTCGCCGCCGCCGGCAAGCTGGTGCACAACGCAAACACCACGGCCTATCGCGGCAGCCTGGCGCTGAGCGACCTGCGCCTCAACGAGGCCGGCACGCAGACGGCCTTCCTCGCCTGGAAGTCGCTGGCGACGCGCCAGCTCGACGTGACGGCGAAGCAGCTGCATATCGCCGAACTGACGCTCGACGGTCTCGATACGCAGCTGCTGATCGCCGCCGACAAGTCGACCAATTTCAAGCGCATCTTGCGCCGCGGCGATGCGCAGGCAACCGTCATTGCGGCGCCCGCCGGTGGCGCAGGCGCTGCCACCGCAGCTGCGGCGCCTGCTGCGGCCGCCGCAGCGAAGCCGCAGGCCGCGCCCGCGGCTTTCCTGGTCGACATCGACCGCCTGCGTTTTCGCAACGGCGAACTCGATTTTGCCGACCAGTCACTGCTGCTGCCCTTCGGCACGCGCATCCATCGGCTGCGCGGATCGCTGGCCGGGCTTTCCTCGCGCCCCGGTGCCCATGCCCAGCTCGAACTCGACGGCGAGGTGGATGAGTACGGCCTGGCACGTGCCACGGGCCAGGTGGATATTTTCGATCCGACCGACTTCATGGACATCCGCGTGATCTTCCGCAATGTCGAGATGACGCGGCTGACGCCTTATTCGGCAACCTTCGCCGGACGCCGGATAAATTCCGGCAAGCTCTCGCTCGATCTCGAATACGTGATCAAGAAGCGCCAGTTGCAAAGCCAGAACAAGGTGGTGATGGAGCGCCTGGTGCTCGGCGAGCGCATCGCCAGCCCGAGCGCGAAGGATTTGCCGCTCGATCTGGCGATCGCCCTGCTGGAGGATTCCGATGGCCGCATCGACCTCGGCCTGCCGGTCAGCGGCAGCCTCGACGATCCGCAGTTCAGCTATGGCGGCCTGGTCTGGAAAGTCATCACCAATGTCCTGACCAAGATCGTCACCGCGCCTTTCCGGGCGCTCGG
>JAUYSD010000292.1 GCA_030696505.1 Sulfuritalea sp. | reverse complement strand
GGGCGGCGAGCCGATGAAGCTGGCGACGAACGTGGTGGCAGGCGTCGAATACACCTCTTCCGGCGTGCCGAACTGCTCCATCTTGCCGGCGTTCATGACGATCATGCGTTCGGCCAGGGTCATGGCCTCCACCTGGTCGTGCGTGACGAAGAGCGAGGTGATGCCGAGTTCGCGGTGCAGCTTCTGGATCTCCAGGCGGGTCTGCGCGCGCAGCTTGGCGTCCAGGTTGGACAGCGGCTCGTCAAACAAGAAGACTTGCGGCTGGCGCACGATGGCGCGGCCCATGGCCACGCGCTGGCGCTGGCCGCCCGACAGCTCGCGCGGCTTGCGTTCCAGCAGGTGGCCCAGTTCGAGGATCTTGGCGGCCTTGTCGACGCGGGCCTTGATCTCGTCCTTGGGCACCTTGGCGATCTTCAGGCCATAGGCCATGTTCTCGAAGTTCGTCATGTGCGGGTACAGCGCGTAGTTCTGGAACACCATCGCGATGTCGCGCTGGGCGGGTTCCAGGTCGTTGACCACGCGGTCGCCAATGCGCAGCTCGCCGCCGGAGATTTCTTCCAGGCCCGCGACCATGCGCAGCAGGGTGGACTTGCCGCAGCCCGAGGGGCCGACGATGACGATGAATTCGCCGTCCTGCACTTCGGCGTTGACGCCGTGGATCACCTGGTTGGCCTTGGGGCCTGTGCCATAGCGCTTGACGATGTTGCGTAGGGAAATGGATGCCATGATTTCAGAGGGTGTAGGCCGTGGCAGCCAGCCCGGCGGTGCCGCGCCAGGCGGCGCAGGGCAGGGCGTTGTTCAGGGGGCTGGTGCGCACGGTTGATATGAATTTGATAGCAATAGGCGCTTGTGAATCAAGCGCTACAGGCTGTTTTGACGCTTATTTCTCGGTATCGACCAGGCCCTTGACGAACCAGCGCTGCATCAGCACCACCACCAGGGCGGGCGGCAGCATGGCCAGCAGGGCGGTTGCCATGACGATGTTCCATTCGTTGCCCGAATCACCGCCGGCGATCATCCGCTTGATGCCGATCACCACGGGGTACATGTCTTCCGACGTGGTCACCAGCAGCGGCCACAGGTACTGGTTCCAGCCGTAGATGAACTGGATCACGAAGAGCGCCGCCATGGTGGTCTTCGACAGCGGCAGCACCACGTCCCAGAAGAAGCGCATCGGCCCGGCGCCGTCGATGCGCGCCGCCTCGGCCAGCTCGTCGGGGATGGTCATGAAGAACTGGCGGAAGAGGAAGGTGGCGGTCGCCGAGGCGATCAGCGGCAGCGTCAGGCCGGCATAGGTATTGAGCAGGCCGAGGTCGGCCATCACCTTGAAGGTCGGAATGATGCGCACCTCGACCGGCAGCATCAGGGTGACGAAGATCATCCAGAAGAAGAAATTGCGCAGCGGGAAGCGGAAATAGACGATGGCGAAGGACGAGAGAATCGAGATCGTGATCTTGCCCAGCGGTACCGCCAGGGCCATCACCGTGCTGTTGAAGAGCATGTCCAGCACGGCCGCCTTCGAGCCCGTGGTCGACCCGGCGAACAGCACCTGGGAATAGTTTTCGATGAAATGGCTGCCCGGCAGCAGCGGCATCGGCACCGACATGATCTGTTCGAGCGACAGCGTGGACGCGACGAAGGTCACGTAGAGCGGAAATGCGATCACGAAGGCGCCGACGATCAGAACGGCGTGCGTGACGAAGTCGAGCAGCGGCCGCTTCTCTACCATGGGACGCCCATCAGTACTGCACCTTGCGTTCGATGAACTTGAACTGTATCGCCGTCAGCGCGATGACGATGATCATCAGGATCACCGATTGCGCCGAGGAGCCGCCGATGTCGGCCGCCTTTATCCCGTCGTGATAAACCTTATAGACCAGGATCTGGGTCGCCTGCGCCGGACCGCCCTGGGTGGTGGAGTCGATCACGCCGAAGGTGTCGAAGAAGGCATAGACGATATTGACCACCAACAGGAAGAAGGCGGTCGGCGACAGCAGCGGCAGCACGATGGTCCAGAAGCGCCGCGCCGGCCCCGCCCCGTCGATCGCCGCCGCCTCGATCAGCGACTTCGGGATCGACTGCAGCCCGGCAAGGAAGAACAGGAAGTTGTAGCTGATCTGCTTCCACACCGAAGCGATGATGATCAGCAGCATCGCCTGGTCGCCGTTGATGATCCAGTTCCAGTCGACGCCGAGGCCCTTCAGCACATAGGTAATGATGCCGATGGACGGCGCGAACATGAACGCCCACAGCACGCCGGCGACCGCCGCCGCGACCGCGTAAGGCCAGATCAGGACAGTCTTGTAGACCAGCGCGCCGCGCACCACGCGGTCGGCCATGGTGGCGAGCAGCAGCGAGATCGCGATGCCGAGGCCGGCCACCGCCACGCTGAACACGGCCGTGGTCTTGAATGACTCAAGATAGTGCGGATCCTTGAACAGCGCCGTGAAATTGTCGAAGCCGACGAACTCGCTGTGCAGGCCGAAGGCGTCCTGTAATTGGAAGGAATACCAGACCGCCTGGCCCGCGGGCCAGAAGAAGAAGACGATGGTGATGGCGAGCTGCGGCGCCAGCAGCAGATAGGGCAGCCACGCCGAGCGGAAAACTACGCGCTTTTCCATTCCGTTCGGCGTGTCCGACGATTACTTGTTCGCTGCCTGGAACTTGCGCAGGATCAGGTTGCCCCGCGTTACCGCGTCGTTCATTGCCGTCTTGGCGTCCTTCTTGCCCGCGAACACGGCCTCCATCTCTTCCTCGATCACCTCGCGGCCCTGTACGAAGTTGCCGAAACGCAGGCCCTTGGAGTTCTCGGTCGGCGTGTTCAAGGTCAGTTGCCTGACGGCCATGTCCCGCCCCGGGTTCTTGTCATAGAAGCCCGACTTGCGCGTCAGTTCGTAAGCGGCCTTGGTGATCGGCACGTAGCCCGTGGTGGTGTGCCATTCCATCTGGATTTCCGGTTGCGAGAGGAAGGACAGGAACTTCGCCACGCCCTTGTATTCGGCCGGCTTCTTGCCGCCCATCACCCACAGCGAAGCACCGCCGATGATCGAGTTCTGCGGCGCGCCCTTCACGTCGTCGTGGTACGGCAGGAAGCTCAGTTCCCAGTCCGTCTTGCCCGCCTTGATGGTGCCTGCCAGCGCGCCGGCACTGATGGTTGCCATCGCGCACTCCCCGGACTGGAACTTGGAGTCCGCCTGGTTGGCGCGTCCGGCGTAAGTGAACAGGCCTTTCTTCACCATGTCGCCGAGCATTGCCACATGGCGCACGTGCAGCGGCGAGTTGATCTTGAACTCGGTGTCGACGCCGCCCATGCCGTTCTGCTTGGTGCCGATCGGCACGTTGTGCCAGGCACTGAAGTTTTCGACGTGAACCCAGGACGGCCAGCCGGACGTATAAACGCAGTCCTGCCCGGCCGCCTTCAGTTTCTCAGCGACTGCGATCAGCTCCTTCCAGGTTTTGGGCGGCACCGGCGGCAGGCCGGCCGCCTTGAACTTGTTCCGGTCGATGTAGAAAAGCGCGGTCGAGCTGTTGAAGGGGAGGGACAGCATGTTGCCCTTGGTGTCCGAGTAGTAGCCCGCCACGGTGGGCAGATAGGCCATCGGGTCGAAGGGTTCCTTGGCATCCGTCATCACCTTGGCCACCGGCACGATCGCGCCCTTGGCAGCCATCATGGTCGCGGTGCCGACCTCGAACACCTGCAGAATGTGCGGCGCGTTGCCGGCGCGGAAGGCGGCGATCGCCGCCGTCATCGATTCGGGGTACTGTCCCTTATAGACGGTGACTACCTTGTATTCCTGCTGGCTGGCGTTGAACTTGGTGGCCAGCCCGTTGAGCGCCTCGCCGAGCGCGCCCCCCATCGAGTGCCACCACTGGATCTCGGTCTGGGCTTGGACAGTGGCGCTACCGAGCAGGCCGGCGGCGAACAAGGTGGCGGTGAGTGCTTTGAATCGCATGGTGCTCTCCTTTGGTTGCCTGAATTCCGATTTTCGCTGGGGAAGTTGTATCAATATAACGTGAATACCATTAATGATATTCACAATTGGCATCATGCGGGGCAAGTGGGCGGCAATGTCAATGACATTGTAGCGGTGGGGCGCCGGGGACCATGGCTTGCCGGCCTGCCAGAAACCGTTCCGCTTCCGTCACTGCCTTGAAGGCCGTGGCGATGGCGATGCCGGCTCCGCTGCGGCCCCTTATCCAGTCCTGGTGGGCCAGGATGACTCCGGCGGCAAACAGGCGCTCATGGTAGCGGCGGCCCTCGCCGGTCAATGGCCGAAATGAATCATCGATCTCGATGCCGGCACTATTGATCGGATGGCCGCGCGGATCGGTGTAGCGGGCGCGGTACCAGTCGGCCCTGTCCGCCGGCTGGGTCACCGGCAGGTCCAGCAGGTGCTCGCGGATTCCCGCCGGATGCGCTTCGAGGCCGCCGCTCAGGAAACGGCCGGTGGCCAGGATCACCGCCTGCGCGTGCACCCGGATCGGGCCGAAGGCGTCGCAGAGGGCGAGGGTCGCGCCGTCGCCCTCGAAGCTCAGCGCGGTGACCCTCTGCTGGGGAATCAGGGTCACGCCTTTTTGCGGCAGCACCTGTTGCATCAGCTCGCGCAGGCGGATGCCCGGCACCGAAGGCGGCATGGTGGGAATTTCGAAGATTTCGCGGCCGGTGAGTCGTTCCAGTTCCGCCCGCACCTGGTCCGGCCGGTGCATGCCGAGGATCGCCGGCAGGCCGATGAGCCTGGCCGTTCCGGCAACGGCGCGCAATGCCGCGGCGAGCTGTTCCCGGGTCGCGGCAACTTCCAGCGCCCGCGCCATGACTTCGGGATAGATCTCGCCGCGTTCCATGCCGGGAAAAACGATGCGCTGCGTCGTCAGTTGCGGCCAGCGCTGGCGCAGATTGGCCACCAGCTCGGCGCCGCTGAATCCCTTCAGGCCCTTGAAGTCGACGATCACGCAGGGGGCGTCGGCGGCCAGGGCGCGCGGTCCGGCGGTCATGGTGGCCGGCATGCAGAGCGTCTGTTTCAGGGTGCCGGCGGGGGTCAGCGCCGTGAGGTTGCCGGTCCCCGGCGCGCTGTAGGCCAGTCCGCAGGCACCCAGAAAATCGGTGAATTCGGTGAAGGCCTGCCGGATGTCGCCGGCGTCGAGCCGACTCAGCGGATGCTTCGGCTCCGATTCGCGCAGGCTGGCCAGGGCCTGCCACGGATCGACGACCACCGCGCCCCCGCGCTTGCCGATCAGATCCAGGTAGCCCGTGGTATAGGCCAGCGCCCCAGTGTTGCCGACCTGCGCCGTGGCGATTTGGCGGTTTACGGCAAAGATCGACGCGGCAAAACCGGCGATCCCCGAGCCGATCACGGCCAGTTGGGTGCTGAACTGCCGCGGTGTGCCGCTGCCGCGCATCACTCGTCCTCCAGCGTGTCGAGGCCGAGCAGTCCGCAGTGCAGGGCTTCCGCCAGTTCCATCTGCGCCGCCTGCGGCCCCCAGATCACGCTGCGCTGGCCCTTGAAGCGTTCGTCGAGAAAGTCGCGCAAGTGCGCCAGGCCGGTCGCGTCGCGGTAATAGCCCCGGTCGTAGAGATAGGAGCCGATGCGGATGCCGCAGAACGATCCCTGGCAGGGGCCTTTGCCGGCCCGGGTGCGCAGCGCGATCAAGTCTATGGTCCGCTCCTTTTCGATGTCCGGCGAGTTGGCGAAGACCTGTTCGATCGCCGACTGCGGCACCATTTCGCATTCGCAGAGAATCATGTCGTCGGGATCGCGGTCGTGATGCCAGCGTTTTTGCGCGGCAACGGGATCGGCCCAACTGCTGGCTTCGTCGTCGGGCAGCGGCACGGTCGCTGTCAGGCCGGCCCGATCGTTGCCGAGGCGGCGGGCGACGAGGTCGGCGGTCCTTTCCGCCATCAGGCGGAAGGTCGTCAGCTTGCCGCCGGTGATGGTGCAGAAATTGTCCACGCCCTGCGACGCGTGATCGAGCAGGGCGAAGCCGCGCGTCGCGGCGCGGTCCGTGGCCCCGCTCGTCTGCAGCAGCGGCCGCACCCGGGAAAAGGCCCGGATGTAGCGGGCGCCGGCCAGCGCCGGGATCATCGCCGCGCCCTCGTGGATGTTGCGATCGATTTCCTCCGCCGTGGGGGCGACCTGTTCCAGATCCTCGACCCGGGTCGAGGTGGTGCCGAGCAGGGAAACCGTGCCGCCCGGCACCAGGATGTCGCCGTCGCCGGGAGGCCGCAGACGGTTGATGACGCGTTGCGCCAGGCGGTCGTTGCTGACCAGGATGGTGCCTTTGGCGTAGAGCAGGTGCACGTCGGCACATGCCGCCAGCCGTGCGATGTTCATGGCCCAGGCGCCGCCGGCATTGACGAACTGCCGGGCGCGGATTGTCAGCCGGCGCTGGTGCAGATGGTCGTGGCAGATGGCGGCGCGGATTTCCCCCGCCGCAACTTCGAAGCGCAGAACCTCCGTGTGCGGGCGATAGTGACTGCCGTTGAGCAATCGGGCGTGATCGACATTCAGCATGGCGAGGTGGAAGGGATCGATCGTGGCGTCCGGCACCCGATAGGCCTTGAACAGCTTTTCCGAAAGCACGGGTTCCAGCCTTCTCGCTTCGGCGGGAGTCAGTTCCCCGCAGTCGATGCCGGCATGCTGGCACAGGGCCGGAAACCGATCGGCAAATTCCGGATCATCGCCTTGGACTGCGACGAACAGGCCGTCGGCGGTTTCGATGCACTGCGGCACAAGCCGCTTGAGCAGCGCGTTTTCCTTGCGGCATTCGATCGCCGCATCGGGATCGGTCGAGACATAGCGGGCGCCGGAATGCAGCAGGCCGTGGTTGCCGCCCGAGGCGCCGGCGCACAGGTCGCGCTTGTCGATCAGCAGACTGTGTATGCCGCGCAGCGCCAAGTCGCGCATGATCCCGGCGCCGGTCACGCCGCCGCCGATGATCAGTACCTCGGTTTCCAGTGTCGTTGCGTCGGAGGACATGGTTCAGCCGCGCAGCTCCGGTCCCAGATAGATGCGCTCGTTCTTGCCGAGTATGCCCAGCGAGAGGCAGATCAGCGTCCACAGATGCACCACGCCGTAGTGCCCGCCGTAGAAGCGGCCGATGTCGTGCATCTGCGAATGGCAGTTGTGGCAGGGTGTGAGGACGTAGGCGGCGCCGGTGGCGGCGATCTGGTCGAACTTGCGCTTGCCGTAGGTCCGCCGGTGCTCGGTCATGCCGGCCTGGAGGAAACCGCCGCCGCCGCCGCAGCAATAGTTGGCGCTGCGATTGGGCTGCATGTCGACGAAGTTCTCCTCGCCGACCAGGGTCCTGACGACGAAGCGCATGTCCTCGGCGATGGCGTCGCCGTAGGCCTTGCGCACGATCATGCAGGGGTCCTGTACGGTGAACTTGATGCCTTTGGAATTCCAGCGTGCATCGACCGGCAGCTTGCCCTCGCGTATCCACTGGGCGTACCAGGTGACGATGCTTTCGAGCCGGAAATTCGCCTCCAGGCGGAAGCGCTCGATGCCCTGCCACATCGAGTAGTAGCTGTGGCCGCACTCGGTGTTGAGCCAGACCTCGCAGCCGAGTTGATTGACCGCGTCGACGCGTTTGCGGACGACTTCGCGCCAGGCGTCTTCGTTGCCCGAGAACATGCAGAAGTTCTCCGCCGCCCAGCCTTTCGAGGCATAGGTCCAGTCGGCGCCGACGACGTCGAAGATCTTCCACAGCGGAACCATTTCTTCCGGCTCGTTCATCGGCTCGCGCGAGTTCTGGTTGACGAAGAAGTGGGCACCGCGCCTGTCGATCGGCGCCTGCAGGTGGCGAAAATCCGGCTGCGTGGCGCGGACTTCCTCCAGCACTTCCTCGACCACGGCGACGAAGTCGGCCGGCGGCATGCCCATGGCGCTGGTCGAATCGCTGGACGTGGCGAGCTGGCAGGAGCGCACGATGCCCGCGGGCTTCCGGTCTTCGGGCCAGTTGCCGCGGGCGAGAAACACCAGTTGCGAGACGTCGATGCTCATCGGGCACACGTACTGGCAGCGCTTGCACATCGTGCAGCACCATATCCAGGGCGTGGTCGACAGCTCCTCGTCCATGCCCAGCAGGGCCATGCGGATGAACTTGCGGGGATCCATGTTCTCCATCCCCGAGGCCGGACAGCCCGAGGAGCAAAGCCCGCAGCTCAGGCAGGCCTCGAAGTTGGCGCCCTCGGGCAGCAACTCAAGCGCTGCCGCCTTGAAGTTGATGCTTGCTATCGCAGATGCCGCCATGATCTTGCTTCGAGTTTTAGCCGGACATTGGTGGGCTGGGCTTGCAGGTCGGGGTGGGCGGCTGCGGATTGCGGCAGCCCGCCGCCGACTTCCTGGATCAGCATACGCATTTGGCAATCGGGCGTCCACCTCGCGTTGCGGTCGCCGGGTCGGACTCTGTCTGCCGGGGAAAGCGCTTCGCGCGCCGGCAAGCGCCAACTCTGCGCGGCAAGCCGGCCTGTGGGCGCGGGCCAGGCCTGCTCGATCAGGGCCGGCTGCGCGCCGAGGTCGGTGTTCTCGCCATCCGGCGTCGCGGTATCTGTTTCATCTGCTGCAGCTCGGCGCAGCGGCGGTCTCATGGCCCAGTGCACCGCCGCAACTCGACCCCTGGCCGGCGGTGCAGCCATAGCAGTGGTCGGCGACGCGGATCGGCTGATCGTTCAGCCCTAGGGCGGCGGCCTCGGTGATATGCAGGCGGCCGCTGCGGGCGCCGGGAATCGCCAGGCCCAGTTGCTGGTTGAAGTCGCAGTCGTAGAGATAGCCCTGCCAGTCGATGCTGACCAGGCTGCGGCACATCACCTGGTCCAGGTTGTCGTCATGGTGCGCCGTGCGCAGCAACTGCATGTAGGCGTTGAACTGGCCCCGGGAAATCAGCGTGCTGCCGAAGCGCTGGATCGGCATGTTGGCCAGGGTGAACAACTCGTGGAAGACGATGCCGTATCTTTCGCCGAGATGCCGCTTGTAGTCGGCCTGCAGCGCGGCCTGGGGTGGCGGCAGGCTGGGCCCCTGCGGGTTGTAGACCAGGTTGAGGCCGAGGCCGCTGCCCTGGTGCCCATAACCCAGCGCATTGAGTTTCTGCAGCGCGCGCAGGCTGGTTTCGAACACGCCCTGGCCGCGCTGCCGGTCGACGTTCTCTTCGAGGTAGCAGGGCAGGGAGGCGACGATCTCGACGCGGTGGCCGGCGAGGAAATCGGCCATATCCTCGAAGCCCGGCTCTTCGAGTATGGTCAGGTTGCAGCGGTCGATCACATGCAGGCCGCGCGCGCGCGCCGCGATCACCAGGCGGCGGAACTGCGGGTTGAGTTCCGGCGCGCCGCCGGTCAGATCGATGGTCCTGATGCCGGGGCTGGCGGCGATGAAGTCCAATACCGCATCGATGGTCTCGGCCGTCATTTCCTCGGTGCGCTTCGGCCCGGCATTGACGTGGCAGTGCAGGCAGCTCTGGTTGCAGCGGTAGCCGAGGTTGAGTTGCAGGGTTTCGATCCCGCGTCGCCTGATGGCGGGAAAGTCGGTGTGGGTCAGCAGGTGCAGCGTGTCATGCATGCCGTGTCTCCGGGGGATGGTCTGGCCTGGTCGGCTCGATCCGCGTCACTTGCCAGTGTGCCCCAAAAAGGCAGCCACAAATTGTCGACGGATGTGGCAGTTTGCACGGTTCCCTGAGGACTCGACTTGAGGAATTGTGGCCAGGAGCTATAGTGGCGGCGTGAGCTTTCCTCAGGACGGAGCATCGATCATGGACCTGGCCCATCTGCCGCTCGACCTTGCCGGCCTCCTGGCACTGGCCGCCGGGCTCGGCTGGGCCTCGGGCCTGCGGCTCTACACCACGCTGTTCGTTGTCGGCCTGGCCGGCAGGCTGGGCTGGATCGCGTTGCCGCCGGGCCTGCAGCTGCTCGAACACTACTGGGTGCTGGGCGCCGCCGTCCTGATGCTGACCATCGAGTTTTTCGCCGACAAGATCCCGCTGCTGGATTCGGTCTGGGACACCGTGCATACCTTCATCCGCATTCCCGCCGGTGCGGCACTCGCCGCGCTGGTGTTCGGCGGCCAGGGCGTCGAATGGCAGACCGCGATGGCGCTGCTGGGCGGTACGCTGGCGGCCGGCACGCACTTCACCAAGGCCGGCACGCGCGCCCTGATCAACGCCTCGCCGGAACCCTTCACCAACATCGCCGCATCGGCCGGCGAAGACGTCGCGGTGCTTGCCGTGCTGTGGCTGATGTTCGCCCACCCGTGGCTGATGCTGGCGCTGCTGCTGGTGTTGGTGGCGCTGATCGTCTGGCTGCTGCCGAAACTCTGGCGCGGCGTCGCCGGGATCATTCGCGGCCTCTCGCTGCCGCGCTGGACCCCGGGCACCAATCCCTAACAGACCTAACAGCGTCCTAGCGGCGCCGCCGGAAGTCGATCGGCGTGCCCCTGGCCGCCTGCAGCCGTTGCGGTCCGCAGCGCCGGATGTCGTGGTAGATGCCGACGCAGTCGAGGCACTCGAAACATTCGTCGTAGTCGATGGCGCCGCCGGGCAGGATCGCGTCGTAGCGGCAGGTGTTGCGGCACTTCTGGCAGGGCTGGCCGCAGGCCTCGATGCGCGGCAGCCAGTTCCAGCGCCGCAGCCGGCCGGCCAGGGTCAGCGCCGCGCCGAGCGGGCAGACGAAGCGGCAGAAGAACTTGTACACGCAGGCGCCGGCCAGCAGCAGGCCGCCGGCCCAGAGCAGGAAGGGCAGTTCGCGCTGGAAGCCGACCGTGATGGCGGTCTTGAAGGGTTCGATTTCCACCATGCGTCCGGCGGTGGCGGGGGCCAGCGCGGCGGCGCCGACCAGCAGGGCGAGGAGTGCATAGCGGCCGCGCGCCAGCAGTCGCGCCAGCCGCGGCGGCAGGCGCCATTGCGGCAGGCGCAGCGCGCCGGCGAGCTGCGCCACGAACTCCTGCAGGGCGCCGAAGGGGCACAGCCAGCCGCAGAAAGTGCCGCGGCCCCAGACACCTAAGCTGAGCAGGGTGAAGGCGATCAGCAACAGCGAAACCGGATCGTAGAGAAAACTCTTGAGCCCGGCGCCGGCGACCAGGGATTTGACCGCGCCGGTGATCTGCACGATCGACAGCTGGCCTTGCGCGTACCAGCCGATGTAGACCAGGGTGAAGGCAAGGAAGCTGCCGCGAAACCAGAACAGGCGGCGCGGTTTCAGCGCAATCCACCGCGGCCGCAGCAGCGCGGCGCAAAGCAGCAGCAGCGCGGCGCCGATCACCAGCAGGTCGGGCAACCGCCCCTGCCAGGCCTGCAGCCATTCCGGCAGCGGCTTGGGCGGGTAGTCGAAGAGTTCGGCGGGCGGTGTGTAGCGCAGGCTGATCTGCTTCTGCGTCAGCACCGGCAGGATCATGCCGCGCGCGCGGCTGACGCTGAAACGGAACTCCATCGGCCGCCCCGGATCGAGTCCGGCGTGGGCCGGTGCGGTCAGTATCAGGGCGCTGGTCAGTTCGCCGGGCGCGGGCAGCCGCGCGTAATCGCGGTTGGCATCGCGCAGTTCGATCGGCAGTTCGCTTTGCACCAGCGCCAGGCGCGGCGGCGAGGTGCCCGGCACGAAGGCTTCATCGACCAGGGCATAGCGGCCGCGCGTGGCGATCCAGAACGCCGGACGCTCGTCCGGCAGATAGCTCCTGAACTTGGCCCAGGCGGCATCGCCGAGCAGGTTGCGGCCGATGTTGGGCGCATTGAGATAGGCCACATGGACTTCGACGAAGAGATCGTCGGGCTT
>JAUYSD010000056.1 GCA_030696505.1 Sulfuritalea sp. | reverse complement strand
CGCCTCGCCCAGGGCGGCGGCCGCCTGCAACTGCACGCCTCGGCGCATCCGGAACGCCTGCGCGCAGCCCTGCCGCGCCTGCATCTGGGCCGGCTTGCAAGCCGGATCGCCTAGGATAGCTTGCGCCGCATGCCGGTATCGCAGCGGCCAGCCAAACCTAGTCGGCCGGCATGGTGTCGAACACCATCACCCGATTGCGGCCGGCCCGCTTCGCCTGATAGAGCGCGTCGTCCGCGCAGCGGATCAGGCCGTCTGCCGTGTCCGCATGCTCCGGCGTTGCGGCAATCCCCATCGAGATGGTGGTCTGCAGCCGCAAGTCGCCGAACGACACCACCTGCTGCTGAAACAGCTTCAGCAACTGCGCCGCGCGGTCGCGGGCGATGTCCAGCGGCATCTTCGGCAACACCAGCAGGAACTCCTCGCCGCCGTAGCGGCATACGATGTCCTCGGTACGGGCATTCTCCAGCAGCAGCAGGCTGAAAACCCGCAACACCTCGTCGCCGGCCTGATGTCCATGGGTGTCGTTCACACTCTTGAAATGGTCGATGTCGATCATCAGCATCGACAGCGGCACGGCTTCCCGCTTGCAGCGCGCCAGTTCGCGCTCGAGCGTGCCTTCGAGGTAGCGGCGATTGAAGAGACCGGTCAGCGAATCGCGATTGGCCTGGTCGTGGAGTTTTTCCTGCAAGTCGTTGATCTTGCCGATCTGCGCATGCAGCATCGCATTGGCATTTTCGAGCGTCTGCTTCTGGCTATCCAGCGTGTCCTGGACCTTGTGCAGCTGGTCGACATAGGCGAAGAACTCGACGCCGATCAGCGACAGATACACGGCCAGCCCGATGATCGATGCCAGCGTCACCAGGCCGCCGGTATCCGTGGACACATGGAATGCAATCACCGTGGTGGACGCCAGCGCGCCGCCGACAAAGGTCGCGGAGCAGGTCAGGACGCCGGAGATCCCGCGCGTTATGGTGTGGTTCAGCAGGTTGGCGACGAACAGGACCACGCTGATCCACAGCGGGAAGCCGAGGCCCGCCGCCCATGCGCCGCACAACACGGAGTCGACCAGCATGTTGTTGAACTCGATCCAGCCGCGAACCAAGGACTTGCGCGTCAGCCAGTGCAGCGCATGCGGATAGGCCAGGAACTGCAAGACGAACAAGGCCCAGAGCACCGCGCCATGGCCTTGCGAATACAGCTGCAGACCAATCGGCGCGCCGATCAGGACAAAAGCGGCAATGCGTACCCGGTAACCGCTGGCCACTGCCCAGCGATGCGGCCTTGCGTTGGCGGACGTGCTCGAATTCAGATTCCGACCCTCTCCAAGATCACAGACACCCGGCGCGTGCTGGCGATTTCTCAGCGTCGTTCGGCGCGAATGACACCTGGCACCTCGTGCAGCAAGGATAACACTCTCTGGAGAATGCCTTTCTCTGATAATTCAACCACAAAGCTCATATGGGCAATACCTCCCCGGGATTGCGTCCTGACCGCCGTCACATTGATTTTCTCGCGCGACAGCACGTCGGAAATGTCGCGCAGCAGTCCTTGCCTGTCCCCCGCATCCACCACCAGATCGACCGGATAGACCGCGCCGGACTGCTCGCCCCACTCCGCGCCGATGACGCGCTCCGGATTGCGTGCCGCCATGTTGCGGAAGTTGATGCATTCGACACGGTGGATCGAGATGCCCTTGCCGCGCGTAACGAAGCCGACGATCGCATCCGGCGGCATCGGCTTGCAGCAGGTGCCGACCTGGGTCAGCAGCTTGTCCACGCCGACCACCAGGATCCGGCTGTCGCCGGCGCGGCTCTTTTTGGTCTGGATTTCCGGCTCGGGCGGCAAGGGCTCGGCGCCGCCGCGCAAGGCCGTATCGATCGCCCGCATGCCGATCTCGCCGCGCGCCGCGGCAAGGAACAGTGCCTCGGCGCTTTTCAGTCCGAGCTTGACCGCCAGTTCGTCGAGATTGGACTGGGTCTGTCCCTCGCGCTGCAGTTCCCGCGTCACCAGGCTGCGGCCCTGCGCCAGCAGTTCGGCTTCGTCCTGCGCCGCAAACCACTGCTTGACCTTGGACCGCGCGCGCGACGTGGCCAGGTAAGCCTGCGCCGGATTGAGCCAGTCGCGTGACGGCCCGCCGCTCTTGACCGTGACGATTTCCACGCGCTGGCCGTTGGCCAGCGCGGTGTTGAGCGGCACCATGTGGCCGTCGATCTTCGCGCCGCGGCAGCGATGGCCGAGATCGGTATGCAGCCGATAGGCAAAATCCAGCGCCGTGGCGCCGCGCGGCAGGTCGATGACCTTGTCCTGGGGTGTCAGCACATAGATCGTGTCGTCCAGCGCCGCGCGCTTGAACTGCTGCACCCACTCCGCCGAATCGGCGATTTCGTCGCGCCAGGACAGCAACTGCCGCAGCCAGGAAATCTTGTCCTCGTAGGCGCCGCCGGCCTTCACCGACTTGCCGGATTCCTTGTAGCGCCAGTGGGCGGCGACGCCCAGCTCGGCATGCTCGTGCATCTCGCGGGTGCGGATCTGCACTTCCAGCGAACGGCCGTCCTCGACCTCCACCGCCGTGTGCAGCGAGCGATAGAAATTGCCCTTGGGATGCGAAATGTAGTCGTCGAACTCGCCGTGAATCGGCTGCCACAGATGATGCACGATGCCCAGCGCGGTGTAGCAGTCCTTGACCTCATCGACGATGATGCGCACCGCGCGCACGTCATAGACTTCGGAGAAGTCGATGTCCTTGCCGCGCATCTTGTTCCAGATGCTGTAGATGTGCTTGGGCCGACCGTAGATCTCGGCGCGCACGCCGGAAGCCGCCAGCTCCGCCTGCAGGCGCGCCACGGCCTGGTCGATGAAGCCTTCGCGCTCGGTGCGCTTTTCATCGAGCATTCGGGCGATACGCTTGTAGGTCTCGGGCTCCAGATAGCGAAAGGCCAGGTCTTCGAGTTCCCACTTGACATGCCAGATGCCGAGCCGGTTGGCCAGCGGCGCGTAGATCAGCTGGCTTTCCCTGGCCATTTCGTCGCGCAGCGGGCCGGGCCGCGCGTTGAGGAAGCGCAGCGTCTGCACCCGGCTCGCCAGCCGCAGCATGACCACGCGAATGTCATCGACCATGGCCAGCAGCATCTTGCGCAGGATCTCGGCCTGGGCCTTGACGTCCACCCGCGGCTCGGCCGCGCCCTCGCCTGCCGGGCCGCCGCCGGCCGCTGCACGCGTCAGCGGACGCAGGCTGCCCAGCCGATGCAGCCCCGCCACCAGGCCGGCCACCGTGTCGCCAAAGCCAACTTTCAGGCGCTCGTCGCAATCCGTCACATGATCGTTGGCGGCGAACAACAGGGCGGCGATGCGCGCATCGGCATCGAGATCGAGCGAGGCCACGATCAGGGCCATGCCCAAGGCGTGCTGCAGGATGGCCTCGCCGGTCCCCAGCTCCTTGTCGCCATAAGCGTCGCGCGCCAGCGCCAGCGCCTCGGCGGCGCGCACCGCGGCCGCGGCGGGAAGGCCGACACAGAGACGGGACAGCGTTTCGGCTTCGCCGCTCGACGGCTGCAGTGAATGCACTACGGAGACCATGAAGCAATTATCCCACGCCGTGCATAATCCCCACCTCGATGAAGAAACCGCCGCAACTCTCTCCCTACCTGCTGCTGACCCTGGCCAACCTGTTCTGGGCCGGCAACTGGATCGTCAGCCGCGCCTTTCGCGGCGAGCTGCCGCCGGTCGCCCTGTCCTTCTGGCGCTGGGCGGTGGCCCTGCTGTGCCTGCTGCCGCTGTCCCTGCCCCAGGTGCGGCGCGACTGGCCGCAACTGTGCGCCGCCTGGCCCTGGCTGCTGTTCTTCGGCGCACTCGGCACCGGCGGCTACAACGTGCTGGTCTACGGCGGCCTGCAATACACCACCGCGATCAACGGCACGCTGCTGAATTCCTTCATTCCCATCATGATCGTGCTGATCTCCTGGTTGCTGACCGGCAAGCGCCTGCACGGCCGCGAGCTGGCCGGCATCCTGGTTTCCTTCGTCGGCGTGCTCGCCATCGTCGCTCACGGCGAACTGCAGCGCCTGCAGCAACTCAGGCTGAACGTCGGCGACCTCTGGATTCTCGCCTCGGTGCTGGCCTGGTCGGCCTATACCCTGCTGCTGTCGCGCCGGCCCCCGGTGCACCCGCTGTCCTTTCTCACCGCGATCAGCGTCACCGGCCTGATTTTCCTGTTGCCCTTCTATCTCTGGGAAATGGCCCAGGGCCGCCAAGTCATAGCCACGCCGGGCGCGATTGCCGGCATCGTCTATACGGGGGTGTTCCCGGCCTTTCTCGGCTACATCCTGTGGAATCGCGGCGTCGCCGAAGTCGGCGCCGCGCGTGCCGGGCTGTTCATGCATCTGGTGCCGGCCTTCGGCATCGTGCTGTCGATGATATTTCTCGGCGAGACGCCGGCGCCTTATCACGCTGCCGGCATCGGCCTGATCTTCGCCGGGATCTGGCTCAACACGCGGCGCGTCGGATGATACGCAAGCTGCTGGCATGGTGGCGGCAGCGCCGGGCCGATCGGCTCGACATCCGCGAATCGCTGTGGCATGAGGTCGAGGCCAGCCTGCCCTTCCTTCACCGCCTGACCCCCGACGAGCGCGGCCGGCTGCGCCAGCTGGCGCGCCAGTTCATCGCCGAAAAGCAATGGAGCGGCGCGCAGGGGCTGCGGCTGACGCCGCGCATCCAGCTGACGATCGCACTGCAGGCCTGCCTGCCGATCCTGCACCTCAGCCTCGACTGGTATGCCGGCTGGGTCGGTATCGTGGTCTATCCCGGCGATTTCCTGATTCCGCGGCGGATGATCGACGAGGACGGCGTGGTGCATGAGTTCGACGACGACGTGATGGGCGAGGCCTGGTACGGCGGCCCGGTGCTGATCTCCTGGTTCGATCATGCCGAGGAAGCCGACGGCATCAATGTGGTGATCCACGAATTCGCCCACAAGCTGGACATGAAGAGCGGCGACGCCGATGGCATGCCGCCGCTGCACGCCGGGATGTCGCGCCAGCGCTGGATCGCGGTCATGAGCCGGGCCTTCGAGGACTTCCGGCGGCGCGTCGATGACGGCGAGGAAACGCCGCTCGATCCCTATGGCGCCGAGTGGCCCGCCGAGTTCTTCGCCGTCGCCAGCGAAGCCTTCTTCGAGACGCCGCGGTTGCTGGCCGACGAATACCCGGAGGTGTATCGACAGTTCACGCTGTTCTATCGCCAGGACCCGGCTGGCGCGGCGGCGAACTGATCCCTGCGCCGCCGCGCAGCCGCTGCGCAACGGCGCAGGGATCAAGGCCGCTGATTCTCCTTGCGCCGGTCGATCCTGACCTCGGTCAGGTGCCGAACCTCGCCATCCTCGTCCTGCTCCTCCAGCCTGACCGGAAAGCCCCATAGCGTCGCGACGTGCTTCAGCACCGCGTCGCGGGACTCGCCCAGATCCCGTCCCTGATACTTGAAATGGCGCAGCGTGAGGGAACGCTCGCCGCGCAGATCGACGTTCCAGACCTGGATGTCGGGCTCGCGGCTGCCGAGGTTGTACTGCTCGGCAAGGCACTGGCGCAAGGTGCGGTAGCCCTGTTCGTCGTGGATCGCACGCACGCGCAGCGTGGGTTCGCGCGGGTCGTCGAGAATGTTGAACAGCCTGAATTCCCGCATCAGCCGGGGCGACAGGTACTGGGCGACGAAGCTTTCATCCTTGAAATTGCGCATGGCGAAGTCCATCGACTCGCGCCAGTCGCTGCCCGCCAGATCGGGAAACCACTCGCGGTCCTCGGCGGTCGGCTCCTGGCAGATGCGCTGGATATCGCGCCACATGGCAAAACCCAGCGCATAGGGGTTGATGCCGCCGAAGCGGCGGCTGTTGAACGGCGGCTGAAACACCACATTGGTGTGATGCTGGAGGAATTCCAGCATGAAACCGTCGGCGAGCTGGCGCCGGTCATAGAGATGGTAAAGCATGGTGTAGTGCCAGAAACAGGCCCAGCCTTCGTTCATCAGCTGGGTTTGCCGCTGCGGGTAGAAATACTGACCGATCTTGCGCACGATGCGCACGATTTCGCGTTGCCAGGGTTCCAGCAGGGGCGCGTTCTTCTCGATGAAATACAGCAGGTTCTCTTCCGGTTCCGCGGGAAAGCGCCGCTCGCTCTGGGTGGCTTCCCGCTCCAGGCCCTGGGGCAGCGTGCGCCACAGGTCATTGACCTGCGACTGCAGGTAGCTTTCGCGTTCCTTGCGCCGTTCCTTTTCCTTGTTCAGGGACAGTTTGGGCGGCCGCTTGTAGCGGTCCACGCCGACGCTCATCAAGGCATGACAGGCGTCGAGCAACTGCTCGACCTCTTCTTCGCCGTAGCGTTCCTCGCACTCGGCGATGACGTTGCGCGCGAACACCAGGTAGTCGACGATCGCCTCGGCTGAAGTCCAGGTGCGAAACAGGTAGTTGCCCTTGAAGAAGGAATTGTGGCCGTAGGCGGCATGAGCGATGACCAGCGCCTGCATGGGCATCGTGTTCTCTTCCATCAGATACACGATGCAGGGATCGGAGTTGATCACGATCTCGTAGGCCAGCCCCATCTGGCCGCGCTTGTAGCCCTTCTCGGTACTCAGGAAATGCTTGCCGAAGGACCAGTGGTGATAATACACCGGCATGCCTATTGAGGCATAGGCATCCATCATCTGCTCGGCGGTGATGACTTCGAGCTGGTGGCGATAGACGTCGAGCCCGTATTCCCGGGCGACGCATCCGATCTCGCGATCGTAGATCTCGATGGACTCGAAGCTCCATTCGGACCCGGTCGGCAGCGGCTGCGGCATTTCGCTCATCGGCGACTCACGCCAGGCTCTTGCGGAACAGTTCGCGGAACACCGGGTAGATGTCCTCCGGACCACCGATCTGCTGCATGGCGAAGCGCTGCGGGTGGCTGGCCATGACCCTGGCGTACTCGCGCCAGAGGTTCTGCTGTTCTCCCTCCGAAATCTCGATGTAGGCGTAGTACTGGATCAGCGGCACGATGCTGGATTCGAGCAGCTCCCGGCATTTCGGCGAATCGGCCTCCCAGTTGTCGCCGTCGGAGGCCTGGGCGCAGTAGATGTTCCAGACATTCGAGGCATAGCGCTGGCGCACGATGCGCAGCATCAGTTCGAGCGCGGAGGACACCACGGTGCCGCCGGTTTCGCGCGAGCGGAAGAAGTCGTCCTCGTCGACTTCCAGCGCCAGCGTGTGGTGGCGGATGAAGACGATCTCGATGTGCTCGTAGGTGCGGGTCAGGAACAGGTAGAGCAGCATGAAGAAGCGCTTGGCGATGCGCTTCTTCTGTTCGTCCATGGAGCCGGAGACGTCCATGACGCAGAACATCACGGCCTGGGTCGACGGCGCCGGGACGCGGATGCGGCTGTTGTAGCGCAAATCGAAGGTGTCGATGAAGGGCAGGGTCTCGATCCGGCGCAGCAGGCGGGCGATCTCGGCGCGAATTTCCGCGGCCCGCTCGCCGTCGCCCGCGCCGCACGCTTCCAGTTCGGCCAGCTCGGCGTGCAGGGCGCGCAGCGTCTTGCGGTAGGGCCCGCCGGCGGCCAGACGGCGCCCCGTCGCGCCGCGCAGCGAACGCACCACATTGATGTTGGCCGGGACCCCGGTCGAGGTATAGCCGGCGCGCACGCGCTTGTATTCGGCGATGCGCGCCAACTGGGTCTTGATCAGGTGCGGCAGGGCCAGGTCGTCGAAGAAAATATCGAGAAACTCCTCGCGCGACAGCGTGAACACGAAGTCGTCGAGGCCCTCGCCGTCCAGGCTGGCGCCGCTGCCGCGCCCGCCCGCACCTTCCTCCGGCCGCTCGATCTCGTCGCCGGTGATGTAACGGTCGTTGCCCGGCTGCACCACGCTCCAGCGCCCGCCCCGGCCATGATGGAATTGCGGTTCCGAAATATCCTTGGACGGGATGCCGACCCTCTCGCCGTTGTCGATATCGGCGATCTTGCGCCGGGCAATCGCGTCCTGCACCGCCTTCCTGATCTGGCCCTTGAAGCGCCGGATGAAGCGGTTGCGATTGACGGCGCTCTTGTTCTTGCTGTCGTTGCGCCGATCGATGATCTGAAGCATGCTGCCCTCCCGCTCGGTTTGCCTGCCCGCTGCTCCCGGCTGTCCCGGGACGCCACGTCGCTGCCGTCAGTTCAGGACGACTTGCGCACGCGCAGATACCATTCGGCCAGCAGGCGGACCTGCTTCTCCGTGTAGCCCTTGGCCTTCATGCGATTGACGAAATCCTGGTGCTTGCGCTGGTCGTCGGCGCTGGCCTTGTTGTTGAAGGAAATCACCGGCAGCAGTTCCTCGGTGTTGGAGAACATCTTCTTCTCGATCACGGCGCGCAGCTTCTCGTAGGAAGTCCAGGCCGGATTCATGCCGTCGTTCTTGGCCCGGGCGCGCAGCACGAAGTTCACCACCTCGTTGCGGAAGTCCTTCGGGTTGCTGATGCCGGCCGGCTTCTCGATCTTCTCCAGTTCGTCGTTGAGCGCGCTGCGATCAAGGATCTCGCCGGTATTCGGATCGCGGAATTCCTGGTCCTGAATCCAGAAGTCGGCATAGGTGACGTAGCGGTCGAAGATGTTCTGGCCGTACTCGGAATACGATTCGAGGTAGGCGGTCTGGATTTCCTTGCCGATGAATTCCGCATAGCGCGGAGCGAGGAACTCCTTGATGAAGCCGAGGTAGCGCTGCTCCACTTCGGGCGCGAACTGTTCCTGCTCGATCTGCTGCTCCAGCACGTACATCAGGTGCACCGGATTGGCGGCCACCTCGCGATGGTCGAAGTTGAACACCTTGGACAGTATCTTGAACGCGAAGCGCGTGGACAAGCCGGTCATGCCTTCGTCGACGCCGGCGTAGTCGCGGTACTCCTGGTAGGACTTGGCCTTGGGGTCGGTGTCCTTGAGGTTCTCGCCGTCATAGACGCGCATCTTCGAGTAGATCGCCGAGTTTTCCGGCTCCTTGAGGCGCGACAGCACGGCGAACTGCGCCATCATCAGCAGCGTGTCCGGCGCGCAGGGCGCCTTCGACAGCGAAGAGTTCACCAGCAGCTTCTCGTAGATCTTGACCTCTTCGGAGACGCGCAGGCAGTAGGGCACCTTGACGATGTAGATGCGGTCGAGGAAGGCCTCGTTGTTGCGGTTGTTCTTGAACGCCATCCACTCCGCCTCGTTGGAGTGCGCGAGGATCATGCCGTCGAAGGGAATCGCGCCGAAGCCCTCGGTACCCTTGTAGTTGGCTTCCTGGGTCGCCGTCAGTAGCGGATGCAGGACCTTGATCGGCGCCTTGAACATCTCGACGAATTCGAGCAGGCCGCGGTTGGCCAGGCACAGCCCGCCCGAGTAGCTGTAGGCATCGGGATCGTTCTGCGAATACTCTTCGAGCTTGCGGATGTCGATCTTGCCGACCAGCGAGGAGATGTCCTGGTTGTTCTCATCGCCCGGCTCGGTCTTCGACACGGCGATCTGGCGCAGTACCGAAGGCCGCAGCTTGACCACGCGGAACCGGGTGATGTCGCCGTTGAATTCGTGCAGGCGCTTGACCGCCCAGGGCGACATGATGGTGTTCAGGTAACGCCGCGGAATGCCGAAGTCCTCTTCGAGAATGGGGCCGTCCTCCTCGGGCTTGAACAGGCCCAGCGGCGACTCATGCACCGGCGAGCCCTTGATGGCATAGAAAGGCTCCTTCTCGATCAGGGATTTCAGCTTCTCGGCGAGCGAGGATTTGCCGCCGCCGACCGGGCCGAGCAGATAAAGTATCTGCTTCTTCTCTTCTAGGCCCTGGGCCGCATGGCGGATATAGGCGACGATGTTCTCGATCACCTCTTCCATGCCGTAGAAATCGCGGAAGGCCGGGTAGATCTTGATGATCTTGTTGGCAAAAATGCGCGACAGCCGCGGATCGAGCCGCGTATCCACCAGTTCGGGTTCGCCGATCGCGGCGAGCATGCGCTCGGCGACGCTGACATAGGCCGCGGGTTCGTTGCGGCACAGATCCAGGTACTCCTGGACCGACATGTCTTCTTCCAGCGCGGATTCGTAGCGGCCCTGATAACGGTCAAAGATCGACATGACACGCCTCCTCTCTGATTATTCGCGGTTCCCTGCTGACTCCATCTCTCTTCTTTGATAGCTCAACGGCCAAAAGATTTCAAAAGTTGACTCTTTTTGTCGACCAAATTTACTATCGGCTCCGTTGTACTCCGCCGGGGAGAAATTCAATTCCCTGAGCAAGCGGCAGATCGCTACCCCAATTAATCGTATTGGTCTGTCGACGCATGTAAGCCTTCCAGGCGTCCGAGCCTGCCTCGCGGCCGCCACCGGTTTCCTTTTCGCCGCCGAAGGCGCCGCCGATCTCGGCGCCCGACGTACCGAGATTGATGTTGGCGATGCCGCAATCGCTGCCGGATGCGGCGAGGAATTGTTCCGCATGGCGCAGATCGAGCGTGAACAAGGCCGAGGACAAGCCTTGCGGCACGGCATTCTGCATGGCCAGCGCCTGCTCGAAGTCCCGGTAGCGCATGACGTAAAGGATGGGGCCGAAGGTTTCGCGTTGCACCACCGGCCACTCGTTCTCGGCTTCGATCAGCGTCGGCCGCACGAAATAGCCGGGCCGCGCCAGAACCGAGCCGCCACACAGCACGGTGCCGCCGCAGGCTTCGGCGGCGGCCACCGCGGCGACAAATTCGCTTCGTGCGGCTTCGTCTATCAGCGGTCCCATCAGAGTGCTGGCAGCCAGCGGATCGCCGACGCAGACCTCGCTGTAGGCGTCCAGCAGGCGGCGCACGATTTCGGCATGGCGCGACTCGTGCACGATCAGGCGGCGCGTCGAGGTGCAGCGCTGGCCGGCGGTGCCCACCGCACCGAACAGAATGGCACGCAGCGCCAGATCGAGATCGGCGCTTTCATCGACGATCACCGCGTTGTTGCCCGAGCATTCGAGCAGGCTGCGGCCGAAACGCGCCGCCACGGTCTGCGCCACGCGACGGCCGACGGCGGACGACCCGGTGAAGGAGAGCAAGGGCAGGCGCGGGTCGGCCGCCATCCGCTCACCGAGCTGCGGCCGGTCGGACAGCAGCAGGCCGAAGACATCCGCGGCATCATGCTGCCGCGCCACTTCGCATGCCAGACGATGAATCGCCAGCGCCGTCAATGGCGCCTTCGGACTCGGCTTCCACACCACCGTGTCGCCGCAGACCGCGGCGATCAGCGCGTTCCACGCCCAGACGGCGGCGGGAAAATTGAACGCGGTGATCACGCCGACCGGACCCAGCGGGAGCCACTGCTCGAACATCCGGTGCTGCCGGCGCTCCGAATGCATGCTGCGACCATACAACTGGCGCGAAAGGCCGACGGCGAAATCGGCAATGTCGATCATTTCCTGCACCTCGCCGTCGCCTTCGGCCTTGATCTTCCCGGTTTCGAGCGAGATCAGGCTGCCGAGCAGATCCTTGTGCCGCCGCAGTTCCTCGCCCAGGGCGCGCACCAGCGCGCCGCGTTGCGGCGCCGGTACCTCGCGCCATTTCACGAAAGCAGCCGCGGCCGCCGTCACGGTCGCCTCATAGTTGGCGCTGGCGGCACGGCGAACCCGGGCGATCACCCTGCCGGTTGCCGGGTTTTCCGAGGCAAAGCCGGCATTGCCCGCGGCCAGGCTGCCGACGATGCCCAGGCATTGCAGAATGTCCTTTTCGTCGACGCTGGTCATGACATCGGGTCAGGCCGCAAGCGCCTGGTCCGCCGGCATCTGCTGCAGCACGGCGGCGATGCGGTCGATCGCGTCGTCGAGTTGGGCCATGTCGATGATAAGCGGCGGCGCGATCCGGATCACCGTGCCGTGGGTATCCTTGGTCAGCACGCCGGCATCGAGCAGGCGCAGGCAGGCGGTGTGCGCGTCGAGTATGGCGGGGTCGAGTTCGATCCCGGCAAACAGTCCGCGCCCGCGCACCGCGCGTATCGCCGGATGGCGCAAGGCGCGCAGCCGCGCCAGCAGATGCTCGCCGAGCAGCGCCGAATGCGCCGAAAGGTCCAGCTCGACGATCAGGTCGAGGGCGACCAGGGCCACCGCGGCCGCCAAGGCATTGCCGCCGAAGGTGCTGCCATGGTCGCCGGGCGTGAACACGTCCATCAACTCGCGGTCGGCGAGAAAAGCCGACACCGGCAGCAGGCCGCCGCCCAGTGCCTTGCCCAGGATCACCCCGTCGGGCCGCACATTCTCGTGCCAGGAGGCCAGCAGCTTGCCGGTACGGCCGAGGCCGGTCTGCACCTCGTCGCAGATCAGCAGCACGCCGTGACGCCGGCAGATTTCGGCGCAGCGGCGCAAATAGCCGTCGGGCGGCACGACGATGCCGCCCTCGCCCTGCACCGGTTCCACCAGGAAGGCCACGGTATCGGGGCCTATCGCAGCTTCGAGCGCCTCGGCGTCGCCGTAGGCGACCAGCCTGAAGCCCGGCGCAAACGGGCCGAAGCCGTCGCGGTACTGGGCCTCCGAGGACATGCCGATGATCGCGATCGAGCGTCCATGGAAATTACCCGCGCAGGCGATGATCTCGGCCTGGTCGGCGGCAACGCCCTTATGCCGGTAACCCCATTTGCGCGCCGCCTTGAGCGCGGTTTCCACCGCCTCCAGCCCGGTATTGACCGGCAGCGCGGCCTCGTAGCCGAACACCGCGCACAGGCGCGCCAGCAGCAGCGGCAAGCGGTCGTTGTAGAAGGCCCGCGAGGTCACTGCCAGACGTTGCGCCTGTTCCGTCAGCGCGGCCACCAGTAGCGGATGGCCGTGCCCCAGGCTCACCGCCGAATAGGCCGACATCATGTCGATGTAGCGCTTGCCCGCCGTATCCCAGACGTGAATGCCCTCGCCGCGCGTCAGCACCACCGGCAGCGGCGCATAGTTGTGCGCGCCGCTGCCGGCCTCGATCCGCCGGCACTCGTCGCCGTCCGGCGCGCTCAGCGCTTCGAGCAGGCGCGCCGCCAAGCGCGCGGTACGGCCGGCGACGTCGCGTTCCGGGTTGTACTCGGCGATCTCGAGCGCGGCGAGTTGCGGCTTGCGGGCCAGGCTGCGCAGGGCATCGGCCAGGGCGGCGCCGTCCAGGCCGCCCGCGCTGGGCGTATTGACCCCGGGTGCATCGCCCGGATCGACCGCGTCGAGATCGATCGAAATGCCGAAACTGCCGCCGCCGACATGGGCCAGCGCCACGTCCAGCGCCGACCGCAGACCGCGCCGACGAATCTGCTCCATATCCACGACATGCACGCCGAGTTCCTGCAGCAGGCGCATTTCGGAATCCTCGTAGCTGCGCGCGCCGAAGACGCAGCAGCGCGCCGCGTCCAGCGCCGCCTGCGGGCTTTGCCAGGGATTGGGGCCGCGCCCCAGCAGCGCCGCCAGCGGCATGCCGTGCGGATTGCCGCTGGGACTGGTGATTTCGGTATGCGCATCGAGATGGGCATCGATCCAGAGCATGCCGGGTGGCTTGCCGAGCGCCCGCGCCACCCCCTGCCAGGTGCCGACCGCCAGCGCATGATCGCCGCTGACCACGACCGGCAGGGCGCCGCTGTCGACGCAGGCCGCGACGCGCTCGGCGACCTGATCGCAGAGCCGGCGCAATGCGACATCCGGCGGCAGATCCCGCTCGGTCGTCGGCGCGATGAGCCCGTCCCATGCGCAATCGATGCCGTTCCTGCGCATCCCGCCGCCGGCGTCGGCGAGTTCCAGCGCCGCCGCCGCACGCATGCTGCCGTTACGCGTTCGCGGCGGTACCCCGAACCCGCTGACCACGCCGATCAGACGCACCGGGCGTTGCTTAGCGATGACCTTGTCGTTCATGACCATCTCCCAGGATGCTGCCGGCCAATCGTCGCCCGGCGCTGGCATGCGTCGATCGCTGCGTGCGGACGGCGGGTTCTACTAAACTATGTAGACAGCAATCGCTGCGGGACGTTCGATGCGGGGGCAGTCGTGCCAGTCAAATCGCCCCGGGCGAACGCCTCGCATCTCCATGCCGGTCTACGGGAGTCGCCCATGTCGCGACACGCAATCAAGGAAGCCTGTCGGAGCGCCGAAACCGTTTGTGTGGCGGCGCTGGCGACGCAACTGGACGGCCTGGATCTCTCCGTGCCTGCTGTGCGGGCGCAGGCGCGAGCCCTGATCGAGGCGGTGCGCAGCCAGCGACGCGGCGCGGGCGGCGCAGACCACCTAATGCACGAATTCTCCTTATCGACACCCGAAGGCATTGCGCTGATGTGCCTGGCCGAGGCCTTGCTGCGCGTTCCCGATACGGCCACGGCGGATCGCCTGATCCGCGACAAGCTGAGCCACGGCGACTGGCAAGCGCACCTCGGCGGCCAGCGCTCGTTGTTCGTCAATGCCGCCAGTTGGGCTTTGCTGCTCGGCGGCAAACTGGTCGCCGCACCCTCGCACGGCGTCCTCGGCCAGGCGCTGGGCGGGCTGCTGCACCGCGGCGGCGAGCCTTTGGTGCGCCGCGGCGTGGCTTATGCGATGGCTCTGCTGGCAAGGCAATTCGTTGCCGGCAAGACCATAGCCGAGGCGCTGGCGCAGGCCGCCGCCAGGGAAGCCGGCGGCTACACCCATTCCTTCGACATGCTCGGCGAGGCGGCACTTTGCGCCGCCGATGCCGAGCGTTACCGGCGCGCCTACGAGAACGCGATCCATGCCATCGGCACTGCCGCCGGCGGGCGCGGCGTGGTAGCCGGGGCCGGCATCTCGGTCAAGCTTTCGGCCCTGCACCCGCGCTACCAGCGCAGCCAGAAGGCGCGCGTCATGACGGAACTCGGGCCGGCGCTGAAATCCCTGATGCTGCTGGCAAAGCGCTACGGCATCGGGCTCAACATCGATGCCGAAGAAGCCGAGCGCCTCGAACTCTCGCTCGACCTGCTCGAATCCCTCGCCGCCGACCGCGATCTGGCCGGCTGGGACGGTCTCGGTTTCGTGGTCCAGGCCTACCAGAAGCGCGGCATCCACGTCGTCGACTGGCTGATCGAACTGGCGCGGCGAAATCGGCGGCGCATCATGCTGCGCCTGGTCAAGGGCGCCTACTGGGACAGCGAAATCCGGCGCGCCCAGGTCGACGGCCTCGCCGACTATCCGGTATTCACGCGCAAGGCCCATACCGATCTGTCCTACCTGGCCTGCGCCGACCGCATGCTGGCGGCGCCGGACGCGATCTATCCGCAGTTCGCCACCCACAATGCGCAGACCGTCGCCGCCGTGATGCAGATGGCGCACCGGCAAGGCATCGAGGACTACGAATTCCAGTGCCTGCACGGCATGGGCGAGGCGCTCTACGATCATCTGGTCGCGGTCGAGAACGGCGGCAGGCGCTGCCGCATCTATGCCCCGGTCGGCAGCCACGAAACCCTGCTGCCCTACCTGGTGCGCCGCCTGCTGGAAAACGGCGCCAACAGTTCCTTCGTCAATCGCATTGTCGATGAATCGGTGTCGATTGATGAACTGCTCGCCGATCCGCTGAGCCGCGTCAGCCAGCAGGGCGGCGCGCCGCACCCGGCGATCCCCCTGCCGGCGCGGATATTCGGCGCCGCGCGGCTCAACTCGGCCGGGGTCGACCTGGCCGACGAAGCGCACCTTGCCGAACTCGAATCCGGCCTGGCGCAGCTTGCCGGCGAGCAGTGGCTGGCGCGGCCGCTGCCGGCCGCCGCCAGCCCCGCCAGTGGGCAGCCCCTGCCGGTGCTGAATCCGGCCGACCCTGCAGACCAAGTCGGCGCGGTGGTCAAGGCCGATGCCGCGATGGTCGAACTGGCGCTGGCGACCGCCGCATCCTGCGCCGCGGACTGGGCACGCACGCCGCCGGTCACGCGCGCGGCGGCGCTGCTGCGCGCCGCCGACCTGTTCGAAGCGCAACGCATGCAACTGTTGAGCCTGTGCATCCGCGAAGCCGGCAAGACCTGGAGCAACGGCCTGGCCGAAATCCGCGAAGCGGTGGATTTCTGCCGCTACTACGCCGCGCAACTCGACGGTGGCCGCCATCAGCCGGCGCAGGCGATGACGGGGCCGGTGGTCTGTATCAGCCCCTGGAATTTTCCGCTGGCGATCTTCGTTGGCCAGGTCAGCGCGGCCCTGGCTGCCGGCAGCCCGGTGATCGCCAAGCCGGCCGCGCAGACGCCGCTGATCGCCTGTTTCGCCGTGGCACTGCTGCACCAGGCCGGCATTCCGCCGCAAGTCCTGCAACTGCTGCCCGGGCGCGGTGAAACCGTGGGCGCCGCGCTGGTCGCCGATCCGCGCGTGCGCGGCGTGCTATTCACCGGTTCCACCGAAGTGGCGCAGGCGATCAACCAGCGCATCGCCGGGCGCGAAGAGGTGCGCCTGATTGCGGAAACCGGCGGCCAGAACGCAATGATCGTCGATTCCTCGGCCCTGCCCGAGCAGGTCGTGCAGGACGTGCTGAGTTCGGCCTTCGACAGCGCCGGCCAGCGCTGCTCGGCCTTGCGCGTGCTGTGTCTGCAGCACGAGATTGCCGACCGCGTGCTGCCGCTGCTGAAGGCCGCCGCGCAGGAACTGCGGATCGGCAATCCGGCGCAGTTGGCGACCGACATCGGCCCGGTGATCGACGGCAAGGCCCGCGACGCGCTGCTCGACCATGTCGCGCGGATGCGCGAAAAAGGCCGGCCGGTGTGGCAGGCCAGCCTGCCGGCGGCCTGCCGCAGCGGCTGCTTCGTGGCGCCGACGCTGATCGAGATCGATGCGCTGGCCGAGCTGCAGGGCGAGGTCTTCGGCCCGGTGCTGCACGTGCTGCGCTTCGCCGCCGGCGATCTCGAAGGCCTGGTCGCGGCCATCAACGCCACCGGCTACGGCCTGACCCTGGGTGTGCACAGCCGCATCGACGAAACGGTCAAGCAAGTAGTGAAGGCGGCGCGCGTCGGCAACATCTACGTCAATCGCAACATGATCGGCGCCGTGGTCGGCGTGCAGCCCTTCGGCGGCGAGGGCCTGTCCGGCACCGGACCGAAATCCGGCGGGCCGCTGTATCTGCATGCGCTGGCGGGCAGCGAGCAGGTCGCGCCGGCGGACCTCGGCGGCGCTGCCGCCGAGCCGCCGTCCGCGCTGCAACAACTGGCGGCATGGGCCGCCGCCAACGCACGCATGGCCCTGGCGCAATGCTGTGCGCGTTATGGCGAACTGTCGCTGCGCGGGGTCAGGCTCGACTTGCCGGGCGCCACCGGCGAACGCAACACCCTGAGCTTCGAGCCGCGCGGCCGCCTGCTGTGCCTGGCGTGCGACGCAGAAGCGCTGCTCGACCAGCTTGCTGCGGTGCTCGCGGTCGACGGCAGCGCGGTGATGGTCGACTGTGAGCCGGCCAGGAGCATCCGCGCCGCGCTGCCCGGGGAACTGGCGATGCGGATCGAATTCCTGCCGCAGGTGGATTGTCTTGGCCTGGCGGGCGTGCTGCTGAGCCGCGACCTCGGCGCGGCGGCCCGGCGGCCGCGCCTGGCCGATACGCCGGGACCTTTGATACCCGTGTTCCAGCCCGGCGCAAGCAGCGCGCTGTACCCTCTGTACCGCATGCTGGTCGAACGCCTGGTCAGCATCAATACGGCGGCCGCAGGCGGCAATGCCAGCCTGATGGCCCTGGGCGGCGAGGGTCTGGACGCGGCGCCGGCGGGCTAGCGTGCCGTGCCGCGATAGCGTGGCGCGGCGTAGGGATGGGCGTTGCGGAAGGCCTCGAACAGCTTCCAGCGCACCACCGGAATCCGCGACACCAGTTTCAGCGGCACCGAATAGACCTCGCAACTGTCCAGCGCCACCAGGCTGGGTTCCGGCTCGGCGGCCGTCGCCTGTTCGCCGGCGCCCTTGGTCACCGCCGCAAACAGGCTGTCCGCGCCCCAGAACTCGCCCTTGCCGAGCACCGGCGCCTTCTCGTCGTTGCCCTTGGCCAGCCGCCCCTTGCCGATCAGGTGCAATTGATGCGGGTCGCCGATGAAATGCCGGCCGGCGTGCAGGCGGGTGATGGTGCAATTCTTGGCCAGTGAAAACAGCGTGGTGTTGGTCACCGCATCGCTGAACAGGAAGGTGCGCCGCAAACGCTCCTCGACCGTGCGCACCTTGAGCAGTTCGGCGCTGGAAAAAAAGCGCTCGACAAAATTTCGGTAGAGGTCCGCCGGCAGGCGCAAGGCCTGGACGAAACCCACCGAGCGATAGGTATCTTCGCTCTGCCGATTGTGAATCGCGGCCGATTCGGCCAGCAGCGATCCACTGAACAGGAAGTGGGCGCTGTGCGGGTCCTGGGTCAGGATCTCGACTTTGCCGGCCAGCAGCAGGTAGATCTCCTGCGGCACCGTCCCCGCCGAGGTGATGATGGTTTCCGGATTGAAGGTGACGATGCGGTTGTTCAGCAGCATGTGCAGGCGCTCGACCGGCACCGTCGGGAAATAGCTCTTGAGAAATTCGCTGGCGTCGCGCAGCAGAAAGTTCTGCTCCCCCGGAATCATCACGTCCAAGGTGCCGAAAGGCGCGCCCGAACCGATGCGTCGCTCCTCCTGCGTCAGGTCGCGCGAGGTATGCGCGAGCAACAGCCGGGGCGTGGCGTCGGTGGCGAAGTCCTCGGCGCAGCCGTGGATCATGCCGCCGCCGATGTCGATCTTCTTCAGGTCCACGGTTTCCAGATAGGACGCCTTGACTGCCTGCGCGCGCTCCGGGCTGAGGCCGGGCGCAGTCGCGTCGGCGCTGACCATCGCGTCGATGACGCGGAACGAGGCGACGTCGGCGAGGTGGGCATAGGTGCGGTAGCCGCCTTCCCAGAGCACGCGGAAATTGAATATCGTGGTCTCCACCGGGTGCGGCGAAATGCTCGGCCGCACTTCCAGGCCCATGATGTCGTTCCACTCCCCCTCCACCAGATCGCAGATGTCGAAGTACCTGGCGAACTCGCTTTCCGGTATCGACAGCAGCGCGCAGAACTTGCGCGTCACCGACGCCCGCACCAGCGGCGTGGCGAAATACTGCAGCGGCCGGTCGCACTGGAGCAGCGTCGTCAGCCCGGCGAAATGGTCGTCGTGGCAATGCGTGTGGAAAATTCCCGCCACTTCCTTCTTGCCTATGCCCAGCGCGTCGAGGCTGTAGTGGATGTTGGGGCCGGCATCGATCAGGTACACACGGCCCTGGTGGATCAGCACGCTGCCCATGGCCGGGCGGTTGAAGTCCCAGCCGTCGCCGTCGCCGGCATGCACCACGGCGAAATAGTGGCGGTCGATCGCGACATGGCTCAGCGGATAGGGGCAGGGATAGATCTGATGCGGTTCGAGGTTGAGGTCCACCTCGACAAAGTCGTCGCCATAACGTATGTCGAAGACATTATGGGCGAGGCGCTTGATGCTGACGCCGTTGCCGATATCGATGCTCGCGGTGGTCAAGGGATGACATTCGACGAAGGCCTCGGGACGCGCGATCTGACCAAAGGCGAACTTGAGCTTGACCCGCATCAGTTCGTCGGCCGCGGCCTCCTCGACGCCCGCCTTCATCATTTCCTCGGCGGAGATCAGGCCGTAGTTGCCGCGATGGATGTAGCGCAACTGGGCCGCCAGCTGCTCGGGCGTGCCGATCAGCTTCGGCTTCATGCCGGTATTGTTGGGATGGTTGGGGATCAGCATGCCCTGCCGGTAGAGCATCTGCAGGATGGGAAACTCGGCCAGGTTGCACAGATGCCCGTTCTGGATCATCGAATCCGACAGCAGGATCGCGTTGGGGCCGTTTTCGAAGGCCACGCCGTTGCGTTCGGTGGTCTGGATGATGCCGCGCCGCAGCAGGTGCTTGACGCTGTCGGCCGGCGCGCCGCACAGCAGATAGATGCCGGCGGCGGGTATCTCGACGAAGCAGATCCCGTTGGCAACCACAAGTTTGCGTATCGACATGGCCAGTGATCCTTTGCTTCGTTGCTCGTTCGAGGTTGCAGTCTAGCGGGCAGACCCTGCTTCGGTGCCATCCTGACCGCTTGCGAAAATGCCAGGCGACGAATCGCAGCAATCGATATATCAGGCTTCAATTGTATGACGCGATCAAAGATGCCGCCAGAACTTGCGCGTCCCCGGCGTGAAGACCGTGTGCGCGGGGCCATCCATGGTTGATTCGGCTACGTGCCGATGGTGCAGACAACGATGCGCGGCCAAATCCCACCGGGGGACGCCTGCCCGCGAAGCGGAATCCCAGGCGGGCAAAGCACCGTCTGCGGCTGTGCGCCGCAGACATATCCCACCGGGGGATACCGTCTGCGGCTGGGCGCCGCAGACAAATCCCACCAGGGGATACCGTCCGCGGCAGGGCGCCGCGGACATAAAAAACGGAGCCCGCAGGCTCCGTTCTCGATTCGGGTGGGGTGGCTGATGGGACTCGAACCCACGACAACTGGAATCACAATCCAGGACTCTACCAACTGAGCTACAGCCACCACCGAAAAACATGCCGCGCGGAACCAGGTCCCGGTTGGGCAGGGGGCGAATTATGGGAGAAGGGCGGAAAAGAATCAAGCCTTGACGCGACCGAAAGTTGGCGCTGACAGTACGGCGACATTGCGGCACGCGGCACGATCGATCCCGCAGGACCAGGCCGGGCCGATCCGCGCATGGCGGCTGCCGCAGGACGACGGCGGTTTTTTGCGGGCTGAATCCGCCATCCCGAGCTTGTCAGCGCGCTTCATCTCGCGTACCATACTTGCAGAACCATGTTCCACCCTGCAGTACTTCAATCCCTACCAGGCACACAGCAAAGGACCGAATACCGATGGATCTCAATTTCACTGCCGAGGAGCAGTCCTTCAGGGAGGAAGTGCGCAGTTTCCTGCGCGCCAAACTGCCCGTCGAAATCAGCCGCAAGGTGCTCGGCGGCAAACGCCTGGCGAAGGATGATTTCGTGCGTTGGCAGAAGTTGCTGCACGCCCAGGGCTGGGGCGCGTCGGGCTGGCCGGCAACCTTCGCCGGCACCGGCTGGAATGCCGTGCAGCAGCACATCTTCGACGAGGAATGCGCCGATGCCGGAGCACCGATGCAACTGCCCTTCGGCCTCAAGATGGTGGCGCCGGTGATCATGGCATTCGGCAATCCAGTGCAGCAGCAGCGCTTCCTGCCGCGCATAATCGACGGCACGGATTGGTGGTGCCAGGGCTATTCCGAGCCGGGTTCGGGTTCCGACCTGGCTTCGCTGAAAATGCGCGCCCAGTTGGTAAAAAGCGCGGACGGCGACCATTACGTGGTCAACGGCCAGAAGACCTGGACCACGCTCGGCCAGTACGCCGACTGGATTTTCTGCCTGGTCCGCACCAGTACCGAAGGCCGCCAGCAGGAAGGCATTTCCTTCCTGCTGATCGACATGAAGACGCCCGGCATCGAGGTGCGCCCGATCATCATGCTGGACGGCGAACACGAGATCAACGAAGTCTGGTTCGAGGACGTCAAGGTGCCGGCCGAGAACCTGATCGGCGAGGAGAACAAGGGCTGGACCTATGCCAAGTTCCTGCTCGGCCACGAGCGCACCGGGATTGCCGGCGTCGGCCGCTCCAAGCGCGAACTGAAGAAGCTCAAGGAGATCGCGCGCAAGGAAACCTCCGGCGGCCGCCCGCTGATCGAGGACCAGCGCTTCCGCGACCGCATCGCCCAGGTCGAACTCGAACTCATGGCGCTGGAGATCACCAATCTGCGCGTAATCTCTGCCGAAGGCGAGAAGAAGCGCGCACCGGGACCGGAGGCGTCGATCCTCAAGGTCAAGGGCTCCGAAATCCAGCAGATGCTGACCGAACTCAAGATGCAGGCGCTGGGCCACTATGCCCTGCCCTATCTCGACGAAGGCTTGGCCGCCGACTGGAGCGGCGACCCGCAAATGCCCGCCTATGCCGACCACGCACCGCCGCTGTCCGGACAGTATTTCAACGTGCGCAAGACCACCATCTACGGCGGCTCCAACGAAATTCAGAAAAACATCATCTCGCAGATGATCCTGGGACTCTGACCATGGACTTCAACTACACCGAAGAACAACTCGCCCTGCAGGACACCCTGCGCCGCTTCATCGCGAAGGACTATCCCTTCGAGCACCGCCGCGCGCTGGCGAAGTCCGCCGACGGCTTCGATCGCGCGGCCTGGAAGACCTTCGCCGATTTCGGCATCCTCGCCCTGCCCTTTCCCGAGGATTTCGGCGGGCTGAATGGCAATGCCGTCGACAGCATGCTGGTCATGGAAATGCTCGGCCGCGGTCTGGCGCTGGAGCCCTATGTCTCCACCGTCGTGCTCTGCGGCGGGCTGATCCGCGACGCCGGCAGCGCCGCGCAGAAGGAAGCATTGCTGCCCATGACCGCCGGCGGAGACCTGATGCTGGCGCTGGCGCATCACGAACCCGGCGCGCGCTACGCGCTCGATCAGGTCGCCACCACCGCCACTGCGCAGGGCGAGGGCTGGCAGCTCGACGGCGCCAAGGCCGTGGTGCTCGGCGCACCTGCCGCCGACAAACTGATCGTTTCAGCCATGGACGGCAAAGGCATGTCGCTGTTCCTGGTCGACGCCAGGGCGCCCGGCGTCAGCTTGCGCAGCTATCCGACGCAGGACGGCGCCCGCGCCGCCGACGTCAAACTGGCCGGCGTCCAGGTCGGCGCCGAGGCGCTGATCGGGCCGGCTGGCGCTGCGCTGCCGGTCATCGAGCGCGCCATCGACTACGCCAGCGCGGCGCTCTGCGCCGAAGCCGTGGGCATCATGTCGGCGCTCAACGAAGTCACGCTCGAATACCTGAAGACGCGCAAGCAGTTCGGCGTGCCGATCGGCAAGTTCCAGGCCCTGCAGCACCGCATGGCCGACATGGTGATCGCCACCGAACAGGCGCGTTCCATGGCCACGCTGGCCGCGGTGCGCGTCGACTCGCCTGACTCCGCCGAGCGCAGCCGCGCCGTCGCCGCCGCGCGCGCCTACATCGGCACCCAGGCCCGCCTGGTCGGCCAACAGGCGGTGCAGTTGCACGGCGGCATGGGCGTCGTGGACGAACTCAACGTCGGCCATTACTTCAAGCGCCTGACCATGATCGGCCTGACTTTCGGCGACGCGGACTACCACTTGGGCCGCTTCAGCGATACGCTGCTCGCGGCATGAGCGGCATCATCAACCGCAGGGATCTCGACTTCCAGCTCTTCGAAGTCCTCGACACCGAGGCCCTGACCGCCCGGCCGCGCTACGCAGAGCACAGCAAGGAAACCTTCCTCGCCGTGCTCGACACAGCGGAAGCCATGGCGACCGAGAAATTCGCGCCGCACAACCACAAGGCCGACGCCAACGAACCGACTTTCGACGGCCAGCGCGTGACCATGATCCCCGAGGTCAGGGAAGCGCTGCAGGCCTTCAGCACGGCCGGCTTCATCGCCGCCGCACACGACTTCGAGCGCGGCGGCATGCAGTTGCCGGTGGTCATGACCCAGACGGCATTCTCGCTGTTCAAGAGCGCCAACGTCGGCACTGCGGCCTATCCCTTCCTCACCATAGGCAACGCCAACGTCATTCATCGCTTCGGCAGCGAAGCGCAGAAGGCGAAGTATCTCGGCCCGCTGCTGGCCGGCCGCTTTTTCGGCACCATGGCGCTGACCGAGCCGCAGGCCGGTTCCAGCCTGTCCGACATCACCACCAGCGCCACGCCGAATGCCGACGGCACGTATTCCTTGCGCGGCAACAAAATCTTCATTTCCGCCGGCGACCACGAACTCTCGGAAAACATCGTGCATCTGGTGCTGGCCAAGATTCCCGGCGGGCCGCCGGGCGTCAAGGGCATCTCGCTGTTCATCGTGCCCAAGTTCCGCGTGAACGACGACGGCAGCCTGGGCCAGAAGAACGACGTGACGCTGACCGGCCTGATCCACAAGATGGGCTACCGCGGCACCACTTCGACCATGCTGGCCTTCGGCGAACAGGGACAATGCATCGGCGAACTGGTGGGCGAGGAGCACAAGGGCCTGTCCTACATGTTCCACATGATGAACGAGGCGCGCATCGGCGTCGGCATGGGCGCCGTGATGCTCGGCTACCGCGGCTACCTGGCCTCGCTGGACTACGCCCGCGAACGGCCGCAGGGCCGCGCGCCGACCAACAAAAGCGCCACCGAGCCGCAGGTGAAAATCATCGAGCACGCCGACGTGCGGCGCATGCTGCTGGCGCAGAAGGCCTACGTCGAGGGCGGCTACGCGCTGTGCCTGTATTGCGCGCGGCTGGTCGATGAACAGAGAGTTGGCGTTTGCCCGCCCGCGAAGCGGAATTCCGGGCAGACAGAGTCCGAGACGGCGGCTGAGGCGTCGTTGCTGCTCGACCTGCTGACGCCGATCGCCAAGTCCTGGCCCTCGCAGTGGTGCCTCGAAGCCAACAGCCTGGCGATCCAGATCCACGGCGGCTACGGCTACACGCGCGAATATCCGGTCGAGCAGTTCTACCGCGACAACCGGCTGAATCCGATCCACGAAGGCACCCACGGCATCCAGGCGCTGGACCTGCTCGGGCGCAAGGCGGTGATGAACGGCGGCGCGGCGATGAAGCTGTTTGCCGCCGAACTGCGCAAGACTTGTGCCGAAGCGAAATCGGACGACGCGCTCGCGGCCTACGCCAGCGAACTGGAAACGGCGCAGGGCGATGTCGCCGCCACACTGCAGGCGCTGGCCCCCGTGCTGGCGAGCAACCCGACGCTGGCGCTGGCCAATGCCGTGCTCTTCCTCGAAGCCTTCGGCCATACCGTGATCGCCTGGATCTGGCTGCGTCAGGCACTGGCGGCGCAGCGCGGCCTGGACCAGGGAATTGCCGCCGATGTCGACTTCTATCGTGGCAAACTGGCGGCCTGCCGCTGGTTCTACCGCTGGGAACTGCCCAAGACCCGCCAGTGGCATGAACTGCTGCGCAGCCTCGACGACACCACCCTGACCATGCCACCCGAATCGTTCTGAACCGGTTTTCGAATTCATGACCCACCCCAACATCCTCGTTAGCGACAGCGACGGCATCGTCAGCATCGAGATCAGCCGCCGCGACAAGAAGAACGCCATCACCGGCGACATGTACCGCGCCATGAGCGCGGCGCTCGGCCATGCCCGCGAGCAAAGCCACGTCAGGGCGGTACTGATCCGCGGCCAGGACGATCTGTTCACCGCCGGCAACGACCTCGGCGACTTCCTGCAGCGCAAGGCCAATGATCCGAGCGCGGCGATCCCCTTCCTGCACCTGCTGTCGGCCTTCGAAAAACCACTGGTCGCCGCCGTCGCCGGCAATGCGGTGGGCATCGGCACCACGCTGCTGCTGCATTGCGATCTGGTCTATGCCGCCGACAACGCGAAGTTCCAGTTGCCCTTCGTCAATCTCGCGCTGTGTCCCGAAGCCGGCTCCAGCCTGCTGCTGCCGCGCGTCGCCGGCCACCAGCGCGCGGCCGAACTGCTGCTGCTGGGCGAGCCTTTCGATGCGACGATGGCCTGCTCCGCGGGCTTCGTCAATCGCGTCGTGCCCGCCTCCGCCTTGATGGACACCGCGATGGCTGCGGCACGCAAACTCGCCGCCCTGCCGGCACAATCCCTGGCCGTGACCAAGGCGCTGATGAAGCGTCCGCCCGAGCGCAGTGCGCGCGAGGCCATGGACGAGGAGGTGGTGTTTTTCTCCGACCTCGTCGCAGCCCCGGCGGCCAAGGAAATCTTCGCCGCCTTCCTCGAAAAACGCCCACCCGACCCCACAAAAATCCACGGACACAAGACATGAGCGCCTCGCACGGCCGCCCGAAGGGGCGCCAGTCATCACACGGAGCCGCGCAGCGGCGAACCATTGTCACCCCCTCGCTTGGCGAGGGGGCTGGGGCGAGGGTAGTCCAATGAGCACCGATATCCCCGACGGCTTCAAGCCGCTCAAGCGCGGCGGCGGCTACCTGACCAGCCTCGGCCCCTGGTACTACCGCATCGACGAAACCAAAGGCGAGAACGGCCAGATCGTGCTGGCCATCCGCGTCGAGGATCGGCACACCAACATCCGCCACATCGCCCACGGCGGCTTCCTCGTCACCATGGTGGACACCGCGCTGGGCATCGTCGTCTCCAGTTCGCGCGAGCCGCCGCAGCCCATCGTCACGGTCAGCCTGACCACCAACTTCATCACCGCCGCCGAACCCGGCGACTGGGTCGAGGCCCACGTCAACATCGACCGCATGGGCGGCCGCCTGGCCTATGCCAGTTGCACATTGCGCACGGGCGAGCGCACCATCATGACCGGCACCGGTGTCTTCGCCCTGATGAAGCCCGCCACGCCGCGCGAACAGCCGGACGGCTGAAGACGACATGCAGAAAATCCATGTACTCCTGAAAAAGGAAGAACTCGACGCCCAGCGCCTCGAAGGCAAGGTCGTCGTGGTGCTCGACATCCTGTTCGCCACCTCGTCCATCGTCACGGCGCTGGCCCATGGCGCGACGGAAGTCATCCCCACGCTCGACGGCCGCGCGGCACAGGAAGTGGCAAAGGACTTTCCCGCCGGTTCCTACGTCCTCTCCGGCGAACTCAATGCCGACACGCTGCCCGGCTTCGTGCACCCGACGCCGAAGGCGCTGCTGGCCGAAGGCGTCAGTGGCCGCCTGCTGATCTACTGCACCACCAACGGCACCGTGGCGCTGGCCAAGTCGCAGGGCGCCGCCCACGTCTATGCCGCGGCACTGCTCAACGGCCGCGCCGTGGTCGAGCACATCGTCGCACAGCATCCGGACTCCACCATCCTGATCGTCTGTTCCGGCTCGGCCGACAACTTCAACCTCGAAGATTTCTACGGCGCCGGCTACCTGGTTTCGCTGTTCCGTCGCCATGCCACCAGCGCCGACTATTCGGATGCCGCGCTGGCCGCCGAGCTGCTGCACGATCATTGCGACGGCCTCGACGCGCTGCGCCGCGCCCGCGTCGGCCGCATGATGCTGGCGCGCCGGCTCGATGCCGAAGTCGCCTTCGCCGCACAGGAAAGCTGTTTCGACGTGGTGCCGCTGCTGCAGAACGGCGCGCTGCGTGCCGTCTGAACCCACGCCAGGTCAAACATGAACGCCCCACAGAAAACCTACAAGTACTACTGGGAAGATTTTCCCGTCGGCAAGATTCGCGAATTCGGCGGCATCACCATCACCGCCGAGGAGATCATCGACTTCGCCAGGAAGTTCGACCCGCAGCCCTTCCATCTCTCCGAGGAAGGCGGCAAGAACAGTTTGTTCGGCGGGCTGTGCGCCAGCGGCTGGCATACCTGTGCGCTGGCCATGCGCATGATGTGCGACGAATTCCTGCTCGACACGGCCAGCCTCGGCTCGCCGGGACTGGAGAACATCCGCTGGCTCAAGCCGGTGCGTCCCGGCGACACGCTGCACGTGCGCTCGGTGGTGCTCGAAGCGCGGCCGATGGAAAGCAAGCCCCACGTCGGCCTCGTCCTGGTGCGCTGGGAGGTGCTGAACCAGGGCAACGAGGAAGTCGCACAAATGGAAGGTTACGGCATGTACCGCCGGCGCAGTCCGGGGGCGCCGAAGGAAGAATGAGTCCCGCCGCACTGATCGAACAGCCCTTCGGTACCTACGCCGAACTGATCCGCCTGCAGGCACTGGCGCGCCCCGGCCATCCGGCGCTGATCCAGGACGAGCGCCAGGTCTCCTTCGCCACGCTCGACGCGATGATGGACCGCGTCGCCGCCACGCTGCAGCGCGAGGGCATCCGCCCCACCGAGGCCGTGGCGATCTGCGCCGGTACTTCGCTCGAATATGCCGCGGTGTTCCTCGGCGCCCTGCGCGCAGGCGTTGCCGTGGCGCCGCTGGCGCCCTCCTCGACCGCGCAAAGCCTGGCCGACATGGCGGCCAACGCCGAAGCCAAGCTGATGTTCGTCGACGCCGCGACGGCGCAGGAACTCTCGCCGGTGCGCGGCGACATCGCCGCGCGCTTCGTCACGCTCGACGACAGCGCAGCGGGCCAGCCCTTCTCGCAATGGCTGGCTCCCGCCGGCAGCGTGCCGAAGCCGGTGAACATCCGCCCCGAATGGCCCTTCAACATCATCTATTCATCGGGCACCACCGGCACGCCGAAAGGCATCGTCCAGCCCCACGGCATGCGCTGGTCCCATGTCCAGCGCGCACGGCTGCAGGGCTACGGCCCCGAGGCGGTGACCGTGATCGCCACCCCGCTCTACTCCAACACCACGCTGGTCAGCTTTTTTCCCACCGTGACGCTGGGCGGCAGCGTGGTGCTGATGGCGAAGTTCGATGCAGCAAAATATCTGGCGCTGGCGGAGCAGCACCGCGCCACCCACACCATGCTGGTGCCGGTGCAATACCAGCGCCTGATGGACCACCCGGATTTCGACCGCCACGAGCTTTCCAGTTTCCGCATGAAGCTATGCACCAGCGCGCCCTTCGCCGCGGCGCTGAAGGCCGACATCCTCAGGCGCTGGCCCGGCGGCCTGGTCGAGTACTACGGCATGACCGAAGGCGGCGGCACCTGCATCCTCGCCGCCCACGAGCACCCGGACAAGCTGGCCACGGTCGGCGCGCCGGCCGAGGGCCACGACATCCGGCTGATCGACGAAGCGGGCCGCGAGGTCGCGCAGGGCGAGATCGGCGAGGTGGTCGGCCATTCGCCGGCCATGATGAGCGGCTACCACCGCCAGCCCGACAAGACGCGCGAAGCCGAGTGGTATGCGCCCGACGGCAAGCGCTTCATCCGCACCGGGGATGTCGGCCGCTTCGACGCCGACGGCTTCCTGACGCTGATGGACCGCAGGAAGGACATGGTCATCTCGGGCGGTTTCAATGTCTATCCGAGCGACCTCGAAGCGGTACTGATCCGGCATCCAGCGGTGGCCGAGGCGGCCGTGGTTGGCGTCCCCTCGCAGCGCTGGGGCGAAACGCCGGTGGCCTTCGTCGTCACAAGAGTTGGCGCTGGCGACACGGCGATCCCGATCAAGGATTGGGCCAACCAGCGCCTGGGCAAGACCCAGCGCCTGGCCGCCGTGGTCATCGTCGACAGCCTGCCGCGCAGCGCCATCGGCAAGATACTCAAGCGCGAGTTGCGCGACGCCTTCGTAGCACCCGCCGACCTCTGAAAGGACGCTCCATGGAATTCAGCACTCTCGAAGTCTCGCTCGATGCCAATGTGGCCACCATCGCGCTGAACCGGCCGGACAAGGCCAACGCCATGAGCGAGCCGATGTGGTACGAGATCGAACAGGCCATGCAATGGCTGGACGAGACGCCCGAGGCCCGGGTCGGCGTGCTCACCGGGCGCGGCAAGTATTTCACCTCGGGCATCGACCTCTCGCTCCTGATGGGTCTCGGCGCCAAGATCGAGGACGAAGACGACGGCCGCCGCCACGAAAAGCTGCGCCGCCTGATCCTGCGCCTGCAGGACACCCTGACGTCCATCGAGCGTTGCCGCAAGCCGGTGCTGGCCGCCGTGAACGGCGCCTGCATCGGCGGCGGCATCGACCTGGTCACCGCCTGCGACATGCGCTACTGCTCGTCCAATGCGTACTTCACGGTCAAGGAAATCGACGTCGGCATGACCGCCGACGTCGGCACCCTGCAGCGCCTGCCGCGCCTGATCGGCGAAGGCATGGCGCGCGAGCTGGCCTACACCGGACGCAAGGTCGACGGCATCGAGGCGCAGAAGATCCACCTGGTCAACCGCTGCTACGAGACGCCCGAGGCGCTCGAAGCCGGCGTCATGGACATCGCGCGGACCATCGCCGCCAAGTCGCCGCTGGCCATCCGCGGCTGCAAGGAAATGATCACCTACGGCCGCGACCATAGCGTGGCCGACGGCCTCAACTACATCGCCACCTGGAATGCCGCGATGCTGTTGTCGAAGGACCTGTTCGAAGCCGGCGCGGCTGCCATGCAAAAGCGCGACCCGGTGTTCAAAGATTGATGGAACACTTCTTCGCCCCGGTCAACGGCATCCGTCTGCACTGCGTATCCGAGGGTGCGGCCGACGCACCGCTGATGCTCTTCGTCCATGGCTTTCCTGAGTTCTGGTATGCGTGGAAAAGCCAGCTCGAAGAATTCGGCAAGGACCACCGCGCCGTGGCCTTCGACCTGCGCGGCCACAATCTTTCCGACAAGCCCGAGGGCGTCGCCGCTTACCGCCACAAGCCGCTGCTGGAAGACCTGAAGCAATTGATCGAGCACCTGCAGGCCGGCAAGGAGGACAAGCCCTGCATCCTGGTCGCCCACGACTGGGGCGGCGCGATCGCCTGGACCTTCGCCGCCGCCTTCCCGCAGTACGTGAAAAAACTGGTCATCATCAACGCGCCGCACACCGTACCCTTCGCCCGCGCGCTGGCCAGCGACCCGGTGCAGCAGCAAGCCAGCCATTACATGCTGCTGCTGCGCCACGCCAAGGCCGAGCGCGTGCTGATGGAAAACAACTACGAGCGCCTGCTGAAAATGTTCAGCCGTACCGCCGACGGCCGTTGCGCGCTGACGGATGAGGAAATCCCGCTGTATCGCGAAGCCTGGTCGCAGTCCGGCGCGCTGACTTGCGCGCTGAACCTCTACCGCGCCTCGCCGCTCTATCCGCCGACGCCGGAAGACCCCGGCGCTGCCGCGCTCCAGCTCGATGCCGCGGCGCTAACGGTGCGCGTGCCGACGCTGGTGATCTGGGGCGAGGCCGATACCGCGCTGGGCACCGTGCTGCTCGACGGCCTCGAAGAAGTCGTGCCCGACCTGCGCATCAAACGCATCCCGGAAGGCAGCCACTGGGTGATCCACGAACAACCGCGGCAGGTCAGCGCCGCGATCCGCGAGTTCCTTCAGGAAGGCGGCCCTGCCGAAAAAGCCTAGCCGCCCGCGACCTGCTGCGCGCTGAGCCGCGCGACCTGCGCCTGCAGCTCGCGCAGTTCCGCCTCCAACTGGCGGTTCTTCTCGCTCAGGTCCCGCGTACGTTCCTGCACCTGCAGTTCGACCTGGTCATTGGCACGGCGCAGTTCGGCGAGCAGGTGCCGCTCCGATTCGGTCAGGTCGTCGGTGACCTCCTGCATCAGCGCCGCCGCCACGCGAGCGCCGAGTTCGGGTTCCGTGGCATTGAGCTGGTGCGCCATTGCCCGGTCGACCACCGCGATGTGATGCAGCAGCCAATGCACCAGGTATTCGATCAGGGGCACGGTGATGCTGCGCCTGCCGCTCTCGAAGTCAGCGGTCAGATCGCGCAGCACGCTGCGAAAATAGGCGTGCTCGCCGCAATGCCGCGTGACGAACTCCTGAGTGCAGCCGCCGCCGGCCATCAGGCGTTCCTCGAAACCGAAATGGTCGCGCACGTAGTCGCTGAGTTCCCCCAGCAACTTGCGCATTTTTTCCGGACTGTATTTCTCGTGTGTGCTCGAATCGAGCGCATTGATCATGCCCACCAGGGCGCGATGCTGTTCGTCGATCTCGTCGATGCCAAGCGCGAAGTCGCTGGTCCACTCGATGATATGCAATTTCAATCTCCTCTTGCCCGGCTGGCATCTTGCCCGCTGCCGCCGGCCGATTTTATTGTAGGCCCCGTTTTCCGCCCCTCCGCACCGCAGGTGAGCGACTGCAGGCAAGCCTACTACGCCATCGCCGGCGGGTCAAAGCCGGTGGCCCTGCGGCTTGCCGGGTCCGCGACGCGGGCGACGCAGCAGCACCCAGGCGTACACGGCCAGGTTGCCGACGATCGCCGCGACGCCGATCGCATACTGGGACCAGGCATCCAGCCCGGCGGGATAGATCAGCGGCAGCAAATAGTGCTGAATGAAGCTGCCCGAGTAGCCAGTCTCTCCCGCCGCAACCCGCAACCGCTGCTCGAGCGGCGTCAGCGGACAGACGCCGTGGGTGAACTCGATCGTCACGCCCCAGGCGAGCGCGGGCAGGTGCAGCCACGCGGCCGCTTTCCAGCGCAGCGACAGCAGGGCGCCGAGGCCGACAAAAAGGATGAAGGCCAGATGCAGGACAACGATGAGGTCTGCCGCGATGCGTTCGCTCATGCGCAGACAGGCTCCGGCTTCGCGGCGACCCGCCCCGGCCGCTCAGTCCGCGACCAACACGGTCGGCTCGACGCGCACCGGAAAATTCACCGAATTGGCGATGAAGCACTGGCGGTGCGCTTCTTCATGCAGCGCCCTCGCCCGCGCCGCGTCGGCACCCGCCGCCAGCGTCGCCACCGGCCTCAGCACCGCCTCGGTAAAGCGCCCGCCGCCGGCATCCTCGACCATCGTTCCCTGCGCATCGTCGCGGTAGGTCAGCACCACGATCTGCGCCTCGGCGCACAGATGCAGGTACCACAGCATGTGGCAGGACGACAGCGAGGCGAGCAGCAGATCCTCGGGATTCCAGCGCGACGCATCGCCGCGGAAGGCTAGGTCGGAGGAACCGGGCAGGTCCGGCTTGCCCGATGCCGAAATCACGTGCTCGCGGGAATAGGCGCGGTAGCCGGCAGTACCTTGACCCAGGTTGCCGGTCCATTCGGTGCGGGTGGCGTAGTGGTGGTCGTGGGGCATGGGGGCTCCGTTGGTTACGATCCTGCCTGCGGCTCGCCGCCGCCAAGCGCCATGTCAGCGTCCGGCTTCGGCCTGGTAGCGCTTGATCCAGGCCGCGATGTCGTCGGTCACCGCCGCCTCGATGCCGAGGAACTGATGGTAGCCGCTGTGGCAGGGGTTGCCCATCGACGAGCCGCCTTCGACCGGAATAAGATCGACCTTCTTCGCCGCCTTCAGGGCCGCGATGAGCCCCGGCATCGCATCGTAGGGTGTGACATAGCAGCCGTCGTTCTTGTGGTGCACCAGCAGCACCGGAAGCTTTATTTCATGCAGCGGCGCCAAAATGACTGGATGTGCCATCCCCCGGGAACGGCCTTCCTTGGTAACGGTTGAGGTGAGAACAAGGCCGTCCGGCCCCTTGTCCTTGAGGTGGGTCGAGGCCGCCGCGGCCGACAGCGAGCCGTTGCTGGTGCCGATCGCCCAAACCGGGACCTTGGCCTGCTGCCTGAGGAAATCGATCAGCGCCGCATTATCCTGCGCATGCTCAGGCTTATCCCGAAAGTCGCCGAGGCTGCGTCGATCAGAGGGCACGTCCGGGATCACCACGCTGATGCCGTTGCGGACAAAGCGCTGCGCACCGCCTGAAAGGAAGTTCTCGTCACGCATGGAGCCGTTGGGAAAGATGCCGATACTGCCGCCGCCGCCCTGGAACAACACCGCGCTGGCGACGGGATGTTCCGCCCTGGCATAGACGAAGCGCAGCGTGACGCCGGGACGCGTGGCGATCTCCTTGACTTCGACCTGCGCCAGGCCTGTCGTCGGCAGCAGCGACGCACACAGGAAAGCCAGCACCAGCTTGGGCATGCAATGCATAGGGTTACTCCTGCCGGGGGAAATGCGCGAAAGATATCACGCCAGCCGGGGCATGGTGCCGACTCAGAACTTCGGGAAGCGGATGCGACTGACCATCAGCGAACCGGAAACCGCGAAAACCAGGACCAGCGGATGCAGGCTGAAGCCGGCGAGCTTGAACTCGCCGAACCAGAGCGATTCGCGCAAGGCGCCCTGCGTCGCCGCGACGAACATCAACAGCACCAGCAGCAGCGAGGTCGGAATCGGCGTGCCTTCGAAGTACTTCACCTTGCTGCCGCCTTCCGACAGCGCTTCGGCCGTGATGTTGTAGCGTGCCAGGCGCGATACGCCGCAGGCGACGAAATAGACCAGCACGATCCGGTCGTACAGACCCTGCATGCCGCAACCGTAGGCAATCGCCGCAGGCGCCACGCCGAAGGAAATCACGTCAGCCAGCGAGTCGAGTTCGCGCCCCATGGCGGACGTCTGCTGTCGCCAGCGCGCGATCCGCCCATCGAGGACATCGAAGACAACGGCAGCGAGCACCATGCCGCAGGCGAAGTAGATATGCATGACCTCGCCCACCTGCAGATAGGTCATGACCGAAAACAATGCCCCCATGCCGCAGACCGCGTTGCCGAGCGTGAACCAGTCGGCCAGGTGGAACTCGCGGATCATCGAGAAGGGTTTGTTCAGTTTGGGTAGCGTCATGGCGGACAGGATACGCCAGCGCAGCGGGCAGTGACGGCGCCGGTTCCGGGCGAAGACTGGGGTCTGTTCTCAATCATGCGGCAGATGGCGTTGAGGAAGGACAAAGCGGTGATCTGGCAATTTGCATTTCCTGTCGCCGTCGTGTCAGCACCGACTTTTCAAATTACTCTGGCCCCGTCGGTTCTGTCCTCACTGACGCACATAGCGCAAGTGCGTGGCAGCTGGACCATCAAGCACCTTGTCAATGCGAAACTGCGGTCCGGGCTCGCATAGGTTCTCGAACAGACGCCGCCCGCCGCCGAACAACACAGGTGCCAACGCGATTTCCAGTTCGTCGACGACACCCAGGTTCAGGTACTGCTGGATCACATCCGCTCCACCCGCGATACGAATATCACGACTGCCTGCGGATTCCCGAGCCATCTCCAGGGCACGCACCGGCCCGTCATTGATGAAGTAAAAGGTCGTCCCACCCGGGCGCGCCCAGGGTTCGCGTATCTCATGGGTAAGAACGTATACCGGTGTGTGAAACGGAGCCTCCTCGGGCCATGCCACCTCGCCTTGGTCGAACATTCGCTTGCCCATAATGTTGGCACCGATGCGCTCCGTGGTGCTGCGAAGCAGGTCGTTGACCGGGCCGGTCTCTCCCCCTGATCCGAGCTTGAGGTTCTCGCGGAAGTACTGTTGATTGATGATCCAGGCCATCATTGCACCCCACTTGGCGCCTCAGTTCTTGTACTCAGGATTGCCCATGGTCATCCCTTCCGGTGCCATGTAGCCATCGAGGCTAAGTCCAATATTGACGAATACTTTGCTCATGATTCTCCTCTCGGGAGTGGCCAAAGGAGTCGGAGTGATTTGGCAATTTGCATTTCCTATCCCCGTCGTGTCAGCACTGACTTTTTCAAATTGCTCTGACCCCTTTGGTTGTTATGGAGTGGCGAAGCATGCGTACATATTTTGGGCGCGCGCAGGGCCTGGAAGATGGCCGGTCATGATGTTGCCGGGCAACGTAGAAATGTAATTAAGCAGGAAACCCACTTGCTGTGGGTTTGAAATCAATCCAATGTTTCTGATGGCCTTAATGGCGTAGCAGTCTGCATTCATTTCAGAGTTGTGCATTGGATGAAGAGCATGATGCGCACACTCGTGGGCATACCAAAACTGCCTCACAAACTCGGGTAAAGGGCCAACGACATTTGGATTCATAACAATCACCGGTTGACCATTTTGCATGGTATGGGCAACCCCGACATTGTTTAGTGCTGGATTTGGAATATAGGGCACCGGAATTCCCGTAAATGACGAGCACGGCAGCGGTTGAGCAAGCACCGGAATGGGAGTAACGAACAGCAGACTCATAAGCGCCATCTTCTTCATCTTCGCGTCCTCCATTGTTTGTGGTCAGGGCACTGTGCGGTCTAACGAGGAAGTAGAAAAAACCCCTGAGGGGTTGGTTGGGCATGATTCCAGGGCCCCGTTGACCATTCCCCGATCGGAGATCGGCCCGCAGAGAGCGTTTTGAGAGGTCGAGTTATTCTCATAGCATTCACAAAATTCTCGAAGGGGTTTTCCTACAACTTCAACGTCCGACTCACCGGCGAGCCGCCGATAGGCGGTGCGTCCGGTGGAATGATTGGTTGGGCCGCTTGTCATAACACCCTAACGCAAAAGTATCGGCGGGATATCTTGCTGTGGTACTGAATAAACGGTTAGCGGAAAGTTCAGAGCGCCGTTGACTTGAAGGGTATAGACGCCGGGCATTATTCTGGAGAAATAGTACATACCATCACCACCCGTATAGGCATTCGCCATCCATCGTGGTCCTTGCGGTGAAGGCATATAGAGATCGATTCTCGCGCCATTCAATGGGAAGGGATATGGTGCATATGGATGTATTCCATCAACGCGCCCCCGCAGCTCGGTTGCGTTCGAGTGCAATGCCACAGTCATCATGACGCAAAGCAACAAGAGAAGCTTGGATAGTTTAGTTTGCATGAGTACCTCCCAAACTTGAGTCACTTGGCTTTTGATATTCAGTATTCGTATATGGCTTTTCAACAATTGGTGCATGCCTAATTGCTATAGGCTTTTCGATTGAAAGGACTCTTTCGAAGTTATCGACGTTGATTTCCTTCCCCGTTAGTCGAGATGTATCTATTGTTTGTTTGCCAAAATTCGGAATATCGAATGTGATGAGATACTCAGGCGTATTCACTCCTGTGGATGGAACTCTGAGTTTAATAAATTCTCCTTCCTTTACTCTGACGTCAGGTGTGAGAGCCACGCTCAAAAACTTCAGTGGGGCTTGGTCATCGAGTTTTTTTCCATTCTTGTCGTGGAGTTCCAATGTGGCTTTGATTGTCCACATCGGATGCACCATCCCGGCAATGATTGCATGCGTATTTCTTACAAGGAAAAATCCCAGGATTACAGTAACTACATAAGCTGCAAACGCTCCCGTCGATTTCAGCGTTAAATTAGCAAGGGGGCCACTCAAGGCGACCCGCGTGTCTGGGAATAGTCGATAGATGACTATCGCCGGGATCATCGGTAGCAATACGTATAGAGCATAAAGAAGACAGGAAAGAAGGACTGCTGCGATATTTGCATCCATCATGTTTTCCCCCTTGTTTCAATAAGTGCTAATGACTTCCTAAAGCGGCGCAACGTGGAGTTGAGGCGCCTGCGCGGCTTTTCGCGAAGGTCGCCTCGAACGTAGTGTTAGACCTCTGCTGCATTAGGCAGAAGCCCTTTTTCAAGATCTTCGAGATAGCACTCAAGATTCCCCGCAATCTTTTCGAGGACGCTCGGTAGATAGGGGACAAGCTCTGAGAACTTCGCATCGCTTCCGTGCGGCCCTCCATGGTAATGGCAGCAGTGGTCAAGAATGTCTTTACGCTCGTGATGGGGGAGTTGTTCCAATGGGTCTCGGTCGTTGTAATCGTGAAGGCCGGACAGATGGATGAATGCGCAGCCGAATTTGTAAACCGAGAGAGTCCACCCTTGAAGGTTTTGGGCAAGATCGACCATCTCTTTGTCGGTTACTGAAGCGTGTGAGTTTGGTTGAGACCACTTCTCCCCACGAACTGAAGCTTCAATCAGTGCTGTCCGTCGTTCGGCACTCTGCGTCAGCAAGTAGATAACGCGAACCATTGAGTCGAGTTCTTGGCGAAGAACGGCAACCATTTGACCAGCAAGCCTCTCTCTCGCAAGAACTCGCATAGCATGCTGATGTTCTTCTGAGCGACTGCGAACTTGGCGCAGAAAGATAGGAAGGGCGTCCATAGAGGCCTAACGTGATATCCGCGGAAGAGCGGCAAATAACCAGAATATGCGACTGCCGCATAAGCTGGCGACCGACGCCAACTGCTTGGTCTTGCATGGATGTGTTCGCTGCGCTCGAATCATGGTGTCGAATACTTCCATTCCCGGTCACCGCTCGGCCGATCGCCGACATTCCCATTCAGGATACGCAATCGGCAAACCGGCGTCCACCGGCGCTTGCCGCGGCCGTCACCAAACCCGCGGTACGGCGATTCGGGGGCGGAGCGCCGTACCGTCAGCGCCAACTCTTGCGGAACGCTAAAGCCCGGCGCAGAGTTCGTCGGTTGTCTGCACCCGGGCGAACAGTCCGTTGAGGGCGGCGAGGAAGGCGGCTTGCACGCTGGCGGCGGGGACGGTCACGCCGCCGAAGGAAAGATCCCGGGTGGCGCAGGCGTCGTGGGCGAGGGAGCAGGCAAAGCCGAGGTCGGCGGCGGCGCGCACGGTGCTGTCGATGCACATCTGGGTCATCATGCCGGCAATCACCAGACGGGTGATGTCCCGGTCACGCAGGTGCTGCAGCAGGGGCGTGTCGCGGAAGCTGTTGGGGAAGTTCTTCTGGATGATGGTTTCGCCCGCCTGGGGCGCCACCGACGCGTGAATTTCAACGCCCTTGGTATCGGGCACGAAAAAGCTGGCGCCGGGGCGCGTGGAAATGTGCTGGACGTGGATCACCGGCAAGCCCTTGCCACGGAAGGCCGCGAGCAACCTGCCGGCTTGGGCGCCGGCTTCCGTGCTGCCCACCAGTTCCATGGCGCCGCCGGGAAAATAGTCGTTCTGGATGTCGATGATCAAAAGTGCGGTGTTCATGACTAGGCTCCAATCGGGATTTGAATGCGCCCGCCCATTCTCAGGGCGCGACCGCGTTGGCGGCAAGCGCGGCGAGATACAGCAGGGTGGCCGCCGCGATGCCGCGCAACGGGATGCTGAACCAGTAGGCCCGGGCGAGGGAGACATAGCCGAGCAGAAGACCCAACCCCGCCAGCAGCAGGAATGCCGACTGGAACAGCAAGGCAGCGTGGGCCAGCGCCAGGTAGCCGTAGACCAGGCCGAAGAAGATGGCGCCGTAGCTGTGACTGGCATTGAAGCCGATCCAGGCTTTCCACATGGTCGTCTGGCGCGTGAGGACGGGCGTAACTTCCTTCATCCTGGCTTCGAGCGCCGCATCGCGCGGATGCAGTTTCGGACCGCGAAAGGTAAACAACAGATGGGCGAGGCCCAGCAGCAGGATGATGGCTGCGCTGGCGGCAAGCAGCGAGGATGCGAGTGAGATCATGTGCGCTTTCTCCGATGGAATGCGATCCTGCCGGTCGAGCCGGCGCCGGGCTGTCCGCCGCGACATCCGGCCTTCACGAACCGCGCAAGCCCAACGACGCCTCCAGTTGCTTGACCAGGATCAGCAAACGCGGGCGCACTTCGCCGAGCAGGAATTCCTTCGACAGCGTGAACGCCGGGCCGCCGCAGTTGATGGCCATCGGCGGCAGGCCGCCGCCGGGACGCAGCGGCACGGCGATGGCATTGACATCGGACTGCCATTCGCCGAAGGAGCTGACGCAGCCGGTCTCGCGGTATTCCTGCAGCGCGCGTTCGATGCCGGCACGGATCGCCGGCCAGGCCACCTCGTCGAGCTCCTTGACGCGCTCCATGATGTCCTCGCGTTCGCGCTCGGGAATCATCGCCAGGTAGGCGCGGCCCATCGCCGTGGTGGCGATCGGGATGCGCGAACCGACGTCGAGCGAAAGCGTCAGCGCCGCCGTGCTGCGCGCATTGCCGACGTAGATCATCGACAGACGGTCGCGGCTGCCAAGCGAGACCATGGCCTTGGAGAAGTCGGCGAGTTCCTGCATCAGCGGCCGCGACAGGTCGCGCACGTCGAGCCGCGCCAGCATCGCGCTGCCCAGCGCCAGGGTCGAGGTGCCCAGCCGGTACTTGCCGGTCTCTTCGACGAAGACCAGGTAGCCGAGCTTGGTCAGCGTGTAGGTCAGGCGCGAAACGGTGGATTTGGGCAGCTTGCAGCGCTTGGCGATGTCCAGGTTGCCCAACATCTTCTCGCCCGAACTGAAGCAGGAAAGCACCGACAGCCCGCGCGCCAGCGCGGTGACGAAATGGCGATCCTCCTTGCCGGCCGCCTTGTCCACGACTGCGGCGGGAACGGCAGCCACCTTGATCTGTTTGTTCATGTCAGTCCTTCAGCGCGCACAGCGCATCTCGGGCGGCCCGGTATTCGCGTCCGAGTCGCGCCACTACTTCATTTACGGGAAGAATCTCGTCGATCGAACCAATGCCCTGGCCGACGCCCCAGATGTCGCGCCAGGCCTTGGTGCGGTCGGAGCCGAAGCTCATGCTGGTCTTGTCGCGCAGCGGCAGGTTGTCGGGGTCGAGCCCCTGCGCCGTGATGCTCGGGCGCAGGTAATTGCCATGCACGCCGGTGAAGTAGGGAGTATAGACGACGTCCGCCGCGCTGCTGTCCACGATCATCTGCTTGTAGCCATCGACCGCGTTGGCTTCCGGCGTCGGGATGAAGCGCGTGCCGATGTAGGCCAGATCGGCGCCCATGGCCTGCGCGGCGAGTATCTGCTCGCCGCGCGCGATAGCGCCGGACAGGGCGATCGGTCCGTCCCAGAAGCGCCGCACCTCGGACACCAGGGCGAAAGGGCTGAGCATGCCGGCATGCCCGCCGGCGCCGGCCGCGACCAGGATCAGGCCGTCGACGCCGGCCTCCAGCGCCTTCTGCGCATGGCGCACGTTGATCACGTCGTGGAACACCAGGCCGCCGTAGCCATGGACTTCCTTGACCACCTCGCCCGGCGCGCGCAGGCTGGTGATGATCATCGGCACGCGATGCTTGACGCAGAGCGCGATGTCGTGATCGAGCCGGTCGTTGGAGTGATGCACGATCTGGTTCACGGCGAAGGGCGCGATCTTGCGGCCGGGTTCGGCGCGCCGCGCGGCGGCGAGTTCCGCGCTGAGCAGGGTCAGCCATTGGTCGAGGCTTTCCTTCGGCCGCGCGTTCAAGGCCGGGAAGGAACCGACGATGCCGGCCAGGCATTGCGCCAGCACCAGCGGCGGCTGGGAGACGATGAACATCGGCGCCCCGATCACCGGCAGCGCGAGATTGTCTTGCAGGACTTTGGGCAGGGACATGGGTTCTCCTAAACGGATTGGGGGCGCCGGGTGCGGCCGGTCATCAGGCCGGCGGGAATCAGGGCGAGGCAATAGACGAAGGCGATCAGGAAGAAGCCTTCCTGCATCGGCTGCAAGCCGTGCACGGCATCCAGCTGACGCTCGCGAGCTTCGAGGAACAAGGCCAGCAAGGTCACGCCCAGCGCACCGCCGAGCTGGCGAAAGAAATTGATCGAAGCCGAACCGGCGGCCTCGGTGCCGTGGGGCAGCAGGCGCAAGGCGCCGGCGTTGAGCCCCGGGATGATCAGGCCGAGGCCGACGCGGCCGATCGCAACCCACAGGGCCAGCAGCCAGAAGCCCGTGGCCCGCGAGGAAAATCCCATCAGGATGGCCGCGACGGCGAAGAAGGCCAGCCCCGCCATCGCCACCCGGTGCGGCGGAAAGCGATCGGCCAGCCGTCCCGAGAGCAGCAGCACCACGGCCAGCACGGCGCCGCCCGGCAGCAGCATGACACCCGCTTCGTAGGCCGAAAAGCCGGCGCCGATCTGGGCGAAGATCGGCGCCAGATAGGTCGAGCCGTAAATGCCGACGCCATAGGCCGCGGCCACCAGCACCGCCGCGGTGAATCCCGGTTCGCGAAAGATGCGGAAATCCAGCAGCGGATGCAGGGTGTTGCGTTCCCAGACGACGAAGCCATAGGCCAGCGCCGCGCCCAGCGCAAGCCCTGCGGCGCCTGCCCACGGCGCCCGGATCAGCGCCGCCAGGCCGCCGAGGACGGCGCACAGCGCGGCCACCACCAGCACCATGCCGATCGCATCGAAGGGGCGCTTGTGGGCTCCCGGCAGCGGACGGCCGGGGACGACGAAACGCGGCGCCAGCGCAATCGCCGCCAGGCACAGCGGCACCGTGACGAGGAACACCGCGCGCCAGCCGAAGTGATCGACCAGCAATCCGCCCGCCACCGGCCCCACAGCCGGCGAGAGGACGATGCCGAGGCCGTAGGCGCCCATCGCCCGGCCGCGTTCGTGCACCGGAAAGACGTCGATGATCGCCACCATGGCCAGCGGCTGGATCAGGCCGGCGATGCTGCCCTGGCCGATGCGGCACAGCGCCAGCAGTTCGAAGCGATCGGTCAGCGTGGCAAGGATGGAAAACATGACCAGCAGCAGCAGTGCGACGACATAGGTGCGGCGCAGGCCGAAACGCTGCATGGCCCAGGTGGCGACCAGCATCGAGGCCGTGGTGGCGGCCAGAAAGCCGGTGGACAGGAGCTGCACCTGGTCGTGGCCGACATGGAAGGCGCGAATGATTTCCGGCAGAGCGACATTCACCACGGTGGCTTCCATGATCGCCGAGACCGTGCCGAGCATCACCGTGACCACCACCCACCAGCGGTAGCCGGGACCGTGGCGGGCGAACATCGCCGCAACTTCTCGCTGCCGGGCTTCGGTTTCGGCGCTCATGAATGCTGAGAAAGAGGTTCCATATTCAGTATCTTGTTCCGGATAGTGGCACAGCATTCAAATCTGCGTCAAGCCGTGGCGGGTCCGTCGGCATGCTCCGCAGCCCCTGTCATAGGGCATAAGTAAGCAGATTGACGGGAATCATTGACTTTTTTTGCGCTCACGGGAAGAATCCGCATCATGCCTTATTTAACAGAACTTAGTTCCGCTATGCAGTTCTTTCAAGAAACCACATGTCGAGCGCCGAACTCCTGCAATTCGCCCGCACCAGCGTGCCGCTCGGCATCGCGCCGGAATAGGGCCAGCCCATGGATCTGAACTTCAGTCCCGAAGAAAGCGCCTTCCGCACCGAAGTCCGCAACTTCGTCAGCGAAAAACTGCCTGCGCACATCCGCGACAAGGTGATGAACGGCGTGCATCTGAATCGCGACGACCACATACTCTGGCAGCGCACCCTGCACCAGCGCGACTGGGGCGGCCCCGGCTGGCCCAGGGAGTTCGGCGGCCCCGGCTGGACGCCGACCGAGCAGTACATCTTCGAGGAGGAATGCGCCGCCGCCGGTGCGCCGCGGCTGATTTCCTTCGGCCTCAAGATGATCGCGCCGGTGCTGATGGCCTTCGGCACGCCGGCGCAGCAAGCCAGATTCCTGCCCAGAATCATGGCCGGCGAGGAATGGTGGTGCCAGGGTTATTCCGAACCCGGCGCGGGTTCCGACCTCGCCTCGGTGAAAACGCGGGCGGTAAGGGTTAACTCGACTGAAGGCGATCACTACATCGTCAACGGTCAGAAAACCTGGACCACGCTGGGCCAGTACGCCGACTGGATTTTCTGCCTGGTCCGCACCGACCCCGCGGCGAAAAAGCAAAGCGGGATTTCCTTCCTGCTGATCGACATGAAATCGCCGGGCGTCACGGTGCGTCCGATCATCACCCTGGACGGCGCGCACGAAGTAAACGAAGTCTGGCTCGAAGAGGTCAGGGTACCGGCGGCGAACCTGATCGGCGAGGAAAACAAGGGCTGGACCTACGCCAAATTCCTGCTCGGCCACGAACGCACCAACATCGCCGGCATCGGCATCGCCAAGCGCGAGCTGGCGCGCTTGAAACGCATCGCCGAAGCCGAGGGGAGGTTGGCCGATGCGCTGTTCGCGGCGCGCGTGGCACAGGTCGAGATCGACCTGATGGCGCTCGAAATCACCAATCTGCGCGTGCTGTCTGCGGAACGGGCGAAGCAGGCGCCGGGCCCGGAAGCCTCGATCCTCAAGATCAAGGGCACGGAAATCCAGCAAGCCATCGCCGAACTCATGATGCAGGCCGTCGGTCCCTACGCCCTGCCCTTCGGCCAGCAGGACGTCGGCCCGGACTACGCCGCCAACCTCGGCGCCGGCTACTGCAATCTGCGCAAGCTGTCGATCTTCGGCGGCTCCAACGAAATCCAGAAGAACATCATCTCGCAGATGATCCTGGGGCTGTGAGGAACCAGGCATGAACTTCGACTTCAACGAAGACCAGCGCGCGCTGGCCGATACGGTGCAGCGCTTCATCGCCAGGGACTACGGCTTCGAGAAGCGCCGCGCCATCCGCGATGCCGAACCCGGCTGGAGCCGCGAGGTCTGGCAGGGACTGGCCGACCTCGGCGTGCTGGCGCTCAACATCGACGAGGATTACGGCGGGCTCGGCTATGGACCGCAGGAAACCGGGCTGGTGATGGGCGCTTTCGGCGCCGGCCTGCTGCTGGAGCCCTATCTGGCCGGCGCGGTGATCGCACCGGCGCTGATTCGCCGTGTCGCCAGCGCCAACTTTCAGGAAGAGTGGCTGCCAAACATCGCCACCGGCGAATCCATTGTCGTGCTCGCCCATGCCGATGCGCGCCGCGAGCTGGTCACGGAAATCGGCGGCAATCTGTCGGGGCGCAAGGCCGTGGTCGCCCACGGCGGCTGCGCCGACCTGCTGCTGGTCTCGGCACGCACCGCGCGCGGCGAGATGGGGCTTTTCGCCGTGATCTCGGGCGCCGAGGGCGTGCAGCTGCGCGACTACCAGACGCTCGACGGCCAGCGCGCCGCGGATCTGGTGCTGAGCAATGCGCCGGCGATGCGGCTGGACGCCGGCACGCACGATGCGACGCTGGAAGCGATCGATGCGGCGCTCGACATCGGCCTCGCCGCGCTGTGCGCCGAGGCGGTCGGCATCATGGACGCGACCATCGCCGCCACCACCGACTACCTCAAGACGCGTCAGCAGTTCGGCCAGCCCATCGGCCGCTTCCAGGCGCTGCAGCACCGCATGGCGGACATGCTGCTGCATCTGGAACAGGCGCGCTCGATGAGCTATCTTGCCGCCATGCATTGCACCGAGAAGAATCAGGCGGCACGCCAGCGCACGCTCTCGGCCGCCAAGGTGACCATAGGCCAGGCCTGCCGCTTCATCGCACAAAACGCGGTGCAACTGCACGGCGGGATGGGCATGACCGACGAGCTGATCCTGAGCCACTGGTTCAAGCGCCTGACCGCCATCGAAATGACATTCGGCGACACCGATTTTCACCTGCAGCGCTTCGCCGCGCATTTGTCACAGGCGTCCCGCGCCGCATGACGGCGACGCTGGTCTGCGGCGCGGTCGAACGCAGCGGCGCCGAAATCGATGCGCGCGCCGCACGCCTGGCCGGCGCGCTGGCCCGCCTCGGCGTCGAGGATGGCGGCACCGTCGCCGTGATGCTGAAGAACCATCCGGCCTACGTCGACATCATCCAGGGCTGCCGCATTGCCGGCGCCTATTACTGCCAGATCAACTGGCACTTCAAGCGCGACGAGGCCGGCTTCATCCTCAATGACTGCGGTGCGACAGTGCTGTTCATCCGGCCCGACCTGCTGGCCGCCATCGCCGGTGCGATTCCGGCCGGGGTGCAGGTGATCGTCGTCGACCCGGACCCCGTCGCCGGCGCTTTCGAATCCTGGCTCGCCGCGCAGGCGCCTTACGCCGGGCCGCCGCGCACGCCGCGCGGCCACATGGCCTACACCTCGGGCACCACCGGCCGGCCCAAGGGCGTGCGCCGCCTGCCGCCGACGGCGGAGCAGCAGGCCCTGGCCGCACAGGTCGTGAAGGATGCACTGGGCATCTACCCCGGCGTGCGCAGCCTGGTCTCCGCGCCGCTCTATCACAGCGCACCGAGTTCCTTCGCCCAGCAATCGCTGCTGCAGGGTTCGCTGTTCGTACTGGAGGAAAAATTCGACGCCGAGGCCACGCTGGCCCTGATCGCGCGCCACCGCATCGACACCGCCTACCTGGTGCCGACGATGTACGTGCGCCTCTTGCGCCTGCCGGCCGAAGTCCGCTCGCGCTACGACCTGTCCTCGCTCAAGTTCGTCGCCTCGACCGGCTCGCCCTGCGCGCCCGAGGTCAAGCGCGCCATGATCGAATGGCTCGGCCCGGTGATCCATGAGGCCTATGCGTCGAGCGAAACCGGCTACATCACCGTGATGCGCCCGCAGGATGCGGCGCGCAAACCCGGCAGCGCCGGCAAGGCGCTCGGTCGCGCCGAAATCCGCATCTTCGATGACAACGGCCATGCCCTGCCCAACGGCGAAATCGGCACCATCTATGCGCACCAGCCGGCCTATTCCGACTTCAGCTACCACGGCAACGAGGCCGCGCGCCGCGCCATCGAGCGCGACGGACTGATCAGCGTCGGCGACATGGGCTACGTGGACGCCGAGGGCTTCCTCTTCGTCTGCGATCGTGCCGCGGACATGGTGATCTCTGGCGGCGTGAACATCTACCCGGCCGAGATCGAGCATGTGCTGATCACCCTGCCCGGCGTCGCCGACTGCGCCGTGGTCGGCATCCCCGACGACGAATTCGGCGAGTCGCTGGCAGCGCAGGTGGTGGCCGAAGCCGGTGCCACGCTGGATGCAGAGACCATCCGCATGGCGCTCAGCGAACGCATCGCCGGCTACAAGGTGCCGCGCCGCATCGACATCGTTGCGGCGCTGCCGCGCGACGACAACGGCAAGCTGCAGAAGCGCAAGATCCGCGATGCTTACTGGAGCGGCCGTTCGCGCAAGATATGAGCATGAGCGCCCCGCACGGCCGCCCGAAGAGGCGCCAGTCATCACACGGAGCCGCGCAGCGGCGAACCATTGTCACCCCCTCGCTCGGCGAGGGGGCCGGGGGGAGAGCCGTCCAGTGAATCCGCATCCCTTCGACACCGCCATCGCGCTGACGCACGAGCCGCCCGACCGCTGGCTGGGCCGCACCAGCGAGGACTACTGGAACATGGTCAGCCCCTATGGCGGCGTCACGGCCGGCGCCATGATGCAGGCCATGCTCGACCATCCCGAACGGCGCGGCACGCCGCTGGCCTTCACGCTGAATTTCCTGGCGCCGATCGCGGCCGGCGAGTTCGCCATCGACACCGAACTGGTGCGCGCCAACCGCAACAGCCAGCACTGGGCGATCCGCCTCTCGCAGGCCGGCCGCGTGCTGGCCCAGGCCATCGCCATCTGCGCCCTGCGCCGCGAAACCTGGAGCCTGGTCGAAGCCACGGCGCCGGCCGTGCCGCCGGCCGAACAATGCGAAGTCGCGCCGCCGCGCAAGGCCACGGGCTTTCTCCAGCGTTATGAGTTCCGCATCGTGCGCGGCAAGCCCTTCGCCGTGAATGAAGACAGCCTCTCCCAGGTCTGGGTCGCCGACAATCCGCCGCGCCCGCTCGACTTCGCCTCACTGACCGCGCTGTGCGATTCCTTCCTGCCGCGCATCTTCCTGCGCCGCCCGGATTTCGTGCCGATCGGTACGGTCTCGATCAACATCTACTTCCATGCCGGTGAAGAAGCACTGAGCCGCCAGGGCGCTGCGCCGCTGCTCGCCGTGGCCCAGGCCCAGGCCTTCAGCGATGGCCACTTCGACCACCACGGCCACGTCTGGAGCAGCGACGGCACACTGCTCGCCACCACCCAGCAACTGGTCTGGTACAAGGAATAGTTCCATCTGCCTGTTCACTTTTTCAGCGAGGAAACCATCATGACCCAGCAAGCCCGTGCCGTCATTTGCCGCGAAGTCGGCAAACCCGTCGTCGTCGAAACCGTCAGCGTCGATGCGCCGCAGCGCGGCGAAGTGATGATCAAGCTCGCTGCCTGCGGCGTCTGCCACAGCGACCTGTCCGCCACCAACGGCACGCTGCCGCTGCCGCCGCCGGTGGTGCTGGGCCACGAAGGCGCCGGCAGCATCGTCGCGGTCGGCGAAGGCGTCAGCGGCTTCGCGCTGGGCGATCATGTGGTCAGCTCCTTCGTCAGCATGTGCGGCAAATGCCGCTACTGCCAGACCGGCCGCCCGCAGCTCTGCGACCAGGCCGCCAAGGCCGGCTTCACGCTGCCCGACGGCACGACGCGCTTCAAGGATGCCGCCGGCAAGCCGCTCAACATTTTCTCCGGCTGCGGCGTGATGGCCGAGTACGCCACGCTGCACGTCGACAACGTGGTGAAAATCGACGCCGCAATGCCGCTCGACAAGGCCGCACTGATCGGCTGCGGCGTGATGACCGGGGTCGGCGCCGCGGTCAACACGGCGAAAGTCGAGCCGGGCTCGGCGGCCGTGGTCTTCGGCTGCGGCGGCGTCGGCCTCAATGCGATCCAGGGCTGCGCCATCGCCGGCGCGCGCATCATCGTCGCGGTCGATACCTCCGATGCCAAGCTGGAAATGGCGAAACAGTTCGGCGCGACGCACACGGCGAATCCGAAGAACGAGGAGAACATCGTCAAGGCCCTGAAGAAGCTGACCGAGGGCGGCGCCGACTACGCCTTCGAATGCGTCGGCTTCGGCGAGGTCGCGGCGCAAGCTTACGGCTGCCTGCGCAAGGGCGGCACGGCGGTGGTGGTCGGCGTCGCCGGCCCCAAGGACACGACCACGATCCGCACCGCGACCTTGACCTTCGAAGAGAAGACGCTGAAAGGCAGCTACTTCGGCTCGGCCCGCCCGCAGCAGGACTTCCCGCGCCTGATCGGCCTCTACCGCAGCGGCAAACTCAAGCTCGATGAACTGATCACGCGCACCTACGGCATCGAGGAAGCGCCGCAGGCCTTCGCCGACCTCGCCGAGGGGCGCAATGCACGCGGCGTGATATTGTTCTGACCTAACGCTCATGCCTTCGATCAGCCACCTCGCAACATGGAATATCGCGCTTTCGATACGCGGCGGGCTGGCAAATGGGCCCGCCCCTCCCGTCCT
>JAUYSD010000367.1 GCA_030696505.1 Sulfuritalea sp. | reverse complement strand
ATGAGAAGTCCTGCCGTGCAAAGACGGACGAGGATTGGAGGGGTAGTGTTCGAAAGCTGAAGAAGGCCGCTTTGGCGCTCCGTCAAGATTGCGCGCAGAACAAGGAATTGCTGTTCGCCTAGTCCGGGATCCTGGCGATTCGACAAACCGCCTTGCCTAGCTCTTCAACGGCCATAGCGCTGTTCAGAATGTGGCACGCTTTCCCGAGCGTATAGGCATATTGAGTCGCCACCGATGCTTGCTGGGTTATTTGCAGAGAGAGCTCAAACTCTGACGGTACTGGACGTCCTTCTGCATTTGCGCGGATGCGTCTGGAGATTTCAGCCGGGTCTGCATACAGGCAGACTATTACATCCGGGGCAAGCAGTGAGATCTGCTTCGGCGTGAACGGAGTAATCCGGAATCCGTATGGCTCCTTGGACATCGGATGGCTGTCCACGAGAACATGCTTTTGCTTCCGCAGCTCTGCGACGATGCCGATCAATTTCCTATCCGTGGCATCGACGTCGGCACGTGTTACGAACTGGGAAGGCGCTTCGCGAAGTGTTTCTATGGTCAGGTTGCGATACCTGTCGGCAACATGGGCCATCAGCAGGTCGCGATAAGCGATGTGCTGCAAGCCGGGGATGCGTTGCTCGAGATAGCGGCAAAGCGTAGTCTTCCCCGTCGCGGGTGCACCGGTTAGGTATATCAGCATCCTCATGCGTCCCTAAGGCAGTATGTCTATGGTCTTTCCCCAGATTCATACACCTTACCATTATCTTGCGGCCATCCGCCTCAGTTTTCGCTTTCGGCCCAAGGGCCGAGTGGGCCGAGAAGCATATGCGCATCGAACGGAAGCAGAAAGGTCTGCTCGCCACTTTTGACGCAGGACTTAATCAGCGTCGTCGCGCCCTTGCTCGCCGCAAATGAGAAGGTCTCGCTGGTATACCAGGATCGGCCACCATTACCCCGTCCTGCCAGATCGTGCCTATCCTCAGTCCGGCAAGCAGGCTTACCGGGACTGATGCAGGAATTTGTTCAGGCGCGCGCTCAAAGGTCGTCGGATATACCGACTTGCCGTCGGGATCAAGCGAGACCTTTGACAGTGCGACCCTGATAAAGGGCTGGGTGTAACGAAGTTGGCGACGATAGGAAACGTCTCCCAACCAATCCAAGCGCCATGCTTGCCCGCCGAGTTGGAAAGCGAGAATTCTGTTGTCCTGCATGCGTGCATTCTACGAACACCGCAGAATTGTGGCATACCAATTCTTCATGTATTGAGTTAGCATTTGCGTTTTGAGCCATCTATAAAGGAGATCGCCGTGGCCCGCAAGAAGAAACTCGATTTTTCCGACATCGCGAATGCGCGCACCAAAGAAGGCCTTAACCAGAGAGATTTCTGGGCACGCTACGGCGTCACCCAATCGGGCGGATCCCGCTACGAATCCGGGCGCAATATTCCAAAGCCCCTCTTGATCCTGCTCTGGCTGCATCGCTCCGGGAAGGTAACGGACAAAGACCTCGCGCAAGCGTTGAAGTGAGTCGTCCGAAAACCCATTTATTACTGCTTGGAGAGCCGTTTGGCCACGGCGTGATACAGGTAAGGTCGGTTCTCGACCTTGGCCAGAAGTTCGGATCGAGCGGCGACAGCTAGGCGGAACGCTTCCCGTTCGCCATATTTGCGTACCGAAAAAGACTTGGCCACGCGCTTGCCATCCTTGGTCTTGATGTTGGCCTGCCAAAAGCCCAGAGGTTGGGCGGGCGTCTTATGAAAATGGACCCCCGGCACCCCGCTCAAATTATTCGAGCGCTTTTGCTGGTGGAACTCGATCAGGGTGAGTGCCTTGATTGCCGCCAGTTGTTCGTCTCGCCAAGCCATGGCCGCCGCCTTCGCCTCCTTCGACCCACCGCAGGTCAAGTCGTAAAAGGTCTTGGAATAGAATTTTCCTTGTCGCCTGAAGTTGACTCGCCAGCACCAGGCTTTGATCGCGGCTCGATAACGTTGGATGGCATACATCGTGAAGTGGGCCTACCGGCAGTTGTCAGAACTGGGAACCGATGCTACCAAGGAAAGTCTCCCCGACACAACGCTAAACCTGGCGATCCAACCGCACAGGCGCCTGCACTCGCCAGCAATCCACGGGATATTACCGAGCCGCCTTAATCGCCGGCAGCGTCGTTTTCGGATCCGGGACAAACATGAAACGCCACTCCGAATACTTCTTCCCACCCTCGAACCCATCCTCGCCGCGATCGAAATTGGCGGTCTTGAGCGGCTCGTCTTCAGATCGGCTATGCACCCCGGCAATGCCGCCCCCCGGCGCGCCGAGCGTGGCCCAGTCGGGCTTGCCTGTCATCGGATCAACCGGAATGCGGCGCATATGACGGCGGATATTTGGGACTCGGTTGTCCTTGAGCAGATCCTCCAGGCTGGACGGATAGCGCGCGGTGCCGCCCGACGGCGCCGTGTAGTAGCGTCCGATCGCGTCTCGCAGGTCGCGGCCGGCTTGGAGCAGGTCCCGCTCCTTGTCGCGCCTGCTGGCGGTGTCCCAGACTTCGCCCACCGCCGCAAGCCCGACTCCCAGTACGGCGACCACGAACAGGATGGCGAGGTAGGTAAAGCCGCCCTGGCGCCGCAGCATTGAACTACCAGTCGGCATAGAGGCTGCCGTCGGCGGCCTTTCCCGGCGCGCCGCTACGGATGTCGGCGAGCCCGGTCGGCTCGCCGGATTTCGCCGGAACGAGAGTCCATGTGTCGTTGCTCTCCGTGATCGGATCGATCGGCAGGCCGCGTAAATAGCGCTTGTCCACCAGATCCTCCAGCGAGGATGGCAACTTGCCGCTGTCGGCACGGAACTTGTCGATGGCGTCGCGCACCTGTTCGAGGTTCTGCCGCAGAACAACCTCCTTGGAGTTGTCGACGTGTCGGAAGTACCGTGGCGCAACCAGGGTCAGCAGGATCGCGACGATGGTCATCACGACCAGCAGTTCGATCAGCGTGAATCCGCGGCGCGCCATCACTACCACTCCCGGTAAGCGATGCCGTTGAGGCCGATCGCAGTGCTGCGCGAGTACACGTCATAGATGTCGTCGCCCTCGCGCGGGTCGTCGTGCGCGCTGGCATAGCTGCGCTTGCCCCAGCTTTCCTCGGCGCTGATCCCAAGATCGGCGAAGGGATCGCGCGGAATCGCGCGCAGAAAGTAGAGCTTGCGCCGCTTGGGATCCTTCTGGTCTTCGAGGCCTGTAACGAGCACATCGAGACTGGGCGGATAACCGGATCGATCGGCCGTGGCGCCAAGCCGGCCTTCGTCGACTGCCTTACGGTAGGCATCCAGCCCGTCGCGAATCTGGCGCAGTGCGTGTTTGAGGTCCTGTTCCTTGGTGCGCCGAGCCGTGGTCTCCGCCAGCGGCAACAGTAAGGTGGAGAGGATGGCGACAATGGCCAACGTGACCAGCATCTCGATCAGCGTGAAGCCGGGCTGCCGCCTACAAACCATATCAGCGCTTGGCGGCCGGCGCGGCGAAGGCGGAGGGAAGCGGCGCCACGGGCTTGCCGGCGGCATCGGTCTGCGACGGTGCAGCAGGCGTCGCGTTGGTCGCGGACGCTTGTGCAGGAACCGTCTCTCCAACGACAACAGTAGTCTCGACTGCCACGCCAGGAGTCGGTTGCGAGATCGCCTGCGGCATAGCAGCCGCCACTGGCTTGGCTCCAACTGCTGGCTCGTTCGACTTGAGACGCAGCGGTGGAGCCCCGATCGTGGATTCCGTGCCGGAGAAGTAGCCAGTGGTTCCGGCTTCACCCGGCGAGAGATTGCGCACGATGCGCGGCGTGATCAGGAGCACGATTTCGGTCTTGATGTTGGTGTTGTTGTTGCTTGAGAACAGGCGTCCGAGGATCGGCAGGTCGCCAAGTCCGGGGACTTTGTTGGCGCTGCGGCGCTCGTCCTCCTGAATCAGGCCGGCCAGCACCTGGGTTTCCGAGTCGCGCAGGCGCAGGGCCGTGGTGGCGTTGCGCGTGCCGAGGCGGTAGGTCTGCAGGCCGGAGGCCCGTGTGATGGTTTCAAGGATGTTGCTGACTTCCAGTCCCACCTTGATCGCGACATCGTCGGCCAGCGAAATATTCGGCTCCACCTCAAGTTTGAGGCCAACGTCGAGGTAATTCACCGCTTCCGAAACACCGACATTCGCCGTCGAGGTGGTGGTAATCACCGGAACGCGCTCGCCTATGTGGATCTTGGCCTTCTCGCGGTTCTTGACCCGAATACGCGGATTGGCCAGCAGATTGGTGTCGGAGTCGGTCTTGCGCAGGTTGAGGATCAGCGCCGGGTTGGTGATGCTCATGCGAACCAGGCTGGAATTACGGTTCTGCCATTCGGGTAGCCGCAGTGTGCCGGCGACGTTGTCGGCGCCGACAACGCTGTAGCTCACCTGCTCGGGATAACGGATACCGAGCTCCATGAGCCGGTTGACACCGACTTCGAGCACTTCCAGCTCAAGCAGCACTTCCGGCTCGGGCAGGTCCTGCGCGGCGATCAGGCGCTCGGCGATGCGGATCGCCTCGGGCGTGTCGCGCATGGCGATGTAGTTGAGCTTCTCGTCGACGATCAAGTCCTTGGTCTTGACCAGGGTCTTGATCGTGTTGGCGATCTGTTTGGCGTCGGCATGGGCCAGATAGAAACCTTTGACCATCAGATCCTTGTAGTCCTTGATCTTGGACGCCGAATTGGGGAAGACCAGCAAGGTGTTGTCGTTGAGTACCTTGTAGTCGAGCTGGCTGGTGGTGATGACCAGGCGCAGGACATCCTCGACCGGCGTGTTCTTGACGGTCAGGGTGGTCTTGGTGTCCGGCCGGATTTCCTTGTCGAGGACGAAGTTGATGCCTGAGGCCCTACTGAGCAGATCGAAGGCGGTCTTTACCGGCGCATCGCGAAGATCGACGCTCACCGGCCGGGCGAAGCCGGCGCGCAAGGTGGGGGAACGCTCGTCATCGGCGACGCTGCGTTCGGAGATGCGTCGCTTGAATTGGCGCGCTTGGCGCTGCGCGGGATTCTCCGACAGGACGCTGCGCACGGTATTGTCGGCGGCCTCGACCTTGCCGGCCTTGAGCAGCGCCTCGGCGTCGACCAGGCGGTCGCGATGCCGCTTGTCCATCTCGATCGCGGCGAGCCCGGCGCGCGCACGCTCATTGTTGAGTTCGATCTCCTGCACCTTGCGATAGGTGGCTTCGGCGATTTGCCCTTGACCGGCTTGTCGCGCGGTATCGGCCTGGGCCAGCATCTGGCCGATCTGGAGTTCGCGCTGGCGGAAGTAGGCGTTGCGGTATTCGTGGTTGTCGGGCGCCTCGCGCATTGCCTGCTGCAGGGTGGCCAGGCCTTCGACCGTGTCCCCGCCGGCGAGCAATTCCTGTCCGCGGCGGAAGGTCGCATCATTGGCGCAGCCCGCGAGGCCGAGCGCCATGGCGATGAATAGCACTGATACACGGTTCACTGTTCGCTCCCGGCGGAAAGGGTTTGCCGCTGCCCGAGCGGCTGGTAAATGAGTTCAACGCTGCGCTCGGTGATCTTGTCGACGCGCCAGACGCCGTCGATGAGGTCGCCGGCTTGTGCGGTGACGCTCTTGTCGGCACGGCCGACCAGGACGGAGGCCTTGCCGGCATCGTCCACCCGGCCAAGATAGGTGTAGGGAAAGGGCGGCGCCATGGGTGGTGGTGGCGGTTCAGCCTTGACCGGTGGCGGCGCCGGCACCCAGGCAGTCGGGCTGAACGGATCGGCCTGCGGCGACGCCGTCGCCTGTCGGCGAAACACGATGTCCGGTACATCCGCTGGCGGCTCGGCAACGATCTGGCGGCGCGGCGCCTGGGCGACGATGGCGGTCTTGCCTGACCTAGCGGGCGAAGTGTCTTCCGGTGCGAACGCTGCGGCCAGCGTCGCGGCGAGGGTCAGGGCGAGCAGGATGCTGCGCGTGCGAGGAGACAGGCGCATCACTTGTCCCCCGCGTACAAGGTGAAACGGATCTGCGCTTCGATCTTCGGGTCGCGTGCGTTTTGCCGCTGAAACGAAATTTCGTCGAGCGCAAGCGTCGGCACTTCAGCCAGCGTGGCGGTGATGAAGCGGCGAATCTGCGCGTAGCTGCCCTTGACCGGGAGGGTGATTTTGACGGGAACGGGGAGCGGACCGTCGCCCGTCGGGCGCCGGTAATCGCCACGCTCCAGGACAATGCCTTCCTTGTCGGCGACCGTGTGTATCTGCTGGATCCAGTGCGGCACGTGTTTGCGTTCGGGGAAGAACTCGACGAAGGCGCGGATTCTCTCGTTGCGGCTGAGCGGGGCCGCTTCGGCATCTTGCGGGCGCTTGCCGGCCGCCTCGATGCGCGACGCCAGGCGGGTGGCCTCGTCATGCACTGGCTTGATCGTCATCCAGTAGAAACCCGGCAGCAGGGTCAGGATGAAGAGACCCACCGCCCCGGCGATTCCGGCGCGGCGGGCGTGGTATTCGAGGGTGGCGCGCAGCGGGCTCATGGTTTCTCCACAGCCGGCGTCCAGCGCGCCGTGATCAGAAAACGCAGGGGCAAATCGGCGTTCTGCGTGCCGCGCTCATGTTCGACCAGATCGACGTCGCGGAAGAATCCGCCACTTTCGAGCTTGCTGACGTAGTACACGACGACGCCGATGTCGCGTGCTTCACCGCGAATCTGGACGCTGCCGCGGGCGGTGTCGGGGGTGATCGCAATCAGCGTTGCATACTCGACCGCGGCCGACTCCAAAGCGTCGAAGAAACCTTCCCAAGGCAAGGTCAGGCGCTCCAGAACCCGGTTCATGTGCTGCGGATCGGTGTTCGGCAGCGGTGCGGCGTGCGTCGGTCGGGTCGCGCGCTGGGCGCTCTCCAGCGTATGAATGCGATTTGCCAGTTCCTCGTTGGCCGTGCGGTACTCCGCCCAGGACAGCACGCCCGCACCCAGCCCGGCGGCCAGCAGCAGCATGCCGGCCCGCGAGGGGCGCCGGCGGGGCTTGAAGTCAAGCTCGAGCAGGGGGGCGCTCACCGCAGTCCCTCCAGCGCCATGCCGAAGTCGACCGCCTCGGCGGCAGTGACACCACGTCCAGGCAGTTCCTTCAGCGGCGCCGGCGCGAAGCCGGCCGGCAGCCGCAGTTGCGGGTGATTCGGCGCGCAAAGCAGCAGTCCGTCCGCCGCGGGTTCGTCGCCGGCCAGCACGCGTTCCTGCCGCAGCAGGCTCGCCAGCTCCGTTTCCGGATCATCGAACAGGCGCCGCACGCGCAGGCTCTGCCAAACCCCGTCCTGGATTCGCGCCAGGCAACAACGCTCACGCTCCACCGTGATCAAGCCGAACCGACCACTCGCCATTTCGCCGCGGCGCGCGTTGTAGGCATCGACCAGCAGCGGGCGCAGCGACACGATCCGGCCGCCCGACGATGCGGCCGCCGAATCCAGCGCGTCGATCAATGCGCCATCAATGGCGCAGGCAAGCCGTGGTAGATGGGTGGGCGCCTCGGCGACTGCTATCCGCCAGCCGGCCAGCAACTCGCCATTCGCCTCTTCGAGACAGCTGCGGTATAACGCTTCCTCTTCCGTGCGGCCGCGCACGTCGATGCCTCCCGGCACCAGGGCCAGCTTGCACAGGGCGTGGGAAAGCACGATCTCGATGGCGCCATGGCGCCATTCGGGCAGGCTCAAGGCTTTGCCGATCGCCTCGCCAATCCGTCCCGGTTCCCGGGCATCAACCGGAAACGACACGATCTGGGTCGCAGCCACGGAACGCCGCTGGCGACCGCCAAGACGGACCAGCGCGGCACGGTCCGCATGCAGCGCGAGGCGGATGCGTTCAGGCCGCCAGCGTGACACGATTGATTTCCTCAAGAGTCGTCGCGCCGCTGCGCACCACGTCGAGCGCGGCCTGGCGCAGAAAGCGGGTGCCACTGCCGGCGGCGGCTTCCTTGATGCGGCGCGCCGGCGCCTTGTCGATGATCAGTTCGCGCAGATCGTCGTTGAGCAGCAGCAGCTCAGCGATGGCGTGGCGCCCGCGGTAGCCCGTGCCGCGACATTTGCCGCAGCCGCGTCCAATGCGGAAGCGGATTTCGTCGCCCTGCGCCGGGGTGATGCCCGACTTGCGCAACAGTTCGACATCCGGGCTGCTGTCATCCGCGCAATCCGGGCACAGCAGCCGGACCAGACGCTGGGCGACGATGCCATTCACCGCCGAGACGAAGCTGTAGGGATCGACCTCCATGTGCAGGAAGCGGCCGATCACGTCGAAGGCGCTGTTGGCATGCACCGTGGTGAACACCAGGTGTCCGGTCAGCGCCGCCTGCACGGCAATCTGCGCAGTCTCCGGGTCGCGGATCTCGCCGACCAGGATCTTGTCGGGATCGTGGCGCAGGATGGAGCGCAGGCCGCGCGCGAAGGTCAGACCCTTTTTTTCGTTAACGGGAATCTGCAGCACGCCGGGCAACTGGTATTCGACCGGGTCCTCGATGGTGACGATCTTGTCGCGGCCGTGGTTGATCTCCGAGACGGCGGCATACAGCGTGGTGGTCTTGCCGCTGCCGGTCGGGCCGGTGACCAGCAGCATGCCGTAGGGCTCTTCGGCCAGCGCACGCAACTGGGAAATCATCGGCGCATCGAAACCCAGCGCTTCGAGGCGCAGGCCGGCGACGTGATCGGTCAGCGCGCGCCGGTCGAGGATGCGCAGCACCGCGTCTTCGCCAAAGATGCTGGGCATGATCGAGACGCGAAAATCGACGGCGCGGTCGCTGATCAGCACCTTGAAGCGCCCGTCCTGCGGCACCCGCCGCTCGGCGATGTCGAGTTCCGACATCACCTTGATGCGCGAAATGACCTGTTCCGCGAACTGCACGCCGGGCATGGTCGTGTTGTGCGCCAGGACGCCGTCGATGCGGTACTTGATGCTCAAGCCAGCCGGCGTGCATTCGAGATGGATGTCGCTGGCGCCGGCTTTAAGCGCGTCGTAAAGCGTCGAGTGCACCAGCTTGACGACCGGGCTGTCGTGCTCGCCGATGCTGCGCAGCGAGAGCGTCTCCACCCGTTCGTCGCCATCGACCATCGCGTCCTGCGCCGGCAGCGCGCCATCCATGGCGTGCAGCGTGTCCTCGTGGCGCACCAGGTAGGCGCCCAGATCGGCCGCATGCGCCAGGCCCCAGCGGAAGCGCTCGGCGACGGCGTCCTCGGCCCAGCGCCGGAGCGCCTCGTTGAACGGATCCGCAACCACCAGAGAAAGCTCGCCCTTGTCGTCGCGCAAGGCGACGCAAACGCGACGCGCGGACTCCGCATAGGGGATCACGTCGAAGGCGCCCGCCATGCGATGCAGCTCCGCTGCTGTGAAGGGACGATGGTCGAGCGCCCGCGCCACGGCCGCGACGAATTCGTCGGCCGGGAGCGCGAGGCGGGCTTCGAGCGCCTCCATCAACGCGACGCCAGACTCCTGAGCGTCGGCGCGCGCGATCGCCAGCGCTGCCTGGATGGAACTTGCGCTCATCGCAGGTTGCCCGCCAGTTCGAAAATCGGCAGGTACATCAGCACCACCACGATACCGATCACCAAGCCGATGACGGCCATCAGCACCGGCTCGAAAATGCGCGTGAAGCGCTCGACCCAGCGCTCGAGTTCTTCGTCGTAGAAGCCGGCGATGCGCTCCATCATCTCGCCCATCTGGCCGCCGCGCTCGCCCACCCGCAGCATGCGCACCGCCACCGGCGTGGTCAGGTTGTTGGCCAAGAGCGCCGACGAAATCGGCAAGCCTTCGCGGATCTGCGCGACGGCAGCAACCAGATTCTCGCGATAGCCCGGCCGCAGCAGGTCGACCACCATGTCGATCGCGGTCGCCACCGGAATGCCGCCGCGCAGCAGCATGCCCAGCGTGCGATAGAAGCGCGTCAGCTCATACAGGCGCAGGCGCAGGCCGACCGCCGGCAGGCTCCAGATTCGATCTATGAGTCGCTGGCGAAGCACGGGGGAAGCCAGGGCGCGCCAGAGTCCGACACCGGCGAGGGCGGCGCCCAGCAGCAGCAACGTACCCCATTGCTCGACCAGTTGCCCCCAGTAGAGCAATATCCGCGACATCGCCGGAAGGCGCTCACCGAGGTCGCTGTATATCTTTGCGAAGCGCGGCACGACGTAACCCAGAAGAAAGAGGACCACCAGCCCGCCGGCGCCGATAAGCAGCGCCGGATAGATCGAGGCGCTGATCAGGCGGGCCCGGATTTCGTTGATCTGCTTGGCGTAGGCGACGTAGCGCGTGAGGCCCTGGTCGAGATCGCTGGTGCGCTCGCTGGCGCGCACCGTCGCCACGTATAGAGGTGTGAAATGCTCGGGTTGCGATGCCAGCGCGACGGACAGCGGCTTGCCTTCGCCGAGCATCCGGTTGATCCGCTCCAGCACCTGGCGCGAGTCGTCGCGATGTTCTTTTTCGAGGAGGGTTTCGATGGCTTCGACGATGTTGATGCCGGCCTGCAGCAGCGCCAGCAATTCCTGGGAGAACAGCACCACGTCGAAGGTCTTGGCGCCTGTGCGGCGCAGTCGACCCAAGGTGCGTTCGCCGGAAACCGAGAGCGGCACCAGCCCGCGCCGCCGCGTCTGTGCGGCCGCATCGGCTTCATCCCCGGCGTCGATGGCCAGGGAGACAAGTTCACGCCCCTGCCGCAGCGCTCTGACGGCATACCGCATGGGCGCTTACCAGGTCGTGATGTCGGCAGTTTCGCCGCTGCCGCCGGGCTGGCCGTCCTTGCCGTAGGAAGCGAGGTCGAAATCGCCATGGTCGCCGGGTGACTTGTAGACGTAGGGTCGCTCCCAGGGATCGAGCGGCGCAGCTTTTTCCAGGTAGGGGCCGGTCCATTTCTTTTCGCCGGGAGGGCGGCTGGTCAGCGCGGCAAGGCCGGCTTCGGTGGTCGGGAAATGACCGGTGTCGAGCCGATACTGTTCAATTGCGCGCTTGATGGCCTGGACCTGCGCTTGTGCCGTGCGGCTTTCTGCCTTGCCGACTTGGGCGAAGTATTTCGGTGCGACGAAACCCGCCAACAAGCCGATGATGACCATCACGACCAGCAGTTCGAGCAGCGTGAATCCTCGATGCCAGCGCCGGAACTGAGACTCCCCCATTGCTTCCCCAGAGTATTGTGTTCTGAACCCGACTTCCCCCTGTGCTCGGAGGATTGTCGATAAGGTCACGGCCTTTGTGCGGGCCATAACAGGCAGACGGCCAAATTATAGCGATCAAGGCGCGGCAAGTACGATTGACAGCGACCGGCTGTCATCGGCGTCTAGACAATGCATGGCACCCCGGCCAAACACAAGTGCC
>JAUYSD010000351.1 GCA_030696505.1 Sulfuritalea sp. | reverse complement strand
TGGTCTTGTAGGTATCCGAGTGAAAACCGAAACTCACCTGGTGCCGGCTTTTCAGGTTGCCGTCGGGTCGCCATTCGCCGCGCAGGTCGAGGTTCTGCCAACCCGTGCCATCCGCAAAGGCGATGGTTCCGGCGCTGGCATCGCTGCTCGGCGTGGTGCCGAAGTTGCCCGAGGACGCGCGGGTGACGTCCTTGTTCTGATTGAAGTGACTGGCCGCCAGTTCCCAGTCCCAGATTCCGCCGCTCTGCGATTTCACGGACAGGCCGTGCAGGTGGTACTCGGCCTCGGCGTGACTGATGCTTGGCGCCGTCACCGAATAGTCCTTGCCATCGATTCGCACATAGCTGTAGACGCCGGAGGCCGTCTTGGTGCCGTAAATCGTGTTGCCGGCGATATCGCTCAGGTAGCTTTCGACCAGCTTGTCGGAGGTGTTCTGCCAGACGTTCAGGGTATAGGTGGCGCGCAGCGTCGGCGAGAAGTCGTAGGCCAGCTTGATCGTGCCGTCGTCCTTCACGGTATGGTCCATGCTGGTGGCGGCGGCGTTGACTCGCGGACTGTTGGCGATGTTGGTGTCGAAATGCGCGCCGGTGACCACCGTGAATTGTCCCGCCGCCGCGGGTGCTCCCGTCTTGGCCGTGGCGGCGGAGAAATCGGTGGGATGGCTGTGGTTGTCGAGGCGATCGACGCTCACGCGGAACGACCAGTCGCCGGCCTTGTTGCCGACGGTCGCGGCGCCATGCGTTCCGCTAAAGTTCTTGTCCGTTCCGTACAGCTTGAAGTTCTGGCCGAAGGTATCCAGCTTGGCGTGCGCTTCGAACCGGGCCGGCATGTGTGAGCTCATCAGCACCACGCCACCCACCGAGTTTCCCGGATACAACGCGGAGAAGGGGCCATACATGACATCGACCCGGTCGATGGCGTCCTGCGATACCAGGCCCCAGCGCGGACCGGGACAGCAACTATTCACCAGATGGTTCGAGAGCAGCAGCCCATCCGCATAGACGATGGTTTCGGCGCTGGAGTTGACGCCGTACATGCGCATGGCCAGGCCGCCATTGACGTCGCCGATGAAGCGTTCGCGAACGTGAACGCTCGGCAGGTACAGGAGCGCGCCGGCCGACGACACCGAATTTACGCTTTCCGCAATTTGCTTCCTGGTCACGCTTTCGGTGGTTGATGGAACATGGGCGGGCGCCGCCGGCCTGGCCGATTCCGCCGAAACGGAAACCTCCTTGAGCCTGACATCGCCTTCCTCCGCCGCGAAAACGCCCGGGCAAATGACACCGAGTGCGGCGGCAACTGCCAGGGTCAGGGGATGCCGGATGCGCCGCGGGGCGGCGAGCTTGCCGATCATGAGGAATTCCCGATTGATTGATGTTCGTGATGTCATTCCCTGCTTTCGGTAACGAAGGCGATGCGATTGATGCCGGCCCTTTGCGCGGCTGCCAGGATGTCGGTGACTTTTTCGTAACGCGTGCCGCGATCGGCGCGCAGGTGCAGTTCCGGATCGCGGCTGGCAGTCGCGGCGAAGTGGCTCTCCAGTTCGCTACGGCCGGTCAGCGCGCCGTCGAGGTGGTAGCGGCCCTCGGCGTCGAGGGCGAGCTGGATCACCACCGGCTTGTCCTCGACTTTCTGCGAACTCACACGCGGCAGGTCGATGGGCACGGCCTGGTGCAGCACCGGGATGGTGATGATGAATATGACCAGGAGCACCAGCATCACGTCCACCAGGGGCGTGGTGTTGATCTCCGCCATGGGCTGGGTGACGCCGCCCTCGCTGAAGGAACCGAAAGACATGGCGGTCTCAGGCAGCCTGCCGCGCCACGGCGGCGGGTGCGGCGGCGGATGCGATGACGGTCTTGCCTTTCACCGCGGCGCGACGGGCGCCGGTCGCAAAGAAGGCGTGCAGGTCGTGGGCGAAGCCGTCCAGCTGTGCCATCACCAGGCGGTTGGCGCGGGTCAGCGCGTTGTAGGCCAGCACGGCGGGGATGGCGACGAAAAGGCCGGCCGCCGTCATGATCAGCGCTTCGCCGACGGGCCCGGCGACCTTGTCGAGCACCACGCTGCTGGAGCCGGACAACGCGACCAGTGCGTGGTAGATGCCCCAGACGGTACCGAACAGGCCGATGAAGGGCGCCGTGGACCCGACCGAAGCGAGGAAGGTGAGCCCGCCTTCCAGATTGGCCTGGGCAGAGAGCATCTGGTTGCGCAGCGCCCGCGTGACGGATTCGGAGAGGCTGACGCCCGCACCGAGACAGGCCGAGGATTGGTAGTTTTCGGCTGCCTGCGCACCGACATGCGCCAGGCCGGAGAAGAGGCCGGTGCGGTCGGCTGCCTCGATGGCGGCAATCGCCTCGGGCAGCGTGCGGGCCTGCCAGAAGGCTTGCGGCGCGCGTTCGATGGCCTGGTTGATGTGCAACTGGCGCACGAAGCGACCGACGATCAGCGCCCAGCTCATGACGGACAGGAACAGCAGGATCAGGGCGGTGGCATGGGTCGCCATGTCGCCCTGTTGCCAGAAGTGGATCAGACCAAATTGAGTTTGCATGGTGGTTTAGCTTTCCAGTTGGAAGGTGATCGGAACCTGCACCCAGGCCGCAATGGCCTGGTCGCCGCGGCGTGCGGGCACGAAACGCCAGCGGCTGACGGCGTCATGGGCGGACTGATCGAGGCGCGCGTAGCCGCTGCCGGCCTTGACTTCGACCTTCTCGGCCAGGCCCATGGCGCTGACATGGACGCGCAGCAGAACCTTGCCCTGCTCGCCGAGGCGGCGCGAGGCATGGGGATAGACCGGCTTCGGGTTGTCCAGGTAGTCGGCGTCGAAACGCGCCGCCGTGATCGCCACCGGCGCCGGCGCGACGTTGATCGGCGCGGTGGGCGCCGGGGATGGCGGCTGGGGAGGCACGACAAAACTCGAAGGAGCGTCGCTGATCGCGCTGGATGTCAGCAACTGTTCGGGAGGCGGCGGCAGGGTCTTTCTCGGCTTCGGCGTCTCGGGGGGCTTGGGGGGCTTCGGCTTGGGCAATTCCGGCAATATCTCGACCAGGCGCACCGCGATCGGCCGCATGGCATTTTTCAACTCTTCCGCGGGCACCATCACGGCAACGAAGGCGATCAGCACCGCATGCGCCGCCGCCGCGCCGGTCAGCGAGAACAGCGGACGCTCCGGGTGGCCGGCATCGGGCGGACGAGGAAAGAAAATACCCATCGGCAGCGTGTCAGAGCGAGGCAGCGCTTGCTGGGCGAACGTGGGCATTCATTGGGGAAGCGACTCCGGCATCGACGAGGGGTGGATTCTGCGGTTTGCCGGCGCTTGCCCGGCGCGACAAAACGCCGCATGCGACGTTTCGCCGCGCGGCATGATGTCGCGTTGGGGCATTGATGGTTCTGTTTTTGATCGGCATCAAGGACGCGTTCGAATGCAGGACCCGGAACGCGTCGCTGCGGCAAAATGCCGCACGGATGGTGCATTCGCGACGCCTAATATTGCGCTGCACATTTCCAATTCTTGAAGGAGTCCATCGTGGACAGACGCGAAGCCCTCAAACTCTCCCTGCTCGCCGGCGTCGGCCTTGCTGCCGGCGGCGCACAGGCGCAGCAGGCCTGCGTCACGGACGGCACGCCGGCGCAATTCACGCCGAAGAAGCCGGGGGATGCCAAGCCGCTGGAGAACGAACTGGACAAGTATCCGAAGTGTCCCTATTGCGGCATGGACCGCGAGGAACATCACCGCACCCGCATGCTGGTGCAATACAACGACGACTTGGTCGACGGCACCTGCTCGATCCACTGCCTGGGCCTGAGCCTCGGTGTCAATATCGACCGCGAGCCGAAGGCGATTTGGGGACCGGACTACGGCAGCACCGCCGAGCCGCGGCCGCTGGTGCCGGTGGAAAAGCTGACCTATCTGATCGGCGCCGATCTCAAGCATGCGATGACCAAGCGCAGCAAGCATTCCTTCGCTGCGAAGGAAGTCGCGGAACAGTTCCGGCAGAAGCACGGCGGGGAATTCGGCGACTTCAACGAGGCGATCAAGCAGTCCTATCTGGACATGGCAGCCGATGTGGCGCAGATTCGCAAGAACCGCGACGAACGGCGGCGAAAGATGATGCAGCAGAAGCAGGGTTGAGCTCACCGTGAATCGCCGCGCGCTGCTCCTGTCCCTGATCTCGTCGCTGCTGCCCGCGGCGGTGCTGGCGCAGGGCGCGGCGAAGCTGCCGAAGCCGGGGTCGATGGATCTCTGCCCGGTGTGCGGCATGCTGGTTTCGAAATATCCCAGTTGGGTGGCGACCATCATCTACAAGGACGGTCATGCTCATCACTTCGACGGCGCCAAGGACATGTTCAAGTTCTGGCATGAGCCGGCAAAGTACGCCGCGGGGCACAAGCGCGAGGACATGGCCGTGCTGTGGGTCACCGATTTCTACAATCTGCAGGCGATCGACGCGCGCAAGGCCTGGTACGCGATCGGCTCGGACGTGCTGGGTCCGATGGGTCACGAGTTCGTCCCGCTGGCGAGCAAAGAGGATGCTGCCGACTTCCTCAAGGACCACAAGGGCAAGCGCATCCTCACCTTCGAACAGGTGACCGGGGATCTTCCTTTCAGGCTCGACGACGGCAAGTTCTGAATCCGGCGGACTTAGCCGAAATCAAGGTTCGGCGCGGTTTCTCGGCTATGCTTCACGGAGCGTCTCGCGCCAATTTCGACCAGGGATGATCCACAGCATGAGGCATGACTTCGCCAGCCGTTTTTTTCGCATCCGTCGTGCAGCGTGGGCTGTTGCTGCACTGTTGACTCTTGTTGCACTTCCCGCCGCCGCCGCCGATGCCCCGGCGCTCTACCAGCAGCATTGCGCGGTCTGCCACGGCCCCGGCCGGGTCGGCCTGACCGGGCCGGCGCTGCTGCCGGAAAGCCTCTCGCGGCTGAGGAAGCCCGAGGCGATCAAGACGATTGCCGCAGGCCGCGCCGCGACGCAGATGCTGGGCTTTGCCGACCGCCTGAGCAAGGATGAGATCGCCGCGCTGGCCGACTACATCTATACCGCCGTGTCGCCAGCGCCAACTCTTGCGGAAGCCGACATCAAGGCCTCGCGCGTGGTCTATTTCGCGCCCGGCAGCCTGCCGGCCAAACCCGCCGCGGTGTTCCAGGGAGTGGACATGATGAACCTGTTCATCGTGGTCGAAACCGGCGACCACCACGTCACGGTGCTCGACGGCGACAAGCTGGAGCCGATCCACCGCTTCCCCAGCCGCTA
>JAUYSD010000282.1 GCA_030696505.1 Sulfuritalea sp. | reverse complement strand
AGCAGGCCCAGTGCCTCCTCGCACCATTCCAGCCAGCCCTGTTCGAAGCGGATGCCGCTTTTCAGGACCATGTATTGCAGGGCGCGCTGGCGATCCAGCGTACCGGCGAAGTCGCGTGTCTCGATGACGCGGTAACAGGTCAGCCGGTTGGCGTGGGCCGCGCGATGATGTTCGAGTTCCGGGATCAGGCTTGCGACGTCGCCGAATGCCGCGCCGCGCAGCTTGACCATCAGGATGTCGCGTACGCCTTCCGGATCGGTCGGCTCGGCCAGCCAGCGCGCGAGTTCGTCGCGTCCCGTCGCGGTGACCGAATATTCCTTGCGGTCAGGGGCCGTCTCGCCGGGCTGGACCTCGGCATCGAGCCAGCCGGCCTCTTCCATGCGCGACAGCACGCGGTAGATCTGCTGGTGCGTGGCATGCCAGAAATAGCCGATCGAACGGTCGAAGCGGCGTGCCAGTTCGTATCCGGAACTGGGCTTTTCGAGCAGCGAAACCAGCAATGCGTGATCGAGCGACATGTCCCGCAAGATACTATGCAACGAGTTGCAATGCAACCCATTGCATAGGGGGCGGCGAACTCGGGCCTTGCGACAAGAGTTGGTGCTGGCGCGACGGCGATGCGCCAGGGACATATCCCACAAGGGGATACCGTTCTCGTCCTTCCGGAAGTGACGAGACATATCGCTGGGATACCGTCCCGCCTCGGTAGAGGCGGGACATAAAAAAGCCGGCCCCAAGCGGGGCCGGCTTTCGGTTCCGGATGCGGCGGCTTACTTGGCGGCCTTCGCGTCGGCTTCGCACTTCTTCATGAACGTGGCCTTGGCGGCGCCGGCGAGCGGCTTGCCTTCCTTGCTGACGGCCTTTTCCGCACAGCCCGAGGCCTTGGCGGCAGGCGTGCCGGCAGGTTTGGCAGCGTCGGCCGGCTTGCCGGCACCCAGGCACTTCTTGATCGAGGCTGCCTTGGCAGCGCCGTGCAGGGGCTTGCCGTCCTTGCTCACCGCTTTGGCTTCGCAATCGCTGGCAGGCGCCGCCGCCGGCTTGGCAACTGCGGCAGCTACGGCAGCCTTCGCCGGCTCGGCAGCCTTGGCAGGGGCCGGTGCAGCAGCGGGAGCCTTGGCTGGAGCGGCAGGGGTCTGGGCCAGTGCAACATTGGCGGCGAACAGTGCGGCAATGGCGGCGGCGATCAGTTTATGCATGGTGAGTCTCCCTATTCATGTGGGCGGCGAAATGCCGTGCCCATCTAACGCCGGCGGGCGGCCTTAGTTGACCGGGTCCTGGCCGCCGTCGGCGCGCAGCGCGGCTTCCTGGCGCTCGACGAATTCCTGCATGCTGTCGATGCCGCGCAGTTTCAGCACCGTGGCGCGCACGGCGGCTTCCAGCAGCACCGCGAGGTTGCGGCCGGCAGCGACCGGCAGGGTGACGCGGCGGATCGGCACGCCGAGTATGGTCTCGGTCTGCGCATCGAGCGGCAGGCGCGCGGCTTCCGGCACGCCGGGCGTCGGCTTCTGCAGATGGACGATGAGCTTGAGGCGCATCTTGCGTCGGCAGGCGGTTTCGCCGAACACGGTACGGATGTTGAGCAGGCCGAGTCCGCGCACTTCGAGGAAGTCCTTGAGCAGTTCCGGGCAGCGGCCTTCGAGCGTGTCGGAACCGATGCGCGAGACGTCGACGACGTCGTCGGCGACCAGGCCGTGGCCGCGCGATATCAGTTCCAGGCCGAGTTCACTCTTGCCGACGCCGGAGTCGCCGGTGATCAGCACGCCCATGCCCAGTACATCGAGGAAGACGCCGTGCAGGGTGCCGGTTTCGGCCAGTTGGCGCGAGACAAAGGCGCGCAGGGTATCGATGACGAAGGCCGAGGACAGCGGGGTTTGCAGCAGCGGCGTGCCCGAGGCCTCGCAACCGCTGCGCACGCCGTCGTCGATCGCGCAGCCGTCGGCCACAATGATGGCGGGCGGCTTGGCGTTGTAGATTTCCTGCATGTGATGGAAGACTTTTTCCGCCGCGTGGCGGGCCGACCAGGCCACTTCGGGCGTGCCGATCACCTGCAGGCGTTCCGGGTGCATCAGATTGAGGTGGCCGATCAGGTCGGCGGGTGACACCACATGTTCGGTGGTGCATATCGAGCGCGTCATGGGGCCGCTGACCCACGAGAGCTGCAGCCGCTCGCGGTTACGTTCGAACAGCTGGGAAACGACTAATTGGCGTGCCAATTGGCAAAAAGGCCGTGCAGCGCCGCGCTGTCGGCGGCTGTGGCGAGTTGTTCGCGAAAGGCCCGGTCGGAGAACATCTGCGCCAGTTCGGAAAGCAGTTGCAGATGGTGCTCATTGGCTGCTTCGGGCACCAGCAGCACGAATACCAGGCCAACCGGCTTGCCGTCCGGCGCGTCGAACTGCACCGGCGACTCGAGGCGGACAAAGGCACCGAGCGGGGCCTTGAGACCCTTGATGCGCCCGTGGGGGATCGCGATACCCTGACCAAGGCCCGTCGAGCCCAGCTTTTCGCGCGCGAACAGGGCGTCGTAGACTGTGCTGCGGGCGACGCCGTGATGATTTTCAAAAAGAATACCGACCTGCTCGAATACGCGCTTCTTGCTGCTGGCGTCGAGGTTTGCCACCACGTTGTCGAGTGGCAGCAGGCTGGCGATCTGGTTCATGGTGGAAGCAATTCGGCGATGGGCGAAGGTTGCGGCGGCGCGCAGTATAACGCTATCCGGCGGATACCGTTTCCGGCGCAGGTGCACCGGGACGTGACGCGCGGCCGCGGCCGCTGCGCCCAGCTTGCCGCTACGGGCCTATTCGACCTGCGGGCGCTTGTCGTGGTTGTGGTTGGAGACTTTTTCCTTGTGCTTGACCACCTGGCGGTCGAGCTTGTCGGCCACCAGGTCGATGGCGGCGTAAAGATCGGCGTCGATGGCATCGGCGAAGATGTCCTTGCCTTTGACGTGTAGCGTGACTTCCGCTTTTTGCTGCAGCTTTTCAACCGACAGGATGACGTGCGAACTGGTCACCTGATCAAAATGCCGCAATACTCGATCGAGTTTGCCGGTGACGTATTCGCGAATGGCCGGAGTGACTTCGATGTGGTGGCCGGTAATGTTGAGATTCATGATGTCTCCTTGTCAGAAGTATTTTCTCAGAGAACTTTTCTGAGGTTGACCGGCGGGATATTGAGCAGTTCGCGGTACTTCGCTACGGTGCGACGCGCCACGACGATGCCCTGCTCGCCGAGGATTTCCGCAAGACGGGCGTCCGAGAGCGGCTTCTTGCCGTCCTCGGCGCCGACCAATTGCTTGATCAGCGCCCGAATTGCGGTTGAGGAGGCCGCGCCGCCGGTATCGGTGGCGACGTGGCTGCCAAAAAAGTATTTGAGTTCGTAGATGCCGCGCGGACTTGCCAGGTATTTCTGGGTCGTCACGCGCGAAATGGTCGATTCGTGAAGGCTGACGGTTTCCGCGATCTCGCGCAGGGTCAGCGGCCGCATCGCCACTTCGCCGTGGTCGAAGAAGGCCCGCTGGCGGTCGACGATGGCTTGCGATACCCGCAGGATCGTGTCGAAGCGCTGCTGCACGTTCTTGATCAGCCACTTGGCTTCCTGCAACTGGCTGGCCAGTCCGCTCGACGACGCATTGCCGCCGCGGTGGCGCTGCAGGATGTCGGCGTAGAGCCGGTTGATGCGCAGGCGCGGCATGGCCTCGCGGTTGAGGCTGACGACCCAGCGGTCCTGCAGTTTTTTCACCGCCACGTCCGGCACCACATAGCGCGTATCGATCGGTGCGTATTGCGCGCCGGGACGTGGGTTGAGCGAGCGGATCAGGGCTTGCGCCTCGCGCAGCTCGTTGTCGTCGCAGCCCAGGGATTTCTTGATGCGGGCGAAATCGCGCGCGGCCAACTGTTCGAGGTGCTTGTCGACTATGGCCAGCGCCAATTGGCGCGAGGCCGATTCCGGCAGGAATTTCAGCTGCAGCGACAGGCATTCCTGCGCGCTGCGCGCGCCGATGCCGGGCGGATCGAGGTTCTGCAGATGGCGCAGGGCGATGCCGAGTTCCTCCAGCAGGGCTTCGCGAACTTCGTCGTCGTCGGCGACCAGCAGATCGATCAGTTCGTCCAGCGGCTGGGTCAGGTAGCCGTCGTCGTTCAGGGCTTCGATCAGGAAGCCGACCAGAGCCCGCTCGCGGTCGGGCAACTGGGTCATCGCCACCTGGGTCGCCAGATGTTCGCGCAAGGAGCTTGAACTGGCCTGGGATTCGCCGCTGTCGAGATCGTCGTCGTTGGGATCGCGCTGGCCATGGCTGCCGGAAAAGTCCATGCCCCAGCCTTCGTCGTCGCCGCCCCGCGGTTCCTGGCGTTCGTCGCTTTCGGTCGGCGTTACGGTCTGCGGCGTCGCCAGCCCATCGCCTGGGGCACCGAGGGTGAATGCAGCCGGCTCGCCGGGATCGTCGCGTTCCAGCAGGGGATTTTCCTGCAAGGCCTGGTCGATCTCGGCATTCAACTCCAGAGTCGACAACTGCAACAGCCGGATAGACTGCTGCAACTGCGGCGTCAGTGCCAGGTGCTGCGATAGCCTGAGCTGGAGTCCTTGTTTCATCACATTCTGAAGTGCTCGCCGAGATAAACCCGACGCACACTTTCATTATCGACTATCTCGGCCGGGTGTCCAGCGGCAAGCACTTCGCCGGCGTTGATGATGGTGGCGCGATCGCAGATGCCCAGGGTTTCGCGCACGTTGTGATCGGTGATCAATACGCCGATGCCGCTTTCCTTGAGATAGCGGATGATCTTCTGGATGTCGATCACTGCGATCGGGTCGACGCCGGCAAAGGGTTCGTCGAGCAGGATGAAGCGCGGACTGGTCGCCAGTGCGCGGGCGATCTCGACCCGGCGGCGTTCGCCGCCCGAGAGCGAGGCCGCCAGATTCTTGCGGATGTGGGTGATGTGCAGTTCCTGCAGCAGGGTTTCTTCGCGCTCGTCGATCGCGGTGTCGTCGAGATCCTGCAGTTCCAGCACGGCGCGCACGTTTTCCGACACCGTGAGCTTCCTGAACACGGAATTTTCCTGCGGCAGGTAGGACAAGCCCAGTTTTGCGCGCTGGTGGATCGGCATGTGGGTCAGGCGCAGTTTCTCCTCGCCGCTTTCGATGCGGATCTCGCCGCCGTCGGCGGCGACCAGGCCGACGATCATGTAGAAGCAGGTGGTCTTGCCGGCGCCGTTGGGCCCGAGCAGGCCCACCACCTCACCGGCGGCGACCTCGAAGGAGACGTCGGTGACCACGGTCTGCGACTTGTACTTCTTGCGCAGATTGTGGGCCGAGAGCGTGGCGACCGGAGTCACGACGACAGGCGGCGGCACAGCTTCGCTGTCATAGCCGAGAGGGAGTTGGTCGGCGGCGTCGAACTTCATTCGCCTGCGGCCTCCAGCGGCTGCTTGAGCAAGCGGCGGACGACGTCGCCGGCAAAACCGCGGCTTTGCAGGAAGCGCGCCTGGCGCGCCCATTCCTTGGGATTGGTCGGCGCGGCAGAAAACTTGCGGCTCCAGGCGGCGCGGGCGCGTTCGATCTCGTCGGGCAGGTCGGCCTGCGCCAGTTGCTCGTCGATCATCTCGGGTGCCACGCCGCGGGTCTTGAGCTGATGACGCAGGCGCGAGGTGCCCAGCCGCGAGGCATTGCTGCGCAAATAGCTTTCGGCCGTGCGGCTGTCGGACTGCAGTTGCGAGGACTCCATGTCAGCCAGTACCGCGGCGATCTCCTCCGGCGTACCCAGCCCGGCCAGCTTGCGCGCCAATTCGGCGCGGGTATGCTCGCGCCGGGCCAGCAGCCTGATCGCCTGCTGGCGCAATTCATTCGACATGGTGGCGACCGCGGCAGGCGCGGCAAGAGCGGTTCGACAAGATGCTTGCCCTCGGCGGATACTCGGTCAAGTACCGCGCCTAGCTACCCTTCACTGCTTCGGGGGTGCCCAGCGCCGCGACGCCGACAGCCTCGCGCACCCGGTTCTCGATTTCCACGGCGATATCGGCATGTTCGCGCAGGAACTCGCGGGCGTTGTCCTTGCCCTGGCCGATCTTCTCGCCCTTGTAGGCGTACCAGGCACCGGATTTCTCGACGATCTTGTGCTCGACGCCGAGTTCGACGATCTCGCCCTGGCGCGAAATGCCTTCGCCGTAGAGGATGTCGAAGTGGGCTTCGCGGAAGGGTGGCGCGACCTTGTTCTTGACCACCTTGACCTTGGTCTCGTTGCCGATCACTTCGTCGCCCTTCTTGATCGCGCCAGTGCGGCGGATGTCCATGCGCACCGAGGCGTAGAACTTCAGCGCATTGCCGCCGGTGGTGGTTTCCGGGTTGCCGAACATGACGCCGATCTTCATGCGGATCTGGTTGATGAAGATCACCAGGGTATTGGTGCGTTTGATGTTGGCGGTGAGCTTGCGCAGGGCCTGCGACATCAGCCGCGCCTGCAGGCCGGGCAACTGGTCGCCCATTTCGCCTTCGATTTCGGCGCGCGGCGTCAGCGCGGCGACTGAGTCGATCACGATGCAATCGACGCCGCCCGAACGCACCAGCATGTCGGTGATTTCGAGGCCCTGCTCGCCGGTGTCGGGCTGCGAAATCAGCAGGTCGGGCACATTCACGCCGAGTTTCGCGGCATAGCCGGGGTCGAGCGCGTTTTCGGCGTCGATGTAGGCGGCGACGCCGCCGGCTTTCTGGATCTCGGCCACGATGTGCAGACAGAGCGTGGTCTTGCCGGAAGACTCCGGACCGTAAATCTCGACCACCCGCCCGCGCGGCAGGCCACCTATGCCCAAGGCGATATCCAGCCCGAGCGAACCGGTGGACACCGTCTGGATGTCGTCGATGGCCAGGCCTTCGCCCATTTTCATGATGGAGCCCTTGCCGAACTGCTTTTCGATCTGGGCCAGGGCGGCCTGCAGGGCCTTGTTCTTGTTCTCGTCCATTAAATGCGTCCTTCAAAAGTTGATTCGATTATGGCATGGATGGCACAGTTTTTGCGCTCTCCCGGTTTCTTAAGCGGCATCGAGTCGGACCAGCAGGCCGCGCAGGGCGTGAAGCACCGCTTGACGGCGCACCGCTTCGCGGTCGCCGGCAAAAACCGCGGTCTCCGCAACCGCCGTTTCGCCGACCCGACACCAGGCAAAGCATACGGTCCCCACTGGCTTACCAGGTGAGCCACCCGTGGGCCCGGCGATTCCTGTTATTGCCAATGAAATCATGGCCTTCGAGTTTTTCAGCGCGCCTGCCGCCATTTCCGCCGCGGTTTCCGGGCTCACCGCGCCGTGCCGATCCAGGGTTTCCTGGCGCACGCCGAGCATGTCGACCTTGGCCTGGTTGGAGTAGGT
>JAUYSD010000265.1 GCA_030696505.1 Sulfuritalea sp. | reverse complement strand
TGCTTGGCCATCCATTCGCGGGTGATGACTTCGAAGCTGTTGGCATTGAGCGTCATGCGGGCGGCCCGCTGGGCTTTCTTGTTTTCGCCGGGATCGACACCATCGGCAAGCAGGGTGCGGGCGCTGTCGCGCTTTTCGCGGGCCTTGGCCAGCGACGTGTCCGGGTATACGCCGAGGGCCATCGTCTTGCGCTTTCCGAAATAGCGGTAGTCCTGGCGCCAATACTTGCCCTGCTGATTGACCAGGAGGTATAGCCCTTTATCGTCGGCAAGCTTGAAGGGCTTGTCGATGAACTTTGCCTTGCGGATGCCGGTATCAGAGAGTGCCATAGTTGTGCCCCAAGCAAATCGTTGAAAGCCTTGTGCCACGGTACTTTATGACGAATTGGACGGTATACGCAATAGGAGGGTGGTCGTATACCGTCAAAAATACCGTCAACTGTGACGGTATTCCTGCAAACCGCATTGGACGTCGCTGGAGTCTGTAACTCTTGGAAAAGCCCGTGGTTAAGCGGGATACTGGACTTTTCTGGACATCGCTGGACAAAAAAATGGCGCCCAAGTCAGGAATCGAACCTGAGACCTACCGCTTAGGAGGCGGTCGCTCTATCCACTGAGCTACAAGGGCGCAAGGCGCGAATTTTACCCTGCGCGCCTATAATCCGGCACCCATTTCCCGACTCCGTTTCCATGCCCGTTATTTCCCTTGATCGCGCCTGTCTTGCCTACGGGCATGTGGCCCTGCTGGACCACGCCGCGATGCAGATCGATGCCGGCGAACGCATCGGCCTGATCGGCCGCAACGGCAGCGGCAAATCCAGTTTGCTCAAGGCGCTTGCCGGCCTCGGTACGCTCGACGATGGCGAGGTCTGGCGCGAGCCCGGCCTGTCCGTGGCCTATGTGCCGCAGGAGCCCGAATTCGCCACCCACGACACGGTGTTCGAGGCCGTTGCGGCCGGCCTCGGTGAGGTGGCACGGGTGCTCGCCGAGTACCACGAGGTGACCCACAAAGTTGGCGCTGGGGACACGGCGACCATGGACCGCATGCACGAACTGCAGACGCAACTCGAAGCGAACGACGGCTGGCGCCTGAATTCGCGCGTCGAGCAGGCCATTTCGCGCCTGGCGCTGGACGGCGATTCCCGCGTCGATGCGCTCTCCGGCGGCGGCAAGAAGCGCGTCGCCCTGGCCCGCGCGCTGGTGGCCGAGCCGGAACTTCTGCTGCTCGACGAGCCGACCAACCACCTCGATGTGGACGGCATCCTCTGGCTCGAAGACCTGCTGCGAGGCTATCAGGGCGCGGTCATGCTGATTACCCACGACCGGGTTTTCCTGGACAACGTGGCGACGCGCATCGTCGAACTCGATCGCGGCAAGCTGGTGTCCTTCCCGGGGCGTTTCGCCGCCTATCAGGAACGCAAGGAATTCATGCTCAACGAGGAGGCGCTGGCGAACGCGCGCGCCGACAAGATGCTGGCGCAGGAGGAAATCTGGATCCGCAAGGGCGTCGAAGCGCGGCGCACGCGCAGCGTCGGGCGCGTGCAGCGCCTCGAGCAATTGCGCGCGGCGCGCGCGGCGCGGCGCGATCAGCTGGGCAAGGTGGATTTTCGCGTGGTACGTGGCGACGCCTCCGGCAAGCTGGTGGCCGAACTTGAGGATGTCTCGAAACGCTTTGGCGACAAGACCGTGGTCAAGGACTTTTCCTGCCGCATCCAGCGCGGCGACAAGGTGGGCCTGATCGGCGCCAACGGCACCGGCAAGACCACGCTGTTGCGCCTGATCCTCGGCCAACTGCAGCCCGACGCCGGCAAGGTGCAATTGGGAACCAAGATCGAAGTGGCTTACTTCGACCAGTTCCGTACCCAGCTCGACCCCGAGGCGCCGCTGTGCGAAGTCATCAGCCCGGGCTCGGACTACGTCGAGATCGGCGGTTCGAAGAAACATGTGATCGGCTACCTCGAGGATTTCCTGTTCGCGCCGCAGCGCGCGCGTTCGCCGGTCAAGTCGCTCTCAGGCGGCGAGCGCAACCGCCTGCTGCTGGCGCGCCTGTTCGCGCGGCCGGCCAATGTGCTGGTGCTGGACGAGCCGACCAACGACCTCGACATCGAAACCCTTGAACTGCTCGAAGCCCTGTTGCAGGACTATTCCGGCACTGTGTTCCTGGTCAGCCACGACCGGGCCTTTCTCGACAATGTGGTGACGCAGACCATCGCCAGCGAAGGCGGCGGGCAGTGGAAGGAATATGTCGGCGGCTACAGCGACTGGCTGCGCCAGCGCCCGGCCGGCGGCGCGGCGCGCTTCGATGCCACGGGCGGTCCCGATGCCAAGCCGGCTTCAAGAGTTGGCGCTGGCGATACGGCGAAGCCCAAGCCCGCCGAGCGCAAGAAACTCAGTTTCAAGGAGCAGCGCGAGCTGGAACAACTGCCCGCGCGCATCGCTGCGCTGGAAGCCGAGCAGGCGGCGCTGCAAGGCCGGCTGGGCGATCCGGCCTTCTATCAGGGTCCGGCCGAGGCTCAGCGCGAAGTGCAGACCCGGTTGGCCAAGGTCGATGCCGAGATCGATGCGGCATTGCTGCGCTGGGAGGCGCTGGAGGCCAAGGGCTGAAATCTGGCGCCAAAAAGGACTTTTTTTCCAAGTCTCATTGAGTATTCACTGCGGTTAGTCTCGATTCCGTCAGCCGTACCGGGAGACTCATGTGGTTGTCATCAATGCAAAGCGCACCACCGCGATCGTGATCCGCCATCGCGGCGACAGCGTCACGCTGGTGCCGATGAAAAGCGGCAAGCTTTCGGCCAAGACGGTCGGCTTCGACGAGTTTCGCCAGGAGTGGAAGGAAACCGGCTACGCGCTGTCGCAGGCACTGACCACCTTCCTGGCCCACATCATGAAATGGGGCGCCTCGCTCGAAGTGGTCAAGGGCCTCGAAAAGCTCGCCGCACGCGACCGCTTCGTCGTCGCCAGCCTGTTCTGAGACCGCGATCGACGCCGGAGATTACTGGCAGGTTTGGTGCGACGGTTCCGCCTTGCCCAATCCGGGCAAGATCGGCATCGGGGTGGTGCTGATTGCGCCCGACGGCCGCTGCAGTGAAGAATCCCGGCTGCTGAATGTCTGCGGCTGCAACAACGAAGCCGAGCTGCAGGCGCTTTGCGCGGCGCTCGAAATGGCTTTTGCGGCCGGTGCGCGCAAGCTGCTGCTGCGCGGCGACAGCGATGTTGCAATTCGCTACGTGCGCGGCCCGGACGCTACGTAGATCGCCCGCCTGAGCCTGCTGGTGGCCGCGGCGCGCGACTGGCTGCCGCGCTTCGACAAGGTGCAACTGGTCTGGGTTCCGCGCCATCGCAATGGCGCGGCGGACCGCCTGTCGCGTCAGGCGCTGGGCTTGCCGCCGAGTCCCACGCCGCATGCGCGCAGCCGGCGGCGGGTGCGCTGAGCGGGTTCGCCAGCGGTTATCACGCGCGTTTCCGCTATGATCGGCGGGCATTGCACATCCCGCCAGGGGATACCGTCCCCCGCATAGCCGGGGACATAAAGGAGAAGTCGTTTGGGAATACTGACCAACATCGTCGCCGCCGAGGAAGACGAATACGCCGCGATCGGCGAATCCTTGCGACCGGTGGACGAATGGAGCGGCATCGAGCGGCGCGGCATCGACACGGCCAAGATCGCCACGCTGCATTGCCTGCTGACCGGCGACGAATTCGAAGAGGCCGTCGGCAGCTACGAACCGGTGTATGTGGCCGATGAGGGCGCCGTGGTGCTGCGCATCGCAGACGAAGTCCTGGAACGCCTGGCCGCACTGGACGAGGACGCGCTCGAACTGGTCGCCGAGGACCTGGCCGCCACCGAAGAGTACGAAATGGAGCAGTGGGACGCGGCGGACGTACAGGCGATGGTGTTCGAGCTTGGCGATCTGGCGCGGCTGGCCGAATCGCAGGGGCAGGTGCTGTTCGTCTGGATGCATCCGCTATTGACCTGATCCGATGGCAGCAAGCAAGACCTGGTACGTCTACCTGATCGAATGCAGCGACGGCTGTCTGTATACCGGGATCGCGGTCGATC
>JAUYSD010000148.1 GCA_030696505.1 Sulfuritalea sp. | reverse complement strand
TGATCAGGAAGCCCGAGACGCACGATGAGGCGCTGCGCGTGGTTGCGGGTTTTGCCAACGAGATTTGCACGGCCATCGCCTCCGTACCGCGGGAGCAGCGCGGCAGCGCCACCCAGGCGGCGCGCGAGCGCTTTTATTCCGCGCTGCGTTTTTCAGACAGCCAGTTGCAGGCCGTGCTCGAAAAATCCTTCGACGAACTCGGCGAGCTGGCGGCGATCCTGCGCGTGAATCTGACGCAAAGCCCCTTCGCCCGCCACGTCAAGGCCTGGACCGGTAAGCCGCATGAAGCGACCGTCATCGATGGCGGCGCGAATGCGCTGGACAGCACCCGGCTCGACGATCCTGTGCTGCGCAAGCAGGCCGCGGCCGGCGATGCCGATGGCGTGCCCGACGATGCCCAGGACATTCTCGCCGCCGGCATCCAGGACATCAGCAATTCGCTGGTGGATGATTTTTCACTGAACGACATCCTGCGCATCACGCTGGAAACCATGTATCGCGCAATCGGCTTCCAGCGGGTATTGCTCTGCCTCAAGGATCCGGTCAGCGGCAGCATGGTCGGGCGCTTCGGTTTCGGCGCCGACACCAACGAACTGGCGCACAAGTTCCGCTTCATGACGAGCGACACGCCAAACGTGTTTCAACTGGCGATCGCGCGCGGCGTGGATATCATCATCACCGATGTCGATGATCCGAAGATCGCGAACAAGATCCCGGCGTGGTACCGCAGGATCCTGATCGCCAAGACCTTCGTCCTGCTGCCCCTGCTGATCAAGGGCAATGCCGTGGCGCTGATCTATTGCGACCGCGACAAGGCCGGCAGCATCGCGATTCCGGACAAGGAACTGTCCCTGCTGAAGACTTTGCGCAACCAGGCCCTGCTGGCGATCAAGCAATCGCGCTGAACTGCGGGCGGCTCAGCTGGCGATGTACTGCTCCAGTTGCTGGATCAGGAAGGCCTGCTCCGAGATAAGCAAAACGCGGCATTGACTGAGGTGTGGAGGTCAAGGATACTTGGTCGTGCGCGCTTGCAGCGCTGATCCATCGATGCTGGTTTGACTAACTGGACCAATTCGCAGTGCGGAGGAACAACATGACAACGATCAAGCAAATCCTGGCCGGGAAGACAAGGCCGCTCACTACCGTGGGGCCCGACGATACGGTAAAAAGCGCAATTGACCTGATGCGAGAACGCGATATAGGTGCAGTCATGGTTGTCGCCGACGGCAAGTTGGTCGGCATCTTCACGGAACGCGACTGCCTGCACAAGGTATTGGCGCCTGAGCTCATCCCGCGCGAAACCCTGGTGAAGGCAGTGATGTCGCAGAAGGTGCGGGTTGCGACCCTGGATCTGGAGGTCTCGCAGGGCCTGGCGCTGATGACCGAGCGTTTTTTCCGCCACCTGCCGGTGCTCGACGAAAATCAGAATATTCTCGGCATCGTTTCGATCGGCGACCTGGTCAAGGCGAAGATCTCCGAGCAAACCTTCATCATCGAGCAGATGGAGCATTACATCACGTCCTGAATGGCATCGCGGGACGCTCTGTGCGTCCCGTTTTGGGCTTCATTACTCCGCCAGCCCGTGCTCCAGCCCGTAGCGGATAAGCTCTGCCGTGCTCTTCAGCCCCATTTTCTCCAGCAGGCGGGCGCGATAAGTGCTGACGGTCGCCACGCCGAGATTGAGTTTTTCGGCGACTTGCGTCAGTGTGTTGCCGGTGGAAATCAGCACCAGCACCTGATACTCGCGATCGGTGATGCGTTCGTGCGGCGACTTTTCGGAATTGTCAGAAATCGCCTCGGCCAGTTGCTGGGCAACGGCCGGGCTCAGGTATTTCTGGCCGGAGGCGACCTGGCGAATCGCGGTGACCAGCAGTTCCGGTGCGCTCTGCTTGGTCAGATAGCCCGAAGCGCCGGCCTTGAGTGCGCGCACCGCGTACTGCTCCTCGGGATGCATGCTGAGAATCAGCACCGGCAGGCGCGGAAACTCCTTCTTCAGCTGTTTCAGGGTGTCGATGCCATTGCGGTTGGGCATCGATACGTCCAGCAGAAAAACATCCCATGGCTGCTGGCGGGCCAGGTTCAGCGCTTCGGCGCCGTCGTCGGCCTCGCCGGTGACCAGCAGATCCTCGGTTTCGGACAGAATTTGTTTGAGACCCTGCCGCACTATGGCGTGGTCATCAGCAATTAGGACGTGGATCTTGTCGGCCATGGTAACTAAGCATTGGTTTTACAGGGAAGGCTGGTGCCGCAAGGCGACGTCATGCCCCGACTAAAACAGGTTGCGCTGCAATTCCTCTTCGCTCGGCGGTTCCACACCCGCGCGTTCCGGAACGCGCAGCACGATATGGGTGCCACCGTGTTCCGCCGGTTCGATCGAAAACTCGCCGGCAAGACTCAGGACACGCTCGCGGATTCCGCGCAGGCCGAAGGATTTCGGCTTCTGCATATCGACCTCCGAAATGCCGCGACCGTTGTCCCTTATTTCGAGCAGGATGTTACCGCGTTCGCGTCGCAAACGCATGACGACCAGCGATGCATGCGCATGCTTGGCTACATTGGTCAGCGCTTCCTGGGCGATGCGGAACAGCGCCAGCGAGGTATCGGGTTCCGGCTCGATGGCGTCTTCGTCGCATTGCACCCGGCACGGGATGCCGAAACGCTGGGTGAAATCCTCCGCCTGGCATTCGATCGCGGCGGGCAGGCCGAATTCCTTGAGAATTCCGGGGCGCAGTTCGCGCGCGACGCGGCTCGCCGTGCTCATCGCCTGGTCCAGTAGATGTTCGATGGAGTGGGCCTTCTCGCGCAGGTGGCTGGTGCCTTCCGGCATCTTGCTGGCCAGGTGCGCGGCCTCGATTTTGAGGAAAACCAGGATGGAACCGAGTTCGTCGTGGATGTCGCGCGAGATGCGCTCGCGTTCTTCTTCCTTGACCGCTTCGAGGTGGGTCGAGAGTTCGGCGAGCTGCTGCCGCGAGCGGCGCAGTTCGGCTTCGCTTTCCTTGCTTTCGGTGACATTGGTGGCGATGCCGCGCCATTCGACCACGCCCGAATCGAAACGGTAGGGCGTCGAGCGCAGGTTGATCCACTTCTGCCGGGTGCGCCCCTTGGTGTGGCCTTCCCAGTTCAGCAAAGTACCCTTGGCGGCGGATTCGAGCAGCGCATGTTCGAGGCTCTTGCGCTTGTCCGCATCGAAGGCATCGAACAGCTTGTTTGCTGAAGCCAGCAGATGCTGCTGCTTGAAGCCGAACAGTTTCTGGCAGCCCTCGCTGACGAAGAGGAAACGGAATCCGCCCTCCGCATCGCGACGCAAATGAAACAGCATGCCCGGCAGGTTGGATGCCAGGGCGTCGAAGCGAGCCTGGCTCTCGTTGAGCATTTCCAGCGCGGCCCGGTGGTCGGCGCGATGCCGCGCCTCGCGCACTTCGCGCTCGACGGCAGGGATCAGGCGCTGCAGCCGGTCGGCATCGATCACGTCGCGCGCGCCGGCCTTCATCGCCGGCTGCATCGCCGGCTGGTCGCCGGGACCGGCAACGAGAATCACCGGCAGGTCCATGCCGAACTCATCGATTTCGCGCACCGCCGCCGGCAGCGAGAGCGCAGAAACGCCGGGCAGGTAGAGCGCCGCATCCCACGGCTGCTCGCCGAGGGCAGTGCGCAATCCGGCAGGGCTGTCGACGCGATGGAATTTACAGGCCTTGTCCGACTCGGCAAGGATAGGCAGCAGACGCTCCATGGCCTCGTCGGAGGCCGCAATGACCAGCAGGTGCAAGGGCTGACGGGGAGAGGGGGTGGCGACCATGGGCAACGTCTGATGTGGCGAAGAGGAAGTTTATAGCGGATCGGCTCCGTTATAATTCCATTTTCGCCGGCATAGCTCAGTTGGTAGAGCAACCGCCTTGTAAGCGGTAGGTCGTCAGTTCGATTCCGACTGCCGGCACCAAAAAAACAAGCACTTAGGCCATTCTTCGGGGTGGCCTTTGTGTTTTGTAGCTGTCATGTATGGGGTGTGTAGGGGTTGCCGGCGGTCGCTGCTGCAGGATCGCCGTTCCGCCAGCGCCGACTATTGCCGGGGCAGCCAGCGCCGGAAAGAAGGGGGCCACGTGGCACCCTTCCCGGTAGGCCGGGCGTAATTCGGTCGGCGGCGGCGACTGGATTCAATGGTGCAACGTTGCGCCTTTGGATCCAGCCAGCGCGCGCAGGGTGCGGTACCAAAAGCGAACCGCACTCAGCTCGGTCGCCGTCGTGCGGTCAATCGCGCAGCACTGGCGGGTGCGGATCGGGCTCCAGGTCGCGGAAGTATTGGGGATACCTCGTCGCGTAAAACAACTTTGTCCAATCGTCAGCGGTGGCCAGCACTTCCCGGGCGGCCTCGATTTCGTCGGCGGTCGGCGGCGGGATCAGCGGCGCGGCGCTAGGCCAGAGGGTCGGGCGAACACGGCGCAGCAATTCGGATACGGGAACGAGTTCCATTTTTAAGCTCCTTTTTTTCTGGCGGCGGCTAACTCTACCACTCGGCTCTTGAACCTCGCATTGAGGTCGGTTGCGGCTGTCATTTCGTCGGCGATGCCCTGCGCCTTTGCGGTGCGAACAGCGGCCAGCGGTACGCGTTGCTTGCGCTTCTGGAAGGGCATGACGGCCTTCGCAGCGGCAATGCGAAGCGCGTCGGGTGGCTCGCGTCCCTCGACTACGGCGGCAAGGTAGGATTCCGCGTCTTCGTAGATGGCCTGGGGCGCCTCTGGTGCGCTGCCCGGTGCTGGTGCTGGTGCCGAAGCGCGCGCGGCCTTGCCGGAGCCCTTGGGTCGTCCTGCGCCTTTTCGCTTACCGCCCCGTGAAGTCATGGTGCTGTGTCCTTTGAATTCTTTGATTCTTTGAAATTCGGGAAATTTTCTGCCTATGAGAGGGGGCGAGGTGTCCGGAGTCGAGACAAAGGGAGAAGTTGCCCCGCCCCTTCGTCGCAGTCACGGCACGCCACCAGACGCCCGGATAGCCGCCTCAGTCGCCGTCTTGGCATCGTGGCATTGGTGGCACAGCAGCCACTTGTTCGCGTCGCTGTCGTCGCCTCCTGCCCACAGAGGCTTCTTGTGGTCGACCACGTCGCCCAGGGTCAGGCGGCCTTGCGCTCTGCACTGTTGGCATAGCCCGCAGTCGCGTTGCCGGATGCGCTCTCTATCGCGCATGCCTGGCCTTCCGCGCAGGCGCTCGACAGTGCCCGGCCTGACTGGCTGTAGCATCGGCACCCGTGACGCGACGGTGGCCGTGAGTCGCGGCCGCAACATCTTGAGCTTCACCGGCTCATCCGTTCCCGCGGCCAATGCGGAGCAAGGTCGAACGCTGTCAGCAGCGCGAGGTCGACGGTCTGCACGTCGACGCCAGCCCCGCGCAGCAGGTAGGAATTTCCGCGTTTCTCGATCGCGATGCCACGTTTCGCGCATTCGGTCGCGATCGCCTCGCGTTGCGTTTGCTGCCTTCGGTCGTACATTGTTTTCCTTTCGGGGATCGGCCGCCCCAGCCTTGTGAGCCAGGGCGGCGCGGTCAGGCCATCAACTCGTGGCAAATTTCATCAGCTTGATTGCCTCGAAGTGGCTGATACCCGCCCCGAAACGGCGCCGGAAGTTGAACTTCGTTTTGCCCTTGCTGGTGAATGGATCGCGGATCAGCGTGGTGCCCGTGCGATTCGCAATGGTGTATGCCCTCTTCATGTCGCCAAAAGCAATCGACAGCGAACCTGCGCCAAGGTCGGGCATGTAGTAGTCAACCTCAAAAGGTTAGCCGAGCACCGTTCCGCCAAAGGGCTTGGTCGTGTCGGCTTCCCACAAGAAGTAGCTGCCGGTGCCGACCATCATCTGCCTCACAA
>JAUYSD010000114.1 GCA_030696505.1 Sulfuritalea sp. | reverse complement strand
GTAAGACGGCACAACATACCCAAGCCTGACCGAGGGCCGACCCGCGAGAAAATCACCCACTTTTTGTGCCGGTGCATGGTAATAGCTGCCGCCCAACTCGAAGTCGCGCGCTTCCCAGAGCAGTTTTAACTCGATGCCGGCCATTGGACTTCCCGGATAATCGGCGGGGGTAATGCCAACAACAATCCCGCTATTGGCTTTGCGCTCGTTGCGCGAATACTGGCTCATGCCGTTGGTCACCACGCGGCCCGGCTCCGAGGTCGCGGCCACCACCGTGCCGCCCGGGCACATGCAGAAGCTGTAGGCCGAGCGACCGTTGCCGCAGTGATGCACCAGCTTGTAATCGGCAGCGCCGAGCAAGGGGTTGCCGGCATTCGGGCCGAAGCGCGCGCGGTCGATCAGCGACTGCGGGTGCTCGATGCGCACGCCGATCGAGAAGGCCTTGGCCTCGACATGCACGCCGCGCGCATGCAGCATCTCGAAGGTGTCGCGCGCGCTGTGGCCGACCGCCAGCACCACATGGCTGGCGGCCAGGTACTCGCCGTCAGCGAGCTTGACGCCGCGCACTTGTCCCTGTTGGATATCGATATCCTCGACCCGGCTCTGGAAACGTATCTCGCCGCCCAGTGCTTCGATCTCGGCGCGCATGTTCTCGACCATGGTCACCAGCTTGAAGGTGCCGATATGCGGCTTGGCGACGTAGAGGATTTCGGCCGGGGCGCCGGCCTTGACGAATTCGGTCAGCACCTTGCGCCCGCGGAATTGCGGATCCTTGATCTGGCTGTACAGCTTGCCGTCGGAAAAAGTGCCGGCGCCGCCTTCGCCAAACTGCACGTTCGATTCCGGATTGAGCTGGCCCTTGCGCCATAGGCCCCAGGTGTCCTGGGTGCGTTCGCGCACGGATTTGCCGCGCTCGAGGATCAGCGGGCGGAAGCCCGTCTGCGCCAGGATCAGCCCGGCAAACAGGCCGCAGGGGCCGGTGCCGATCACCACCGGCCGCATCGGCAAAAGCTCGGCCGGCGCACGGGCGACGAAGCGGTAACTCGTGTCTGGCGTCGGCCCGACATGCCGGTCGCCGCGCAGCCGCTTCAGTACCGCCGCCTCGTTCTTCAGCTCGACATCCAGCGTGTAGATGAAGACGATGGCCGCAGGCTTGCGCGCGTCGTAGCTGCGGCGAAAGATCGTGAAGCCGAGCAGCTCGTCCGCCGCAATTCCGAGCCGCTTGAGGATCGCGCCCTGCAGCTCGCTTGCCGTGTGATCAAGGGGAAGTTTGAGTTCGGTCAGGCGCATGAATTGGCGGCGATGGGCGGATTGGCGAAATGGCTATTTTAGCTTCCCGCTTCGCTGTACCCGCCCGTCGCTGCGCTGCGGTATGGCAAAAGCTGGCCGTGATGAAGTTCCTTGATATATGAATGCTTTAAGGTTAGCCTTTGCGGATCGGTTGGTTGTGCATGCCCCGGTAATTGCGGGGCGGCGCAGTGCTGGGGAGGTTGAGCTTGTCGAAGTCAGTTCGTCCTTGTCGGTCCCGTGCTTTGCCAAGCTCGCTGACTGTGTGCCAGCGATTGTCCTGTCTGGCGGTTGCGGCCTGCTTTGCCACGGCAGATGCCCTTGCCCTGCCGGTCGGTGCGCAGGTGGTCAATGGTGCCGCGTCCATTGCGCAAGTCGGTAGCGTTCTCACCGTCACCAACAGCAACGGCGCCATCATCAACTGGCAGCAGTTCAACATCGATCCTGGTCAGACTGCGCGGTTTGTCCAACCCTCGGCGTCCAGCAGCGTTCTCAACCGGGTACTCGCCAACGACCCATCGGTCATCCTTGGCAACCTCACCTCCAACGGTCGCATCTGGCTGGTCAATCCGGCCGGCATTTTCGTCGGTGCCGGCGCCCGCATCGACGCTGCCGCATTTGTCGCCAGCACGCTGAACGTCACCAATGGCGATTTCCTCGCCAACCGGCTCAGGTTCGAGGCCAATCTGGGTGCCGGCAATGTCGTCAACCAGGGCCAGATCACCACGCCGATGGGCGGCAGCGTGTACCTGATCGGCAGCAACGTGACGAACGAAGGCATCATCACCACGCCGCAGGGCGAGACCATCCTTGCCGCCGGACAGAAAGTCGAACTGATCGACAGCGCCAGCCCGGGCGTCAAGGTCGAGATCACCGGCGCGGCGGGCAACGTCACCAACCTCGGCGAGATCACGGCCGAAGCCGGACGCATCGGCATCGCCGGCATGGTGGTCAGGAACAGCGGCAAACTGAATGCCAGCAGCGTGGTTGAGGAAGGCGGCCGGATTTTCCTGCGCGCAACAGAAAAGATCGAACTGACGGACAGCTCAAGAGTTGGCGCTGACGGTACGGCGGGCGGCAACATCACCGCCATCACCAGCGAGAACGGACAGATCAGCGGTGAGCTGGTCGCTCGCGGCGAGATCAGCGCGCAAGGCGACGGACAGGCGGGCAGCGGCGGATTCGTCGAGACCTCCGCGGCAAAACTGGACATCGACCGGATCACCGTCCGCACCGGTGGGGGCGAATGGCTGCTCGACCCCAACGACATCATGATCCAGGCCAGCGGGCCGGACGCCAATGTCAGCGGCAACCCGAACTTCGTCAGCACCGCCGACAATTCGATCATCACCACCGGCACCATCCAGACCGCGCTGAATGCCGGCACCAGCGTCATCATCAGCACCGCAGCGGGCGGCGCCCAGACCGGCAACATCACCGTGTCCGACGCCATCGCCAAGACCGCCGGCACCGATGCCACGCTGACCCTCAACGCCCACAACAACATCAATCTCAATGCCGGCATCGGTTCGACAGCGGGGCTGCTGGACATGGTGTTCAACGCCAATTCGGACGCCACGGGTGGCGGCACGGTCAACTTCGGCACCATGACGCTGAACGCCAACGGCGGCAGCATCAGCATCCCCGGCATTGCGTTCATTTCATCGGGGACGGCCACGCTCGACTCGGCGACTACCATCGGCAACCTGAACGTCGCAGGCGGCACGCTGACCGGAGCCGGAAATATCACAGTGCCGACCGGCGGCAGCTTCACCTGGAGCAATGGTGTGATCGCCGGTTCCGGCACGTTGACCACGCAGGCTGGAGTAGCGACGACGCTGACCCCGGGGTTCGCGCAAACGGTGGCACTGCGCGAGAGCCGGGTCTGGGACAACTTCGGCAGCGTGACTTTTACACCGAATGCCGGAACGCTGTCGTTCTTCCAGATCGACGACACGCTGGCTGGCGGCACGGCGGTGTTCAACAACAAAACGGGTGCGCTGTTCGACGTCAATGCCTCGTTCAACGATACCCACATCACCGGCGTCGGCAACTTCAACAACGAGGGGGAACTGCGCAAGAGCCTCAATACCTCAGCCGCAACCACCGGTTTTGTGCCGGCGTTCAACAATCTGGCGGGCGGCGTGGTCAATATCGACTCCGGCACCCTGCGCTTCGACACCGGCGGCACCGATGCGGGCAACTACGTCCTGACGAACGGCGCCACCTTGCAATTCAACGGCGGTCCGCGCTCGATCAGCGGCAACATCGGCGGCACCGGCAACGTCACCTTTTCCAAACCGCAAACCGCCACGGCGGTCTATACCCTGACCGGCGACTACAACGTCAGCGGCACGACCACGGCGGCCCTCGATGATCTTGGCAGCGCCGGCGACGTATTGTTCAACGGCACGGTGACCAACCTGGGCAGCAGCTACGTCCAGTCGGGCGGCATAACCAGCGTGTCCTTCGCCGGAATCACCGGCGGCGCAGCAACTGGCTTCCAGAATCTAGCCTCGATCGCGATTGCCAACGGCAACGTGACCTTCATCGAC
>JAUYSD010000370.1 GCA_030696505.1 Sulfuritalea sp. | reverse complement strand
TCGCTGGCCGTGGTCTATCTCGATCTCGATGGCTTCAAGCCGGTGAATGATCAGTATGGCCATGAAGTCGGCGACGAGCTGCTGATCGCCGTTGCGCAACGCATGAAAGGCGCCCTGCGCGAAGGCGATACCCTGGGGCGGCTGGGCGGCGACGAGTTCGTCGCCGTGCTTGTCGATCTGGAGCAGGCCAGCGACTGTGAACCGGTGCTGGCCCGCCTCCTGCTGGCCGCCGCCGCGCCGGCGACCGTCGGCAATCTGGTTTTGCGCGTTTCCGCCAGTATCGGAGTGACGCTCTATCCGCAGGACGACTCGGATGCCGACCAGTTGCTGCGCCATGCCGATCAGGCGATGTACCAGGCCAAGCAAGCCGGGAAGAACCGTTACCACCTGTTCGATCTGGTTCAGGACGCGGCGGTAAGGAGCCAGCGCGAGAGCATCGAACACATCCGCCACGCCCTCGCCCACCGCCAGTTCGTACTGCATTACCAGCCCAAGGTGAACATGAAGAGCGGTGTGGTGATCGGCGCGGAAGCCCTGATCCGCTGGCAGCACCCCGAGCGCGGCCTGTTGCCGCCGGCTGCCTTCCTGCCGATCACGGAGAACCATCCCGTCAGCGAGGAGCTGGGCGAATGGGTCATCGACACGGCGCTGGCGCAGATGTCGCAGTGGCGCGCAGGCGGGCTGGATATTCCGCTGAGCGTGAATGTCGGTGCACGCCAGTTGCAGCAGGGCGATTTCGTCTCGCGCCTTGCCGAACTGCTGGCGACCCACCCCGATGTGCCGCCCGCCAGCCTGGAACTGGAAGTGCTGGAGACCAACGCACTGGAAGACGTGGTCAAGGTTTCAGCCATCATGCACGCCTGCCGCGCGATGGGCGTGCGCTTTGCGCTGGACGACTTCGGCACCGGCTATTCATCGCTCACGTATCTCAAGCGCCTGCCAGCGGATGTGCTCAAGATAGACCAGAGCTTCGTACGCACCATGCGCGACGACCCGGATGACCTGGCCATCGTCGAAGGCATCATCGGACTGGCCACGGCGTTTCGCCGTCAGATCATCGCCGAAGGCGTGGAAACCGTCGCCCACGGCGAACTGCTGCTGACGCTGGGTTGCGAACTGGCGCAGGGCTACGGCATTGCCCGCCCCATGCCGGCGGCCGAATTGCCCGGCTGGATGCTCGGCTGGCAACCGGATGCCGCCTGGCAGGCCTGGTCGAACGGCAGCGTGCATCGCGACGATCTGGCCGTGATATTTGCCGAGGTCGAACATCGTCACTGGGTGCGCAACATGGAACTGTTTCTTTCCGGCGAGCGGGATGCGCCTTCGTCGCTGGACCCGCATCAATGCCGCTTCGGGCGCTGGCTGGACACCGACAGCAAGGTGCGTTTCGGCGATCGTCCAGGTTTCCCACCGGTGATCGCCGCGCATGAACGCGTGCATGTGCTGGGACGCGAACTGGTTAACTTGTACAGTCAGGGACGCGCCGCCGAGGCGCAGGCGCGGATAGTGGAATTGCATCGCCAGCGCGATGAACTGATTGGCGGACTGCGCGGTCTGATCCGTGGCAGGGAGGCAAATTGATTGATGGAGGGCCTTGTGCAGAAGCAGTGTCGGACGACCGTCGTCGATGCGCAGCATGAAACGCCCCCGGAGACACACGCGGCGCGGCTCCGCGCGGCTGCTCATGCCATGAAGCGCGGCTGCCTGGCGACTCTGGCTTGCCTGGTCGCCGTCTGGGCGGATATTTCCGCGGCCGGTGCCCAGCCCGTGATACCGGGATCGACCGCGTTCTGCCTGTATGAAGTTCCGCTCGATGAGAGCGGCAAGCGACGCTGGATCAACCTCGGCATCGTGCAGTACGTCGAGGCGACCCAGACCGAGGTGAAGATTTTCTACGGCGCCGGCAGTTTCGGCAGCGGCCACGAGGCCAGGATTCCCGTCACCGGCATGGAGGCGGCCTTGCAGGTGCTGGAGAAGATGCGCCGGGTGGCCGCCGCCTGCCGCTGACGCCGGGCTTCAGTCTGCCAGCGCGGCGGCGCGGCCGCGCCGGGCATCGATGCCGATCAGCAACAGCAGCCCGCCGACGAAATAGATCCCGGTGATCCCCAGCGCCAGGCGGTGGTTGCCGCCGCTGAGCCAGGTCGTCAGGCCGTAGGTCATCGGCCCGGCGATGGCCGCGAGCTTCATGGCCAGCCCCCACAGCCCGAAGAATTCGGCGCGCCGTTGCCGCGGCGCGAAGAAACCCACCAGCGCGCGCGACGCGGACTGGCTCGAACCGAGACAGAGGCCGGCGATGTTGGCCGCGACCCAGAACTGCCCGCGGCTGTCGGCACTCAGGGCGATTGCCGTCATCAGCAGCCAGCCGGCCAGGGTCAGGGCGATGGTGCGCACATGGCCGAGCCGGTCCTGCACGTAGCCGAAAGCGAAGGCGCCGACTGCCGCCGTGCCATTCACCACGAAGAACAGCTTGATGTTGTCTTCCGCCGTGAAGCCCATCGCCTCCTGCGCGTAGATGGCGGCCAGCGCGATCGCGGCGAAGACTCCCGATTGGTAGCACAGCAGGCAGACCAGGAAGCGCGCCATGTCGGGAAAGCGCCGCGCCTCGTGCAAGGTGAGCCGCAGTCGCTCTGCCAGCGCCGCGAGTTCGGTGCCGGCCGCCGCCACCGGCCGCGCCGCCACGCGTTCGTGCAGCAGCAGGAAAGTTGGCGCTGACGCCACGGCGAAGAAGCCGGCGGTGATCAGCATGGCCGCCGGGACGAAGCTTTCGGCGCCCTCGCCGCGCCCCTTGGCGGCGACGATCCAGGCCAGGCAAAGGCCGAGACAGCTCATGCCCCCCAGATAACCCCAGCTCCAACCCCAGCCGGAAACCTTGCCCAGATCCTCGTCGCCGGCCAGCTCCGGCAGGAAGGCGGCGACGATGTTTTCGCCGCTGCCGAAAAAGAAGCTGGCGATCGCCACCAGGCACATAGCCAGCACCACGTCGCCGGCCCCGACCCAGTACAGGGACGCGGTAGCGGCGACGCAACCGACGGTGGTCAAGGCCAGCAGCTTCTTCTTGCTGCCGTGGCGGTCGGCCCAGGCGCCGACGCTGGCCGCGGTGAGCATGATGGCGATGCTGGCGATGGCCTGCGTGGTGGTCCAGGCCAGCGTCGCCCAGGCCGCGCCGCCGGCCACCACGGCGACGAAATAGGCGTTGAAGATCGCCGTCACCACGGTCGTCGTGTAGGCCGAGTTGGCGAAGTCGTACATCGCCCAGGCCCAGACCTCGCGCGGCTTGACGCCGTCGGCCAGAATCCTCCGAGTCATTGAACGGCGCTCCCACCATCCAGATCGGCCTCGCCGCAGTTCTGCAGGATCGCCGCGCGCGCCGCATCGCGCAGTTGCAGTGCCGCCGACCAGCCCTCGCCGACCGGCGCCAGCGGCGCCCCGATGCTGACGCGGACCGCGGCGCGGCGCGGCAGCCAGGATTCGTCGCGCAGGATTTCGCGGCTTCCCGCCAGCGTCACTGGCGTCACCGCCAGCCGGTTCTGCACGGCAATCTGGAAGGCGCCGAGGCGGAAGGGCCGCAGCCCCGACTGGCGGGTGAAGGTGCCTTCGGCGAAGAACAGCAGCGGACGGACGCCGGCCGCCTCGGCCAGGCGCCGCACGTCATCGACGCCCTGCCTGGCGTCGAAGCGCTCGACGAAGGCGGCGCCCAGACGACGCAGCAGCGGTCCGGCCAGGGGATGGGCGGCCAGCTCCTGTTTGGCGACGAAGCCCAGCGGCAGCGGCAGGGCCGCCGCCAGCACGATGCCATCGACGTAGCTGGCATGGTTGGCGACGAATATCGCCGGCCCGGCCGGCAGGTGCTCCAGGCCCGCCACGCGCAGGCGGATGCCGCACAGGCGCACGCAGGCCCGCGCGATCGCGCCGACGAAACGCCAGCGCCGCTCGACGCCGGGCAGCAGCAAAATGCCGGCGACGGCGGGCAGGGTCAGCAGGGCATACACGCACCACGCATAACCGCCGTAGAGCAGTTCGCCGCCGCGCCGCAAGGCTTGGCGCAGGCTCTGCCAGAATCCCGCCAGACCCAGACGCGCCACCTGCAGCCAGAGCGCGCGGCCGTCGCCGGCAAAGCCGCTGCCGCAATAGACTTCGCGCGTCGCGGCGCGCCGGATCTTGCCGCTGGAAGTCTTCAGCACGGCATGGGGCGGCGCCAGCACCACGTCGTCGGGCGGCGTGCCGAGCAGGTCGACGGTCAGCGCATTGATGCGGCGGACCAGTTCCCGCCGCGCCGCTGCGTCGGTCTCGCGGCTTTCGGCCACCACCACCAGTTTCTCGGTACCCTGCCCGGCCGCCGCCACGCCGAACACCGCGACGCAACCGCGGCGCACGCCGGGGATGGCGCCGACGGCCTCCTCCAGTTCATAGGGATAGAGATTGCGCCCGCCGCGGATGATGGTGTCCTTGATGCGGCCGGTGATGACGATGTCGCCCTCGACCAGATAGGCCAGGTCGCCCGAATCGAGCCAGCCGTCGCGGATCAGCCCGGCGCTGGCCTCCGCGTTGCGGTAATAGCCGCGCGTCGCCGACGGCCCGCGAAACTCCAGGCGGCCGACGCGGCGCGGCGGCAGTTCATGGCCGGCGGCATCGACGATGCGCACCTCGTGGCCCGGCAGCGGCAGGCCGCAGGCGACCATGTTCAGGGCATGGACGTCTTCGGCCGGCGCCGCCAGCGCGGAACCTTCCGCCAGCGCCGCGCGCTGCACCCGGTCGATGCGCGGGCCGCGCCCCGGCGGCGACACCGCAAGGCCGACCGTGCATTCGGCCAGGCCATACACCGGGGCCAGCGCCTCGGCGCGCAGGCCGTAAGGCGCCAGCGCCGCGGCGAAGCGCGTCAGAGTCTCGGCGGCGACCGGTTCGGCGCCGTTCGCGGCATAGCGCCAGGAACTCAGGTCGAGACCCTGCAGCCGCGCCGGATCGAAATGCCGCAGGCAAAGCTCGAAGGCGAAATTGGGCGCCGCGGTCACCGTGCCGCGATGCTCATGGATGGCCCACAGCCAGCGTTCGGGGCGCGCCAGGAAATCCAGCGGCGACATCAGCACCAGCGGGCAGGCATGGTAGAGGCTGCCCAGCCAGGCGCCGATCAGGCCCATGTCGTGATACAGCGGCAACCAGCTGACGGTCACGTCGGCCGGCGTCAGCGCCACGGCCCGGCCCCAGGCGCGGATATTCGCCAGCAGGTTGGCGTGATCCAGCGTGACGCCCTTGGGGTTGCCGGTGGAGCCGGAGGTGTATTGCAGCAGCGCGATGTCCTCGGTGCGCGCGCGGTGATCCGCCGCAGGCGCCGCCGCCCTGCCCGCTGCGCGCAATTCCGCGGGCGTCGTCACCTCACGCAGGCTGCTGACCAGCCCGGACAGGATGCGCGCCACCATGCGCGCGGCGTCGAAAGTGATCAGCGCCGCGGCCTCGCAGTTCTGCAGGATGCCGGCCTGACGGCGCAGGTGGTCCTCGATCTGGCCGGGCCGCGTCGGCGGGTAGATCGGCACCGGCACCGCGCCCGCGAGCAGAATGCCGTAGAAGCTGTGGAAGAATTCCAGCCCGGTCGGCAGCATCAGGGCCACACACTGGCCGGGAAGCACACCCATCCCGCACAGGCCGGCCGCCACTTCACGCGCCGCCGCCAGCAGTTGTCCGTAGTCCATGGTCTCGGTTTCGCTCGCGCTGTGCTGGAACAGCACATGCGGCCGCCCGGGATGGCGCAGCGCATGCCATTGCAGAACCTCGACCAGCGTCGCGGCGCTGTCCGGCTGGCCCTCCTCGGCCGCCGCGGGGGCTTCCCAGCGCTGGTGTTCTGCGCCAGCGGCGGGCGCACCGGGCGCGCCCGAGGACAATGCGGCAAGCAGGTCGCGCGGGGTTTCCGCCGCGCCCAGCACCTCGTCGCCGAGGCGCACGCCGAAGGCCTGCTCGATGCGCGCCAGCAGCTCCACACGCGCCAGACTGTCCAGCCCGAGATCCTTGTCCAGGCGGCTGTCCAGCGCGGCGCCCGCACGCCCGGCCGGCCGCACTTCGGCGACCAGCTGATCCACGATGGACAGCAGTCGGGCCGATTGATCAAGCCCTGGATTTGGCACCATGGTTTCCATTCTTGGGTGTCGGTATTTGGTGACGAACGTGCCAATAAGCGGGTGCGATGCAGAAGCAATCCATCAGGTTCTTGGGGGAAAACTGTTGCCGCGTCAGGCCAGCAATTTCGGCCGCGCGGCCTTGGGAAAAGCGACCGAGTTTGTACCATTTCACGGCGGCGGCGACGCGCATCTCTTGCGCAAATTCCTTGGGGGCTTGATGCAAGGCGGCAAATGCCGATTCGGGCATATCAAGGGTGACTCGTGTCATGGATTTCTCCTTCGCACAGATTGCAGTGTGTCATATCGGGCGTGATCGCTACACAGTCGGCCGGCCAGGCGGAAAATTTGCTGTCTGGCGCGGATTTCCACCGGAAACAACAGAATTCTGGGCGGGGTATGATTGCGGTAAGTACCGTCCCGCCAGCGCCGACTTTTGCCCTCATTGAAATGTTGAATCTGATCGAATCGCGCCGCCAGAAAATTGCCGAGTTGTGTCGTCACTACCAAGTGAAACGGCTGGATGTGTTCGGCTCTGCCGCACGTGGGGATTATCGTCAAGGCACCAGCGATATCGATCTGCTGGTCGAATTCGACCAAGTTGCTTCTTCCAACCTGTTTGACGTCTATTTTGGTTTACGTGAAAAACTGTCTGAGTTGCTGGCATGTCCGATTGATCTGGTCATGGCCTCGGCGGTGCGCAATCCCTATGTAAAGCAGTCGATTGAATCAGACCGAGCATCGATCTATGCAGCGTGACGCGCGAGTCTATCTCCACGATGCCTCTATAGCAGCCGGATTGATTAGCGAATTTCTCGGCGAATGTTCCCTGGAAGGCTATCGCAACAATGCGCTTCTGAAGTCTGCAGTGGAACGTCAGTTCGAGATTCTCGGTGAAGCGTGCAACCAGTTGGCAAAACTTGATCCGGAACTGGCTGAGCAGATTCCAAACCTGAGGCGTATTGTCGATTTTCGCAACTTACTGGCACATGCTTATGCGGTTGTCGATGATGCACTGGTATGGGGAACCGCGACTGGGAACATTCCATTGCTACAGCAGCGACTGAAAGACCTGCTGAGAAAGCTTGACGGCAGATAATCGTGGTCTGTCCCGAATGGCGCTAAGTTAAGCCGCTTTTGCATGATACCGACCCCGATGTGGGATTTCGACCATCTGACGCCGAGACGCGGTAAGCAGAGCGAACGGTTTTGGTCGTCGCTTCAGGCATCGCGGCTCTCTTCGCCCGGGTCGGTGAGGTACGAGATGCCCGGCGATTGAAGATCGCAACGCTCCCAGCAATCTCCGCTGCTCTTGCGAACCACTCGCTTGACTGAATTGGGGCTCCCACTGGCGCAAGGCTTGAACACTGCCTTTGAAACTCAATCGACGCGGTCCCTGCCCAATCTCGACAGCCGCCTCCAAAATCAACAAACGGATGGCGTTGTAGGCGATGAAATGCATCAGGATTTCCTTCTCCACCATTTCCGGAGAGCGACAACGCAGCACGTCCATGCTCAGGGTGGTCTTGATGTCGCGAAAGAACAGTTCGACATCCCATCGCTGGAAATACAAGTCTGCCAGTTCAGAGGCCGCGTAGCGGGACGCATCGGTCAGTGTCGTGACGAGATAGAAGGATTCGCTGCGCATGCCCGGAACCGTGATCGTGACCTTGATCTGGCGTAGCGTGAGATGCTCGGGAAGTGCCCGCCACTCCTCATGGGAATAGCTCAGGTTCTTGTTCCAGACGGGCTTGGGCCACGTGATCAGCAAGTCGTCTGGGCCGAGAACTTTCGTGGCCGTTGTCGCCGCAACCGGTGTCCGGCGCGCCAAGGTGGTTACCGTATCCACGCCCATTTCCTGGAGTTTCCAGACGTCGTAGTAGCTGCAAAAACCCTTGTCGCCCATCATGATGTCGCCGGGTTTGAACTCCTCCCACTGCTGCCGCAAAAGCGTCAGCTCACCGTTCTTGATCGAGCTGACGCGATAGCTCAGCAACGCCCCGGTTTGCAGACAGAAGCAGGCACAGATGCGGGCCTGCGGGAAACCGCAGCCAGGCTTCTGACTTCCCGGTTGTGGCCATGCCTTCTGGTTGTCGGGCGTATCGGGCATGCTCACGCCCATTCCATCAACCACGACGACGCGCCGGCTCTTCCATCGGCCAAGGCGGCCCCGCTGCTGCAACCGTTCGGACGTGTGCTTCAGGATGCGCTTTAGTCCATCACCGCTCAGCTTGCTTCGTGCCTGGCAATACGCCGAGGTGGAGGCCGACGGCAAGGGCATGGCGCGAACGGCGGCAAACGCCTGTACCTTTCGGACCACTTCCTGACAACCACCGTCGGCGTCAAGAACTTGGGTGAAAAATGCCCAGAAAGTGTTCTCTTTACTGAATATCCGCCGCCGGCTGAAGTCGCCCTCCATCTCGCTTCCCAGTTCGTGGATCGGGATGAAAGCACCAAAACAATCGCCCAACTGACTGATCGTGTGCTGGCGAATTCGGCGCTTTTCGTCGGCCAGCTTTTGAGCGCCAGATCGGGGCTTGCGACGCAGGGTGGATAGGTGAAATCCAGGGAGAAAGAGGGTGTCGTTTTTCATGCGGGATTATCGCATTTATGCCCACGGCATGCAACAAATATTTTGCTGAATGGGCTTAACTTAGCGCCATTCTGGTCTGTCCCGTATTTAGTGCTTTTCGTGACAAATATGCCAAAACGCTTATGCGGCACGAAAACAAATGCAAGGTATCAGGGGCATTGCTAATAAATACTGATGGGCGGTTTCACGCCCTAAGCGAAAGCGGCCAACACCGAATAGAAAACCTTTGGGGCGCGCATGTCATCTAGACGCTGCCGTTAGCTGCAAATGATCGCTCGAGTTCAATCTCTCGAATTCGAAGGTGTTGCTCCATTTCACTTTGAGTATGCTTCCACTGACCATCCCATGCGACTTCAAAGGTTTGGTAGCGTTTCGATACGAAGTTCGAACCCCGAATCTCAAGCTGATATCTCAAAGCCTCGCCTTTTCGTACGATTCCCTGAAAATTATTCGAATAAGAATAGAGTTGGGGTCTGAAGCAATCCTGACCTTCCGCGATACTGCCGAAGTCAAGTACGTGCTCTCTCGTGACCGCAATGACTGAGGGCGTTACTTCCGCTGGAGCCCATACATACTGCAAGGGAACAGGCATCGGCACAGGATGAAATATTCCATCTGGACCTCTACGGGAAATTCCACACAGGTAAACACCACAATTCGCAACAGTCAGCCATGGGCGTTTGTTGATGACCTTCACATGGTAGTAAAAAACTCGGGTACCCGTTCCAGGAGCAGCACCCGGCAGACGTAACTCAGTGAGATTTCCTGAAAGATTGTGCGGCTCAAGGACAAGGAGTGGTGGCGCGAGAATCGATCGAATCCG
>JAUYSD010000359.1 GCA_030696505.1 Sulfuritalea sp. | reverse complement strand
TGCCAATGAAATCATGGCCTTCGAGTTTTTCAGCGCGCCTGCCGCCATTTCCGCCGCGGTTTCCGGGCTCACCGCGCCGTGCCGATCCAGGGTTTCCTGGCGCACGCCGAGCATGTCGACCTTGGCCTGGTTGGAGTAGGTCACGAAACCGCGCTCGAACCATGCCGAACTGCCGGCTGTGTGAGTGATCACTTGGGCGGCCCAGCCTCCGGTACAGGACTCGGCGGTCGCGATCAGGAGTCGGCGCTGATCGCTTGGGGCCAATGCGGCCGCACCTACCGCTGCAGACAGCGCAAGAAGCTCGGAATCCATCAGAAGGGCAAAAACGCCTTGAATACCGCGATGGTCAGCACCGTGTAGCCGGCGGCGATGACGTCGTCCATCATCACGCCGAAGCCGTTCTTCACTTTGGTGTCGAAGAAGCGGGCCGGTTCCGGCTTGACGATGTCGTAGAAACGGAACCAGAGGAAGGCCGCAAGCTGCCACAGCAGTTCGGGCGGCGTGAACATCAGCACCGCCCAGAAGGGCACGATTTCGTCCCAGACGATGGCGCCGTGATCGACCACGCCCAGCGCGCGGCCGGTGATCTGGCAGGCCGCGACGCCGACGGCAAAGGCCAGCAGCAGGAAGATCGCCAGCCCCAGGTCGCTTTCCAGATAGCTGCGCAGGAAGGGATAGGTCAGCCAGGCGAAGGCCGTGCCGGCCGTACCCGGCGCGAAACGCGACAGCCCGCTGCCCATGCCGCAGGCGATGAAATGCGCCGGGTGGTGGAAGAGGAACTTGAGCGGGGGCGGAGGAAGCTTGGCCATTTACTGAATATCCCGGGAGACCGTCCCCTCCCGGTTGATCAGGGACATATCCCGGGATACCGTCCCCTCCCCGTTGGTCGGGGACATAAAGTGATCGAAGCCGCGTTTGGAGGGGGTGATGTCGCCGCCGTCGTCGTCATTCAGTACGAGTTCGCCGGGCGCATCGGCGACGACCTCGCCGATGCGGGTCAGCGGCAGTTCGAGCTTGCCAGCCAGTTCTGCGACGCGCTCGTCGGACGCTGCCGGCGCGGTGAACAGCAATTCGTAGTCGTCGCCGCCGGAAAGCCAGCAGTCGCGTTCCAGGCCGGCCGCAGGCAAGTTCGGAATCCGCAGCCGCGCGGCGAGCGCCGACTGATCGAGGATATGCCCGAGATCGGCCAGCAGGCCGTCCGACACGTCGATCGCCGCCGTCGCCAAGCCGCGCAGCGCCAGCCCGAGCGCGACCCGCGGCTGCGGGCGGTGCAATGCGGCGAGGCAATCCGTGAGCTGCGGCTCGGTCAGCGTGGTGCGTCCCTGCAGATGGGCCAGGCCCAGCGCGGCGCGTCCGGGCCGGCCGGAAACCCAGATCGAATCGCCGGCCTTGGCGCCACTGCGGCGCAAGGCCTGTCCGGCGGGGGCTTCGCCAAGTATCGTGACGCAGAAGGCGCGCGGCCCGCGCGTGGTGTCGCCGCCGATCAGGTCGATGCCGTAGCGGTTGGCACAGGCGAAGAAGCCGTGCGCAAAGGCCTCGATCCAGTCGGGAGTTGGCGCTGACAGCACGGCGGCGAGCAGCGCCCAGCGCGGTTGCGCGCCCATTGCGGCAAGGTCCGAGACATTCACGGCAAGGCACTTCCAGCCGAGTGCTTCGGCATCGGTGTCGGCCAGGAAATGCGTGCCTTCAACCAGCAGGTCGGTGGAAACGACCAGTTCCTGACCGGGAGTCGGCGCGATCAGCGCGCCGTCGTCGCCCACGCCGAGCACCGCCTGGGAGGCGCGGCGCGTGAAATAGCGCGCAATCAGCTCGAATTCCGAGGGCACGGCCTGGGCGCGCTCAGGGTTTGCGGATCTCGGCGGCCCTGAGGTCGGCGGCGAGTTTGTCCAGCACGCCGTTCACGAACTTGTGGCCGTCGGTGCCGCCGAAGGTCTTGGCCAGTTCGATGGCTTCGTTGATGATCACGCGGTAGGGCGTTTCGGGGTGAAGCTTGAGTTCGCAGGCGCCCAGCAGCAGGATGCAGCGCTCGATGGGCGAAACCTCCTCCCAGAGCCGGTCGATGTGCGGTGCGAGATCCAGCTTGAGAGCCTCGGCATGCTGCCGCGCTTCGGTCAGCAGCCTCGCGTAGAGCGCGTTGTCGGCCTTGTCGAAACCGGCCACGCCTTCCGCCTGAATCTGGATCGCCGCCTCATCCTGACCGCCCACCTGCCACTGGTAGAGGCCCTGGATGACGAACTCGCGGGCGCGACGCCGCGGCGACTTGCTGCTGCTCACTATTTGTTCGCCTTCAGCAGCGCTTTGGTCAGATTCGCCATCTCGATCGCGGCCTGTGCCGCTTCGGTGCCCTTTTGCACCATGCGCACCAGGGCCTGGTCGTCGTTCTCGGTGGTCAGCACCGCGTTGGCGATCGGGATCCCGGTATTCAATTGCACGTCGGTGATGCCGCGCGCCGACTCGTTGGAGACGATCTCGAAATGATAGGTCTCGCCGCGAATCACGGCGCCCAGCGCCACCAGCGCATCGAAGCAGCCGCTTTGCGCCATGGACTGCAGCGTCAGCGGCAGTTCCAGCGCACCGGGGACGGTGGTGAAGGTGATGTTGCTGTCGGCCACGCCGAGGCGCGTCAATTCAGCCAGGCAACCCGAGCGCAGGCCGGCGCCGACGTCTTCGTTGAAGCGGCTTTGCACCACGCCGACGCGCAGCCCTTGGCCACTCAGATTAGGTTCGAGTTCGCGGATGGTCATGCCGTTTTCTCCCCTGCCGGATCGAAGTAGCCGGTGATTTCGAGGCCGAAGCCGGCCATGCTGGGCATCTTGCGCGGGCTGGCCATCAGGCGCATCCTGCCGACGCCGACTTCGCGCAGGATCTGCGCGCCGATGCCATAGATGCGCGGGTCCCAGGTATAGGCCGGCTTTTCCGTGCGTTCGCTCTTGAGCGCCGCGAGCAAGGCGTTGCCGGTTTCCGCCCGGTGCAGCAGCACCATCACGCCGTGTCCTTCGGCGGCGATCTTGCGCAGGGCGAAGTCGACGCTGTAGGTGTGGCCGCGGCTGCCGTGGTCGAGGAAGTCCAGCACGCAGACGGCTTCGTGCACGCGCACCAGGGTCTCGTCCTCGGCCTTGATCTCGCCGCAGGACATGGCCAGATGCACGTCACCGCAACTGCGGTCGGCGAAGGCGCGCAGGCGGAAGCTGCCTTGCGCGCATTCGACCTGCTTGTCGGCGACGCATTCGATGAGCTTTTCGGTTTCCGAGCGGTAGTGGATCAGGTCGCGGATGGTGCCGATCTTGAGGCCGTGCTCGCGCGCGAATTCGAGCAGGTCGGGCAGCCGCGCCATGGTGCCGTCGTCCTTGAGGATTTCGCAGATCACCGCCGCCGGCTGCAGGCCGGCCAGCTGGGCCAGGTCGCAGCCGGCCTCGGTGTGGCCGGCGCGCACCAGCACGCCGCCGTTCTGCGCCATCAGCGGGAAGATATGGCCGGGCTGGACGATGTCGGCGGGCGTCGCGTTCTTCGCCACGGCGACCTGCACCGTGCGCGAGCGGTCATGGGCGGAGATGCCGGTGGTGACGCCTGTCGCGGCCTCGATCGACATGGTGAAGGCGGTGCCGTGCTGGGCCTTGTTGTCGCGCACCATCAGCGGCAGGTCGAGCTGGCGGCAGCGGGCTTCGGTCAGCGTCAGGCAGATCAGGCCGCGGCCGAACTTCGCCATGAACTTGATCGCCTCGGGCGTCACGTGCTCGGCGGCGAGCACCAGGTCGCCTTCGTTTTCGCGGTCTTCTTCATCGACCAGGATGACCATGCGGCCGGCGCGCATCTCGGCGACGATATCGAGAACAGGGCTGATGCTCATGACTGAAGTACCAAACTTGAGAAGGCGCGTATTTTACGCTGCGCCGGCCGTCAGCATGCGCTCGACGTAGCGCGCGATCAGGTCGATCTCCAGATTGACCTTGGCGCCCGCGTGCAGGCGCTTCAGCGTCGTCACCGCGACGGTGTGCGGGATCAGGTTGATCGAGAAGCGGCGGCCGCCTTTGCCACCCACGCGGTTGGTGGTGAGCGAGACGCCGTCGACGGTGATCGAGCCCTTGCGCGCGATGTATTTCGCCAGGCCCTTCGGCGCCTTGATCACCAGTTCGTGCGATTCGCCGACGGGCTCGAACTTCTCCACGTCACCGACGCCGTCGACATGGCCCGAGACCAGGTGGCCGCCGATGAAGTCCGAGAGGCGCATGGCCTTTTCCAGATTGACCTCGCCGCCCACCGCGTCGAGCCCCACGGTGCAGTCGAGCGTCTCGCGCGAAACGTCGATCTGGTAGCTGTTCTTCTTCTTCGCGATCACGGTCAGGCAGACGCCGCCATGGGCGATGGAGTCGCCGATGGCGACATCGGCGAGCTTGAGGCCGGGTGCTTCGATGGTGAGCCGCAGGCCCTTTTCCAGCGGTTGGGCATGGCTGATTTTGCCAACGGCAGCGATGATGCCAGTGAACATGTGAACTCCGAATTAATGGCTCAGCGCAGGACGCGCTCGAGGGTGGGCAGAAATTTTTCCGCGGACTGGAAACCGATGACGCGCAGATCGACCAGTTCGTGGCCGCCGGCGTCGAAGAAAATGATGCCGGGCGGGCCGAACAGGCCGAAGCGCTTGAGCAGCGCCGCATCGTCCGGGCTGTTGGCGGTGACGTCGGCCTGCAGCAACACGAACTGCTTGAGGCGCGCGGCGACCTTGGTCTCGGCGAAGGTGAAGCGTTCCATTTCCTTGCAGCTGACGCACCAGTCGGCGTAGAAGTCCAGCATCACCGGCCTGCCGGCGGCTTTCGCCTCGGCGAGCCGGGCGTCGAGTCGCTCCACCGAGGCGACGCGCTCGAAAGTTGGCGCTGGCGCCTCGGCGGCCATCCCGCCGCCACGCAGGAAACCCAGCGGCTGCAAGGGGTCGCGGGCGCCGCCCAGCACGCCCATCAGCATCGCCGCGCCACTCAGCAACAGCACCACGCCGAGTCCCTTGCCCAGGCGTTGCCAGCCGTGGGCCTGCGCCGGCAAGGGGTCCAGCGCATGCAGGTAGATCGCCGGGATCATCAGCAGCAGCGCCCAGCCGAGCATCTGCAGCCACAGCGGAATCACCGGCGAAACCAGCCACAGGGCGGTGGCCAGCATGACGACGCCGAAGAACTTGGTGACACCGTCCATCCAGGGCCCGGATTTCGGCAGCAGCGAACGCGAGAAGGCGCCCACCAGCAGCAGCGGCGCGCCCATGCCGAGCGACATGACGAACAGCGCCGAGCCGCCCAGCGCGGCATCGCCGGTTTGGGCGATGTACAGCAAGGCGCCGGCCAGCGGCGCGGCGACGCAGGGGCCGACGATCAGGGCCGACAGCGCACCCATCAGCGCGATGGCGGGCAGCGAGCCGCCCTGGCGGTTGGCCGTGTTCGAGACCCGGCTTTGCAGCGCGGCGGGCAGTTGCAGCTCGTAAAAGCCGAACATGGAAAGCGAGAGCACCACGAACACCAGTGCGAAGCCGCCGAGCACCCAGGCATTCTGCAGCGCTGCCGAGAGCAGCGTGCCGGACAAGCCGGCAGCAACACCGATCGCCGCATAGGTCACGGCCATGCCCAGCACATAGGCCAGCGAAAGCACGAAGGCGCGCAGATGCGTCACCGCATGGCCATGATTGACGATGATGCCGGACAGAATGGGAATCATCGGGAACACGCAGGGCGTCAGCGACAGCAGCAGGCCGAAGCCGAAGAAGCTGAGCAGGATCAGGGCCAGGTTGTCGCCCTTGAACAGGCCGGCGATGCGCGACGTTTCGTCGCCTGCCGCGGTGGTATCGGCCGCAGCGGAAGTTGGCGCTGGCACCACGGCGCTGCCGGCGGCGGCCAGATCCAGCTTGGCCTCCTGGTTGATCGGCGGGTAGCAGATGCCGCCGTCCCAGCAGCCCTGCGAGATGGCCTTGAGGGTCACCGGCCCGCTGGCCTCGACTGGCAGCAGGATTTTCACTTCCTTGCGGTAGATTTCGACCTTGCCGAATATCTCGTCGTCCTTGACCTTGCCGGGCGGCAAGCTGGGCGCCCCGAGTGTGCCGCCGTCCAGAACGAACTTGAACTTGTCGCGGTACATGTAGTACTGGTCGGTGATCTGCCAGCGGGCTTCGATGGTCCTGGCATCGATCGCGCGCGCCGAGAAACGGAAGGCTTGCTCGGGTGGCAGGGGTTCTTCGGCGTGGGCCAGGCCGGTGAGGGCGAGCAGCAGCAGGAACAACAGGCGCATCAGCATGTGGAGAGTTTTCCGTCCGGGTGTTCGTCAAGGGTTTCGCTGGCGACCCAGTTCAGATACTCGGGCAGGCCGTGCGCGATTGGGACAGCGATGATCTCGGGAAGTTCATAAGGGTGGCCGGCGCGGATCGCGGCCTCCAGCGCCGCATAGCGCGCCGCCGTGGTCTTGATCAGCAGCGGGATTTCAGGCGCGTCTTCGATCCGGCCCTGCCAGCGATACACCGAACGGCAAGGCGCGAGTATGTTCACGCAGGCCGCCAGACGATCGGCCACCAGCGACTCCGCCATCGCCTGGGCGCTGGCCTGGTCGGGCAGGTTGGTCAGGACGAGCAGGGTTTGGCCGCGGGTTTGCGCTGTTTCCATTGGCCTATTCTACCTTCGGCCGGTCCCCGCTCTGGGGTAGGCTGCCTCACCCGGGCGGCTCTCAGACTGTCCGGAACCCGGAGCCAAATTTGAGCAAGCTGCTGACTGGATTGATGGAAGCCGAGCGCAAGCGCCGGCAACTCGCTGCCAAGAGCGCAGCCCCGCACACCGCTGCGACATCGGCCGAAGCGGCGGCGGCGCCGGTCCACGGCGACGACGAACGCGCTCGTGTTGCCGCCGAATCGAGCCGCCTGCAATCTGCCGAGGTCATTGCCGCCGCCCAGCAACGCCAGCAGGCGGAAGAACGCGCGGCACAGTCCGCACGCTATCGTGCCGCAGCCGAATCTGCCGCCGCAGTCGCAGCCGCAGAGCAAGCGCAGGCCGAACGCCGCGCCGAAGCTGCGTTGCAACAGCGCATCGAGGCGGAACAGCAGGCACTCACCGCGGCGCAATCGAAGCAACGCGCCGCCGTGGAGCTGACCGCCGCTGCCGCCACGCGCGCCGCAGCGGAAGAAAATCTCGCACGGGCGGCCGCCGAACGCGCCGCTGCCGACCGACTCGCTGCCGAGCGCGCGGCAGAGCAACTGCGCGCCGAGCAGGCGGCCGAAGCCGCCGCCCTGTCGCGCACGACCGCGGAAGAGCGGGCGATTCAGGAAGCCCGGCGCCGCGCCGAGCAGGAAGCCGCGGCCGAGCGTGCCGCCGCCGCGCGTCTCGATGCCGAGCGCGAGGCCCAGGCGGCGCTGGCGCAACGCGCGGAGGCGGAAGCCGACGCTCTCGCCGCTGCAGCCAGCCATCAACAGGTCGCCGCGGACCTTGCGGCAACGTCGAAGCCGCCACCGCCTGTCGCGGCACAGGGCGGGGCGGATTCCTCGCGTCGGGCGCCGCGGTTTGCGCCGCGCCTGCTTGCCGGCACGGCTCTGGCCCTGGTGATCGGCATCGCCTGCGGGATATGGCTGGGCAAGGCTCCCGGCGTCGCCCAGCGACCATTTGCGCAAGAGTCGGATGCTTTGCACCTGCGTCTCGACACACAGCTCGGCAACCCTCCGCTGCATGAGCCGCGGGCTATCCCGCGTGATCGACAGCGCTGACCGCGGCCGCAGGGAACGCGCGCCGCGCACCGACGGGCGTGGCGCGCAAGCAACGCCTCGCGGTATCCAAGGTAGGGCGCGGTGTTTAAGCGGTTGCTGATAGACTGGCCTTCTGTTAGCGTTCCTCGCTAGTCGGGGGCAGCTTGCGCGGTCAGAATAAATGACAATGATTTTCCTGAGGATTACCCAATGAAGAATGCGATAGCCAGGGTTTTGGCTGCCGTCCTTATCCTGGCGGCCGGTGCGCTGAATCACGCATATGGGCAGGACGCCAGTTTCGATATCGTGCGCTTCCAGATCGAAGGGAATTCGATCCTGCCGACAGAACGGGCGCAGGAACTGGTCGCACCCTTTGTCGGTCAGCGCCGAAATTATGGCGATGTGCAAAAGGCGCTGGAGGCCCTCGAAGGCGAATTTCGCCGCCTTGGCTACGGCACCGTGCAGGTCTATGTTCCCGAGCAGGAACTGACCACCGGCGTAGTTCGGCTGCAGGTCAGCGAAGGCGTGATCGGCAAGGTCGCCATCACCGGCAACAAGTATTTCAACGATGCCAATGTTCGCGCCGGCTTGCCCGACCTGAAGGAAGGCAGCGCGCCCAACATGCGCAAGCTTTCCGAAAACGTCCAGCTCAGCAACGAGAACCCGGCCAAGCAGGTTGAAGTGACGCTCGGCGTCAGCGAGGACGAAGGCAAGGTCAATGCCCGGATCGAGGTCAAGGAAGAAGACCCGGACCGTCTCTATCTGACGCTGGACAACACGGGCACCAAGGCCAGCGGCAAGCATAGGCTCGGCATCGCCTACCAGAATGCCAATCTCGGCAACAGCGACCAGGTGCTGACGCTGGCCTACACCACGGCGCTCGATCCTCCGGGCGGCATGAAGATCCTCGGCAACCGGGTCCTGCCCTGGCAAGACGGCAACGGCGTCAAGGTCGATATCTTCAGTATCGGCTACCGTCTGCCCCTGTATGCGCTGGGCGACAGCATCGACTTCATCTACGGCAATTCCAGCACCGATACACCGTCCACGTCGCCGACTCTCGGCACCGGCCTCGGCATAAATGGCAAGGGCGAGGTGTTCGGTTTCCGCTACAACCATATTTTCCCGCGCGCCGGCGAATACACGTCCAGGCTGGTGTTCGGCCTTGATTACAAGTACATGAACAGTCGCTGCGCCATCAATGGCAATCCGACGCCCTTCGGCCTCGCCGGCTGCACGCCGCACACCTTCCGTCCGGTTTCGGCCACCTACAGCGGGCAGTGGCAGAAACCCGGGCAGGCCATCGACTTCAATGTCGGCGTGGTGCATCACCTGTTCCCGATGGGCAGCCGGTTTGTCTATGCCGCGGCACCGGGTGGCTATGACCGTTACTCAGCGGCGTCGGGCTACCAGACCAAAGATGAATTCACCGCGCTGCGTTTTGGCGGCAGCTACACCACGGCACTGACCGGCGACTGGCTGCTGCGCATCGCGGCAAGCGGCCAGCACGCGAACAATGCGCTGCCCGCCGGCGAGCGGTTGGGCGTCGCGGGCTCGACCGCGGTGCGCGGCTTCCTCGAACGCGCCGTTGCCGTCGATCGGGGCTATTTCGCCAACATCGAGGGCTACTCGCCGGATATCGCGGCAAGCCTGGGCCTGCCGGGAAACCTCAAGTGGCTGGTCTTTTATGATTTTGCCCAAGGTTCCAACCTCAATCCATTGGTCAACCAGAAGGTCAATATCGCTTCGCTGGGGGTCGGATTGCGCTACAACATCAACAAAGACGTAAGCGCTCGCTTGGACATTGCGCGGGTCATGGACGGGGTTTGGCCGAACGGCGCGCCCAGTATCGCGCTGGAGGGCGACATCCGCGGCCATTTCGGTATTGCCTACGGGTTCTGAGCTGGGCCACCGGGTGTGAATTACGCCCTGGCTTGTGCATCGTTTTAGGGTTATAAGCGAAAACTGGAAGGGCGGCTGTTCCGCCCCTGGAGTTGGCAACATGAGCTACAAGAATCCTTCCCCCAAGCGCCGTTCCCGATTGTCTACTTCGGTACGCCTTGGCGTTGCGGTTGTGGCCGCATGTTTTATTTCGGCACCTTTGTTGGCGGCACCGCCGGTACCGGCAACCAACTTGCCGACCGGGTTCACCAATCTTGTCGGCATTGACCCAAATAATATTGTTGCTGGTGCCAACAGCCTCAACATTCTTACCTCGGCCAACAAATCTGCCGCCGATGTCGCTAATTTCAACATCGCTGCAGGGTATCGCGTCAATATCACGCAGCCGACGGTATCTGCCGACGTGTTGTTTCGAGTTCTGTCAAACAATCCGTCCGTTATTTACGGCAGTCTCACGTCCAACGGCGGTGTTTATCTGGTCAATCCTGCCGGTATCTTTGTTGGCCCCAGCGGCCAGATCGACGTCGCCCGCTTTGTCGCAACGACTTTAACCGTCCGCATGGAAGACTTCCTTGCAGGCCGCCACCTGTTCGTCAATGACGGCAGCGCGCAGAACGTCATCAACCAGGGCGAAATCAGGACGCCGGCCGGTGGCAGCGTCTACCTGATAGGCAGCAACGTCAGCAACGAAGGCATCATCACCACGCCGGGCGGCGAAACCATCCTCGCCGCCGGCGCCACCGTCAGCCTGATCGACAGCGCCACGCCGGGGGTCAAGGTCGACATCACCGGCGCCGCAGGCGACGCCACCAATCTCGGCCAAATTACCGCCGAGGCCGGCCGCATAGGCATCGCCGGCGTCATCGTGAAGAACAGCGGCATGCTCAATGCCTCCAGCGTGGTCAATGAAGGCGGACGCATTTTCCTCAAGGCCAGCCAGGACGCCTACGTCGATGGCAACGGCCGCATCGTCACCACGGGAACCAAGGGCGGCAGCGTGGCAGTCCTCGGCAAAAACGTCACCGTGACGGATAACGCCGAAATCGACGCCAGCGGTGCCAGCGGTGGCGGCAAGATTCTGGTCGGCGGCGATTACCAGGGCAAGAACCCCGAGATACAGAACGCCAGCACCAGCTACTTCGGTCCCGCTGCGAGGCTCACGGCCGATGCCACGGAAGTTGGCGCTGGCGGCACGGTGATCGTCTGGGCCGACGACACGACTCAGGCTTACGGCAGCATCTCTGCCCGCGGTGGAGCGTTGGGCGGTGCGGGCGGTCTGGTCGAAACTTCGGGTAAGCGCTTGCTCGACGTGACCGGTATCAAGGTGGATACCCGCGCGGTCGACGGCAGTGCCGGCATGTGGCTGCTCGATCCGGCCGATATCAGCATCGTGCATAGTACGTCTACGACAGCGAGCAATTTCGCTCCCACGGGGGCCAGTTCGTCGATATCCGATTTCGATATCAACAGCGCGCTGGGCACCACCAACATCACCATTACCACTTCCGCTGGCAGCGGCGGGGCAGGCGTAATCACCATCTACGGCGGGACTGCCAACGGCGGTACGGGGTCCGCTCCCGCGATAGTCCAGAACGCGTCCGGCGCCGCACGCAGCCTGGTGCTGGCGGCCGACGCAGGCATCGATATGCAGTACGGCGCCAAGATACTTGGCGGTGCGAACAGCCCGCTGAATGTCACGTTCAAGGGCAACTCCGGTGTGAACGTCGGCGGCCTGATATCCACCCGTGGCGGCTACGTCGCGATTGCCGGCCAGGGCGTCTCCCTTTCCAACAACACCTATGGCAGCGGCGTGATCAACGCCACGACCGATGCTCTGCCCGGATCGTCCACGGCAGTTGATAGCGCATATGGCGGCCGCGTGCTGATCGATGCCGGCGCAGGCATGTTCTCCATGGCCTACGGCGCCTTCATCGGCACCACCAATCAGTCGCGCATCGTCGATGCCGCTGGCAACCCGACCGGGCTGGTCGCCGTCGGCATCAGCGCCGGTGACGTGTCCATCGATCCCAACGCGACGATCAAGCTCAACTATGCCACGAGCGGTTCCGGTTTCGGCGGTGGCGATCTGGGTTTCATTCCGACCGGCGCAGGTGTCATTGGGCTCGGCAACTATGGTGGCGGCGCATTCACGCTGAACAACACCGAACTATCACGCCTCATCATGCCTTCCGCTGGCGCCGACAATTGCGGCACCGGCAAGGAAGGCTGCCGCACCTGGATCGGCAATACGTTCGTCATTAATGATCCGCTTGATGCCCTGGTCGGCGATATTCCCGTTACGACATCCAACATCATCGCCGACGGCGCCGACTTCACTTTGAATGGCGGCAATACCGCTCCCAAGCGGGTCCAGCTCTCGACCACCGGAACCATTGATGATGCCGGTGGACTGGGACTCAAGGCGGGCCATCTGGCGCTCAACGGTGGCGCCGGTATCGGCAACGCAAACGATGGCTTCGACTATTACGGCGGCAGCCTTTTGTTGACCTCGGAATTCGGCAACGTTGTTGCCAACAGCGTTGGTATCGCCGACCTGGCGTTGCGGCGCGCCACCGCACCCAATGGCAGTGTCACCGTCAATGCGGCGGGGAATGTGTTCTTGTTGCCCTATTTTAGCGGCCAGTCCGAAATAGCCGGCGGCAGCATCACCCTGCATGCCGCAGGCAACATCAGTTTCGCCGAATACGGTGGCAGCTACACGGTGAACGGCCCATACGGCCCGTTCACCGACATCGCGGCCAGTACCAGCACAATTCGTGCGGGAGGTACGCTGGCCTTGCAGAGCGACAACGGGTTTATTTCTATTGTTGGCGACCATGCTGCCGGTGGCGGCATGTCGGTCAATGCCTACGGCGGCATTTCCGTCACCGACGGTGGTCTTGCCACCATGGGGACGATGAGCCTGACATCCTATGGCGACATCGTGCTCACGGGCATCAATCGGGGTGTGATCGTCAAGAGCAATGGCGACATGTCGATCAACGCCGCCAATGTCCGTGCCTATGGTGGCAATACGGTCAATGCGATCGGCACGCTGGCTTTCTATGGTTCGACGGCGCAGCAAGACCTCAGCAATTTTGGCGCGGGGGTCACGCTGGCTACGAATGGTGCGCAAACCATCACTGCCAGCGGAGAGATTCTGCTGCAGGCCGGCAGCGCTAACAATACGACCCATTCCGGCAGCACGATGTACGGTGCGTCGGTGGCCATTCAGTCCGGCGGCGCCCAGGACATTTCGGCCGGCGCCATCAAGGTCTACGCCGGTTCGTCCGGGCACGACAATTCCGCGGAGATCCAGGCGACCGGCAACCAGTCGCTAAGCATCTACGGCGGCGGGCTCGACATCCGGGGCGGTGGCGATGCCAGTACGAGCGTCTATGGCGGCCAGGGCAGCTACAACAATGCGGCACGGATTCAGCACGGACAGTCCTCCTACGGCGGCGATGTGTATACCGGTTCCGGCAACCAGACCCTGACGCTCCACGGTGGCGCCTCGGCAATCCTGCAAGCCGGCAGCGGTACGGGCGTTCTGGGCTATTACGGTTCGGACTGCGCTTTGGTCTTGGGGGCGGCGGCCTGTAGCGGCAGCAGCAACGACGCCCACATCCAGAACGGCATCGGCGCCCAGACGCTGGACTTCGTCTCTGGCGGCGCGATCAGCATTACCGGCGGCAGCGCCGGCCGGCAGAACTGGGCCGGCATCAGCAATCAAAGTACGGCGACGACACAGCTGATCTTCGGCAATCCGAATATCACCCTGACCGGCGGCAGCGGCGGCGGTACGGGCGTTGGTTACGGTGGCGACGTTTTCCAGCTCTCCAATGACGCAGGCATCAACAGCGATGGAACCGGCGCCCAAACGGTCTACGCCGGAACGATTACCATCAATGGGGGCAGCGCGACCTATGGCGGCGCCGGCTTTGGCAGCGACAGCGGCAACGGCCTGTTCATTACCACCACCGGCGACCTCAGCATGTACGGCGGCAGCAGCAACGCCGGCGATCCCTTCGCCGCGGCCACCTATATCGGCAACAAGGCCGGCGGTGCGATCAACCTCAATGTCGGTGGCAACCTCTACGTCAAGGCCGGTAGCGGCACCGCTGCGCCCGTTTTGATCGGCTCGATCGACGGCCCCGCCAACGTCTATATCAACACCGGTAGTAATGTCAGCGTCGTCGCCGACGGCAGCCACGTCGGCATCGGCTCGCAATCCGCGACCTACGGGGCCTCGGTGACCATCTATGCCGGCGGCAACCTGACGGTCGTCGACAGCGCCACGCGCGGAGTGATGATCGGCAGCCTGTCCGACAGCGCCAGTACGACAGATGTCACGCTGCTGGCGGGCGGTGACATCTCCATCGGCAGCGCCACCGGATACGGTGCGCTGATCGGGGTCAAGAACTCGACCGGCAGCGGCTATGTCGACATCCTCGCTGGGGCGAATGGAGTGTACGGCGGCAACCTGCTTCTCGACGGCAGCAGCAACATCAGCAGCGGCCTTGGCGGTGTCTACCTGAGCGCCGAGCAGACCACGGCGACCAACGGCAACGTCACCCAAAACGCCCACAGCACCATCTATGGCAGCAACGTCGAGATCGAGGCAGGCGGCAACCTGAATCTCAATGGCGGCATCTTCGCCAGCGCTGGCATTTACGCTGCCGCCGGTATCGACACCGGATACCGCTTTGGCTACAGCTATAACGCCAGCCGTTATGGCGGCGACGTTTCCATTGGCGGCACATTGCAGGCAATAGGCGACATGGAACTCTATGCCCTCAGTGGGAGCAATGGCGGGACGCGCGGTAGTATCGTCCAGCAATCCGGCAGTATTGTCAGTGCCAACAGCATGACAATCGGCGCGTGGGGAAATGTCGATCTGTCGGGAGCGGTTTCCGCGATCGGCACCCTAAGCGCCACCGCAGGCGCGGCGATCGACTGCGGCGACGGCTGCTACAGCAGCTCCTATGCCAGTCCCAGCGGCGGCAACCTGTTCGTTCGCAGCGGCGCCAGCCTTTCCTCCAGTTACAAAGTAGAACTCGCTGCCAACGTCGGTTACGGAACCTACGCCAACGGCAACATCACCCAATCCAGCGGCAGCAGCATTGTCGGCAACAATGTCTACGTCAACGCGGGCGGCTCGGTGGGCATCGGCGGAACGGCAAGCGCCAGTTCGGGGTCTTTGTCGGTTCGAGCCGGTTATCAATCGGATTATTTTGGGGATGTGGCTTACGGCGTCACGCCCGACGGCGGCAATATCTTGGTTTCCGGCGCTCTTTCAGGGGCCTATGGCGTTTCCCTGACAGCCAACTCTGGCAGCAGTTTGGGGCTCAACGGCAACATCACCCAGTCGGCCGGCAGCATTTCCGTCACGAATGGCGGAATCTACATTAACGGTGGTGGCGACGTTATCCAGTCGGCCGGAAGCATTTCCACGGCAGCCGGCAGCATCAACGTCGCAGGTGGCGGTAACGTTACCCTCAATGGCAGTGCCAGCGCCTACGGCGGCAGCGGCGGGGTATCGTCCGGCTTCAACAATTTCGCGAACGACGGCGGCAATGTCTCCCTCGGCGGCGATGTCTTCGCCAGCAACGGCGTCAACATATATGCCACGACGGGAGCCTATGGTTCCGGTGTCAGCGGCAACATCGTTCAGCAAGGCGGTTCAATAACCAGCGCCAATTCCATCGACCTCTTTGCCGACGGCAATATCGACATTCGGGGTCGGGTGGAGACGCCGAGCGGGGTATATGTCTATGCCGGACTGGACAATGCTGCGTGGTCGGGCTATCCCAACCACACCAGCCTGTATGGAGGCGATATCTCGCTCGGTGCGGGTAGTCAGCTTTCCGCCTCGCACCTGGAACTCGTCGCCAATGGCGGCACGGCCGGCGGCAGCCTGGGCAACATCCGCCAGGAAGCGGGTGGCCTCTTGCATGCCACCGGCGTCACCAGCCTCTACGCCTACGCGGCCGGTAACGTTGACCTGTTGGGCGCGACCCTTGTCGATGCCGGCGCGCAGGTGACTATCAACGCCGGTTACGACTACCCCGGCTATGGCGGACAGGCATTCGCCGACAAGCATGTCAGCATCGCGGGGCTCGACGCTGAAGGCAGCAGCGTGAGTATCTACGCGACCGGGGCGATTCGCGCCACTACGCAGGGCGCTGCTTCCATTTACGCGAATATTTCCAACAGCAGCAGCGGCGGCATCGAGATAGCCAACACAGGCAGCGCCGAACCTACTTTCATCAATCTCGACGACGGCGCCACGGCAAACAGCAGCGTCACGTTCACCCATAGCGGCAGCGACCTCACGCTGGATTCCGCCCGCTCGTTTACCACCTACGGCGGGGCCGGTGCGATCAATGTCTCGGCATTGTCGGGCAACCTCAACTACCTCGGCGGCGGCCTGTCCGGCGGCAGCGTGATTCTCTCGGCCAACAACCAGCTCAACATCGACGGTCCGCTGTCGGCCAGCGGGGCGCTCGGTCTTGCTGCGGGCGGGACATTGAATGTCAGCAACTTTGTCGGCGCACACAGTGTTAGTCTGAGCGGGCCGACCATCAACCTTGTCAACGGGTCTGTTTGCGCAGTAAACGATGCAATCGCAATCGGTTCAGTCATCAATATCGGTGCAGGATATGGCAGGCTCGCTGGGGCCAACGTGCTGCTGCGCGGCGCGACGGAAGGTACCGGAACGCTGAACCTGTACGGCGGCGTCCAAGCCACCGGCGGCAATCTGGAATTCAATCTCGGCAGCGTCAATGCCTATGGCGGCGGCCTGTTCGCCCCCGTCGACATCGTCGGCTTGGTCACGGGCGACATCCTGCTCGGTGGCGGCGCCTATATCCACGCCGGCAATGATGTCTGGCTGACCCAGAACGGCGTCACTTCGCTCTTGTCGATGAGCAACGGCGGACATGTGCTGGCGGGCATGCCGACAACCATACATCTCGACTTCCCGAACCGCGACAGCAGCGGCGTGGTGACGGACGGCTCGCCGGGCAGCGGGCTGTTCGTGGTCGTCAACGGCGTCGTCACGCCGGCAACGGCGGGCAACGGGCTGGAGTTGACATTGCGCCCGGTGCTGACGCCGGTCGATCCCTGCGTTGCCAACCCCGATCTTTGCAAGCCGCCCGAGCCCAAGGAGACGCCGATCGAGACCGCGTTGCCGCCGCCTGAACTCGCCAAGACCGATCCGACCCAGCCGCTGCTCGATCCGAACGCGACCACGGGCGGCACGGAAGGCAATTTCGGCGACACGGGCACGACCGGCGGTACCACGGGCGATCAGCCAACGACTGAGACCAAGACCGAGGAAGGCACCACCACTTCAGCGGCCAAGGATCAGGGCAGCAAGGACGAGAAGAAGGACGAGAAAGACGAGAAGGACAAGAAGGACAAGAAGTCGGACGAAGCCAAGGATGAGAAGAAAGATGAAAAGCCAGCCCAGAAAAAAGTCGCACAGTGCACCTAGTCCAGAACGCGCGATGATCCACGCGGCAATAATCGCGCTGGCGCTCGGCCTGGCTTGGATTCCTGCCGCCGAGGCGGCCATGGTGGGCCAGATCACGCACCTGTCGGGTACGCTTTCGGCCAAGCGCGCGGATGGCACGAGCAAGTTGCTCGCGGTCAAGTCCGAGGTGGCGGAAGGCGACACGCTGAGCACCGAGGCCGAAACCTACGCCCGGCTGAAGTTCGTCGACGGCGGCGAAGTGGTGCTGCGTCCCGGCACCCAGTTGAAGGTTGAGAACTATGCCTATAACGCCGCCAAACCGGAAACCGACAACATTGTGATGAGCATGTTCAAGGGCGGCTTGCGGGCTGTGACCGGCTTGATCGGCAAGCGCAGCCGGGAAAAGGTCAAGTTCGCCACCGAGACAGCGACCATCGGCATCCGCGGCACGCACTTCGGCGCCCTGTTGTGCCAGAACGACTGCGGCGGAGTACCCACCACCGGGGGCACTCCCCCCCCGAACGGATTGCATGTCGACGTGACGAACGGCGCCATTACGCTGAGCAACCCCGCCGGGACGGTACAGGTCAGTGCCGGACAGTTCGGTTTCGTCCCCAACCCCAATACGCCGCCGGCGATCGTGCCGCCGCAACAGGGCATACAGGTCACCATGCCGAGCTCGATCGCCCAGAACAAGGGCAGCGGCAAGGGCATCGGCAAGAGCGGCACCGAAGAATGCAAGATGTGACCTGCCCGCGAAGCGGAATCCCAGGTCGGCAAAGCTCCTGCGCGCGAAGCGCCGTCCCAGGTCCGCAATCAGCGCCGTAGCGCCAGCGCCAACTCTTGACGCTCTGCAGCGTGCAGCGTTTTCATTTCATTTCCGGCCTGCCCCGCTCCGGGTCGACGCTGCTGTCGGCGATCCTGAGCCAGAACCCGCGCTTTCATGCCGGGGTCAGCAGCCCTTTGGCCGCATTCTTTTCATCACTGGTGACCCAGGTCAGTGTCGGTAGCGAGTGGGCGACGCAGGTCAGCATCGCCCAGCGCCGCCGCCTGCTCCTTGGGCTGTTCGAGTCCTACTATGCCGACCTGCCGGTCGAAAAACAGGTGGTGTTCGACACCAATCGGTCATGGACGGCGCGCCTGCCGGCCTTGCTCGACCTGTTTCCGCAAGCCAAAGTGATCGCCTGCGTGCGCAACGTCGCCTGGGTGATGGACAGCATTGAGCGCCTCTATCGCAAGAACCCGTACGAAAATACCGCGTTGTTCGGCAACGATGCCGAGCGCAGCACGGTATTTACTCGCACCGAGACCCTGGCCCAGCGCAATCGCCTGGTGGGTCTGGCCTATTCGGGTCTCAAGGAAGCCTACTACAGCGAGCAGGGTCGGGCCATGCTGGTGGTCGACTACGATCTGCTGGTGCAGCGGCCCGCCCATGTGGTTCCGCTGATCTACCAGTTTCTCGGCGAGGAAGCCTTTCCCCACGATTACGAAAACCTGCAGTTCGACACGCCTGACTATGACGAAGGACTGGGGCTGGCCGGACTGCACAAGGTGCGGCGCAAGGTCAGCCTGGAGCCGCGCGAAACCATCCTGCCGCCCGACCTGTTCGAGCAATATGCCAAGCTGTCATTCTGGTACAACACCGCCAGCAGCCGTTGCAACGTGCTTATGGTGCGTCCCTGAGCGGAATGTTGTGCCGGCGCTGCAGGAAGTCGACCAGCTTTGCGACGCAGTCGTCGATACCGATTTCGTGCGCCGGCAGCACCACTTCCGGCTGTTCCGGCATTTCGTAGGGTGAGTCGATGCCGGTGAACAGCGGCACCTGACCCGCCCGGGCACGTCGATAGAGCCCCTTGGGGTCGCGCTTTTCGCAGATCGCCAGTGGCGTGCTGACGAAGACCTCGATGAACTGCCCCTCGTCGAACAGGCTGCGCACCGCGTTGCGTTCCGCGCGAAAGGGCGAGATCAGGGCCACCAGCACGATCAGCCCGGCATCGAGAAACAGCCGGGCGATTTCGCCGACGCGGCGGATATGCTCCTGGCGGTCTTCATCGGTATAGCCGAGATCACGGCTCAGGCCGCACCGCACCAAGTCGCCGTCGAGCAGGTAGCAATGCAGGCCGCGCGCCTGCAGCGTGTCGCGCAGGCTTTCGGCGATGGAGGTCTTGCCCGCGGCGCTGAGGCCGGTCAACCAGACCACGCAGGGCGTCGGTACGGTGGGCGGAACGGAAGGCATGGGCCGTGGTCGCGTTTACTTCTGCTTCGGTATCCGCCCCATCAGGTAGAACTCGTCGTTGGGCCGCATTCCGGTCATGTTGGCCATGCGGTTGCTGAGGCCGAAGAAGGCCGCCACGGCGCCGATGTCCCAGATGTCTTCGTCATTGAAGCCGTGCTGGTGCAGGGTGGCGAAATCGGCGTCGCCGATGGCGGCCGAGTCGAGCGCCACCTTCATCGCGAAATCCAGCATGGCCTTCTGGCGCGGGCTGAGATCGGCCTTGCGGTAATTCACGGCGACCTGATCGGCGAGCAGGGGGTTCTTGGCGCGGATGCGCACGATGGCGCCGTGGGCGATCACGCAATACTGGCAGCCGTTGGCGTTCGAGGTGGCGACCACGATCATTTCGCGCTCGGCCTTGGTGAGGCCGCTGTCCTTTTCCATCAGCGCATCGTGGTAGGCGAAAAAGGCTCGCCACTCGGCGGGACGATGCGCCAGTGCGAGAAATACATTGGGAATGAAGCCGGATTTTTCCTGCACTTCGAGGATGCGGGCGCGGATGTCGTCCGGGAGGTCTTCCAGTTTCGGGATGGGGTAGCGGCTGATCGGCAGCGTGGTCATGATGTCCTCGTTGAAATGGCTCTGATGTCGGCGTATTTTATGTCCCCGTCCCTTCGGACGGGGACGGTATCCTAGGATACGGATTCCCCAACACAAGCCAAGGAGACTTGCATGAACACGTCCAGCCAGACGACGGTCATGAATACCGACAACCAATCGCAGTTCGACAGCCTGTTGCCTGCTGAGCCCCTGAATCGCCGCGGCTTCATTGTCACCGCGCTCGGCGCCGGCTTCGCGCTGGCGGTACAGCCGACTGCGGCGCAAAGTCCGATCAAGACAGACACAGAAGGACTCACCGCAGGCGAGGTCAAGGTGCCGGTCAGCGATGGCGTGATGGTTGCCTACCGAGCCGTGCCGACGGAGGCGAAAAAAGCTCCGGTGATCTTGGTCGTTTCGGAAATCTTCGGCGTTCACGAGCACATTGCCGATGTGTGCCGGCGCCTGGCGAAACGTGGCTACCTGGCTATCGCCCCCGAGCTTTTTGCACGCTACGGCGACCCGCGCAAGATTGCCAATATCCCCGACATTCTTACCAACATTGTCGCCAGGACGCCCGATGCCGGCGTGATGGCCGACCTCGACGCCTGCGTGGCATGGGCGTCAAAAAATGGCGGCGACACGGCACGCCTTGCGATCACGGGTTTCTGCTGGGGTGGCCGCATCACCTGGCTGTATGCCGCCCACAATCCCGGACTCACGGCGGCCGTCGCCTGGTATGGCCGCCTCGATGGCGAAATCAACGAGCGCACGCCGAAATATCCGCTGGACCTGGCGGCGCAGATCAAGGCCCCGGTACTTGGCCTGTATGGCGGCAAGGATCAGGGCATTCCGCTGGACGACGTCGAATCGATGCGGGATGCGTTGAAGAAAGGCGGCAGCAAGTCGCAGATTCATATCTACCCCGATGCGCCGCATGCCTTCTATGCCGACTACCGGCCGAGCTATCGCAAGGACGCGGCGGAAGACGGCTGGCAGCGCATGCTGGACTGGCTGCGCAAGAGCGGCGTGTGAACCCAAGCCTGCCCGCCGACCGCCCGGCCCTATTTGTCCCGATGGCAGCACTGATCCTCGATCCCGCCCCTGCCGGTCTGCTGCCCACCCGCGCCCAGGCGCCGCATCTGCCCTTGCGCGCGGATCAGGTGCGCAGCCGTGTTGGGCTGGCGCCGCGCCGATGACGCAATCCGCGCCACGCCGGCTGGTCATTTTCGGTGCCAGCAACATCGTCTCCGACCTGTTCGACTGCGCGCTGGCCAACGGCCTGCTGCCGGTCAAGGTGGTGCTGCATCTGCCGGAGTCGGACGGGCCGCGCGACATTCCCCTGGCCGTGCGCATCGAAGCCTTGCGCGGGCTCTGCGATGCGCCGCAGGTGGCAATGCTGGATGACTTTCAGCCCGGCGCCGACGAACTCTACCTGCTCGGCCCGACCACGCCGACGCGCGCCAATCTGGCGGCGGAAATCGAGCGGCGCTTCGCCCTGCGCTACCATACCCTGGTACATCCGACGGCCTATGTCTCGCCCCTGGCACGGCTCGGTCAGGGCGTCTTCGTCGGCGCCAACAGCGTGATCGGGCCGGGAGTCCGTCTCGACGACCATGTCTTCGTCAATCGCGGCGTCACCATCGGCCATGATACGCATATCGGATCGTTCTCGCGCATCCAGCCCGGCGCCAATCTGGGTGGTCTTTCGCGCATCGGCAGCGGCGTCACGATCGCGATCGGCGCGACCTTGCTCGAGCGCCTGGAGATCGGCGACGGCGCCTTCGTCGGTGCCGGCGCCGTGGCTACCGCGGATGTGCCCGAGGGCGTGCTGGTGCTCGGAATACCGGCGAAATTCAAGAAGACTTTGTAAGTCTGTTCCGAGCGAGGTCGGCTGCCTGCCGGCAGGCGGCCAGCAGCGCAGGACCGGAGGCCTCTATGTCGAGGCGTTCATCGAAGCGCTGCCGCAGGGCTTGGCCCATGCTGCGGCGCAGCGCGGGATCTTCGCTCAGCGCGGCGAGGCGCGCCAGGTAGGCATCGAGGTCGAGCAAGGCCAGTTCGCCCAGCTTGTCGCCGCCGTCGGAATTGGCGAAGGCGGTCACCGGCAAGGCTTCCGCCATGGCTTCGGCGACACTGAAGCCGCCGCCCATGCGCGGCGGATTGACGTAGATATCGCAGCAACGAAAGACGCCGGGCAAGTCGTCGCGCGTCGCCAGGGCGCGCACGCGGCCCGGCGCTGCCTGCTGCAAGGCCTGCGGCAACTCGCCGTCGCCGCCCACCAGAAGCCAGACTACCTTGGGATGGCGCGACATCAGCTGCAGCATCCGGCTTGCCCATTCGCCCTCGATTTCGCGCTTGAGGCGAAACCCCGCCGTGATCCACACCACCGCCGTTGCGTCCAGTCCGAGCGCGGCGCGGGTGAGCTGCCCGTGCTGGCGTGAACGTTTTATCCGATAGGGGTGATACACCGGCTGCGGCGGCTCGAACACCCCGCCCCAAGCCGGGCGCCGCCCCGCATCGGGATCGGCCGTCAGCCAGACATCCAGGGGCGCGATCGGCGCCACGGTATTGACGCTGATGCCGACCACCGGGCGCAGCGCATACAAGGCTGCCGCGAGCGGCGAATACAGCCCGACCGCCAGCACGACATCGGGATCGAATGCGGCCAGGGCGGTCATCTGGCTGGCCCAGCGCCCCGGCAAACTGTAGCGGCTGTCGCTGATCGTCATGCCGACGCCGGACGGCAGGATGCCTGCCCATGCCTGCGTGTCGAGCGCCGGCAGCAGCAATTCGCGGCCGTCGCCGCGGAACAGCGCGGCGTCCGGCGGCATCAGTTCCTGCGCGGAGAATATTCTTACCTGGCAGCCTTCGCGGGCGAGGACGATGGCCTGCTCGACCCCCATCATGCTGGGGGTGTGAAACTGGTGGCCAATATAGGGAAGCACCACGGCCACGCGCCGAATCGTCTCCGCCACGCGCGGCACGAAGTCGGACGGCAGCGATTCGGCAGCGTGCAGCATCAGGCGCCTGGCCATTGCGGGCAAATGTCCGGCAGTCAGGTCGGCGACGAAATCCGCGCGATCTCCGATCGACTGCAGCGCATTGAGCCAGCGATAGGCCATGAAGGCCGCCAGTCGATCCGGGTCAACCGGTTCCATGGCCAGAACCTGGGCTGCGGCGGCATTTTCAAAGCGCGCATCGCCGCTGGCCCGGGCCAGGAATGTCAGGCGCAGGATGGCGCTGCGCGGGTCGTCGTCGCCATGCCTGGCGAGTAGGTCGAGCACCGGGCGTCGTGCCTCCGGCTCGCGGGTTTCCAGCCAGATTGCCAGCAGCGTATGCCAGCGCCGCGCGCACTGGGGTTCCCTCAGGGTTCGATGGAGTGCGTCCTGCAGCAGTGTCATGACGAAAGCACGTTGATCGGAAATGTGCCCGGGTGACGGATGTTACCGCGGGCGCCGGATCGCGGCCGCCGCCGGCTCAGGCGGAGGTCGCCAGCTTCGCCAGCGCGGCGCGGCCGGACAGCAGGTGGTCGTGCATGCGCTGCCGGGCGCTGGCAGGATCTTTCAGGCGCAGGGCTTCGAGGATCTCGCGGTGCTCGGCCAGCGATTGCTTGAGGCGGCCTTCGAGGCGCAGCGAGTCGCGGCGGGTCAGCTTGATCACCTTGCGCGCATCGTCGATCAGTTGTGCGAGATAGCGGTTGCCGGCGATTTCCTGCAGGGCGGTATGGAAGCGCTGGTTGGTTTCGAAGAAGCGGTCGGTGTTGTTGGCCGCCGCATGCTCTTCGAGTTCCTCGTGAATCGCGGCGAGGCGGACAAAGTCGGCGCTGGTGATACGGCGCGCCGCTTCCTCGGCGACGCGGCCTTCGAGCAGCGCCATGACCGGGAAGACCTCGTCGATATCCTGTTCCGACAGTTCGGTCACGTAGCAGCCGCGGCGCGGCTTGAGCACCACCAGCCCTTCGGCGGCGAGTACCTTGAGCGCTTCGCGCAGCGGCGTGCGGCTGATGCCGTATTCCAAAACCAGTGCCTGCTCGTCGATCCAGCTGCCGGGCGGCAGCTCATGGGCGAAAATGCGCGTACGCAAACGCTCCGCTACCTGTTCGTAGAGGGCGGGGGCGATAACAATATGCGAAGACGGTCTTGCATTCATAATTATGGATGCAGTATCATGCGTCCTTATCAGGAAGTCAAGCGCTAGCCTTAAAAACGAAGTTTCAGTGGAGACTGACGCCGGCATCATCGGCGTTAAGCGCAGCGGCCGTAACGAAAAGGAAAAGACATGAGCAAGGCACCGGAAGTCAGCATCCCCTCGATCGAGGCCTGGGCCAAGGCGGCTGCCAAGTCGGCGCCGGACGGCGACGTATCGAAGCTCAACTGGGTGACGCCGGAAGGCCTCACGGTCAAGCCGCTCTACACCAGGGCCGATGTCGAGGGCCTGCCTTATGCCGACACCCTGCCCGGCTTCGCGCCCTTCCTGCGCGGGCCGCAGGCCACGATGTATGCGGTGCGGCCGTGGACCATCCGCCAGTACGCGGGCTTCTCCACGGCCGAGGCGTCGAATGCCTTCTACCGCCAGGCGCTGGCCGCCGGCGGGCAGGGCGTGTCGGTGGCCTTCGACCTGGCGACCCATCGCGGCTACGACTCCGACCATCCGCGCGTCACCGGCGACGTCGGCAAGGCCGGTGTGGCGATCGATTCCGTCGAGGACATGAAGATCCTGTTCGACGGCATTCCGCTCGACAAGGTCTCGGTGTCGATGACCATGAACGGCGCGGTGCTGCCGATCCTCGCCGGCTACGTGGTCGCCGCCGAAGAGCAGGGCGTGGCGCAGGACCAGCTTTCGGGAACGATCCAGAACGACATCCTCAAGGAGTTCATGGTCCGCAACACCTACATCTACCCGCCCGAGCCGTCGATGCGCATCATCGCCGACATCATCGGCTACACCGCGCAGAACATGCCGAAGTTCAACTCGATCTCGATCTCCGGTTACCACATGCAGGAAGCCGGCGCGACGCAGGCGCTGGAACTCGCGTTCACGCTGGCCGACGGCCGCGAGTACGTGAAGACGGCGCTGGCCTCGGGCATGGACGTCGATGCCTTCGCCGGCCGCCTGAGCTTCTTCTGGGCGATCGGCATGAACTTCTACCTCGAGATCGCCAAGATGCGCGCCGCGCGCCTGTTGTGGTGGCGGATCATGAAAGAGTTCGAGCCGAAGAACCCGAAGTCGCTGATGCTGCGCACCCACTGCCAGACCTCGGGCTGGTCGCTGACCGAGCAGGACCCCTACAACAACGTGGTGCGCACCACGGTCGAAGCCATGGCCGCGGTGT
>JAUYSD010000248.1 GCA_030696505.1 Sulfuritalea sp. | reverse complement strand
TCGGCGCGTCCTTCCAACGCAGACCCTGCTCGTAGCTGGTGATCAGCGCCGGCATCAGGGTCAGGTTGGCGGCAGGAAATTCGCCGCCGGCGTAGGCCAGCGGATACAGCGCCATGTCGAGCGCGCCGGTGGACAGCGCCTTGTACTGCGGTACCGGCTTCATCAGCGATGCGGCCGGGTAGATCTCGAACTTCAACTGGCCGTTGGTCTTCTTTTCCACTTCGGCGGCGAACTTGCGTACCAGGCGGTCGCGGAAGTCGCCGTCGTCGATGGTGCCGCCGGGAAACTGGTGGGAAATCTTGATCGTCTTGACCTGCGCCATCGCCGGTGCGCCGGCAAGGGCCAGCGTCATTGCAGCGGCAAAAGCGGTTTTCAGAAAATTGCGTCGCATGCTTGGTCTCCTCAATTGGTTTTATTTCTGCCGTGCCAGACGCCTGACGGCGGCCGACATGGCGATGGCGCCCTCGCGGGCAAAGCTCTCGACGTTTTGCTCCAGATCGTCGAGGTCGTACAGATAATTCACCATCACGCCGAAGGACTGCTGCATGCCCTTGGACGAAGCATCGCCCTGCAGGTTGATGCGCTCGATGCGGGCGCCGTTGCCCAGATGAAAGCGCGTCACGGGATCGCGCGGCTGGCGGCCGTCGCCGCGGCCGGCCTTGGCCAGCGTCAGGTAGCGCGCCGCCAGTTGCGCCAGCGCCTCGTTGATGCGGCGTGCCGCAGTCGCATCCCGGGTCCATTCGCCGGCCGCCAGTTGGGCGGCATCGAGTTCCAGCCCTTCTGCCGCGAGTTCCTGCGGATTCTTGCCGACCCAGGCGGCGAAGCCGGGCAGCGGCGACAGGGTGGCGAAATGGCGCAGCTTGGGAAAGTCGCGCTGCAGGTCGTCGATCACGCGCTTCAGCAGGAAATTGCCGAAAGACACGCCGCGCAGGCCGGCCTGCGTATTCGAGATCGAATAGAAGATCGCCGTGTCGGCGCGGCGCGCGTCGAACACCGGCGCGTGCTCGTCGAGCAGGGCCTGCACGCTGTCGGCCAGATGGTCGGTGAGCGCCACCTCGACGAAGATCAGCGGCTCCATCGGCATGCGCGGATGGAAAAAGGCGTAGAGCCGGCGGTCCGAATCGAGCCGATTCTTGAGGTCGGTCCAGGAGCGGATCTCATGCACCGCCTCGTACTGGATCAGCTTCTCCAGCAAGGCCGCCGGCGAATGCCAGGTGATGCGCTGCAATTCGAGAAAGCCGACATCGAACCAGGCCGCGAGGCGCGATTCCAGCTCGCGATCGAGCGGTGCCAGTTCGCTGTCTTCCTCCAGATAACGCAGCAGGTCGGCGCGCAAATCGACGAGGAACTTGACGCCCTGCGGTATCGCGTTGAACTGCGTCAGGATGCGGATGCGCGCCGAGCGCAGGGCCGCGCGCAGCTCCGCCTCGGCATCCCATTGGCCGGCCGTGCCTGCGGCCCGCTGATAGGCCTCGTGGGCGGCTGCGACGCGCGCCGGCAGCGGGCCGAATTCGAGGGAAATCAGCCGCAGCAAGGCGTGGCGCCCCGGGTCGTCGAGCTTCAGATAGGTTTGCGCCAGGGTCGCCGCCCGGGTGCGCGCGGAAACCTCGCCGCCCTTGGCCTCGGCACACTCGGTAAGCAGCCGGCGCCATTCGTCGAGCCGTCGCGGCCGCACGCTCGCCGTACCGCGAGCGCCAACTATCGAGCGCAGGCGCTCAACCAGTCCTTCAACCATGGACCACCTCGTTGGCCAGTGAAAGTTCGCGCAGCGCCTCCAGCTGCGCCAGCAAATGCCCGCGCATCACCTGCTCGGCCGCGTCGGCGTCCTGGCGATGCAGGGCCTGCATCAGCGCGCGATGCTCGGCCAGCGAGGCCGACAACCGGCCTTCCAGGCGCAACGAGTGATGGCGCGACAGCTTGAGCAGCTTGCGCAGGTCGCCGATCACGATCTGCAGCCAGCGGTTGCCGGCGCACTCCTGCAACTGATCGTGAAACACGTAGTTGGTTTCGTAGTAGCGATTCACGTCGCCGGCCGCCGCATGTTTTTCGAGCTTTTCATGCAGCGCGTCGAGCGCCTTGAGCTGGGCCGCCGTGCGCTTGGCCGCGACCTCGTGGGCGACGCGGCCTTCGAGCGTGGCCATGATGGGAAATATCTCTTCGAGGTCGCGCAAGGTCAGTTCGGTGACGAAACAGCCCCTGTGCGGCTGCAGGTCCACCAGGCCTTCGGCCGAGAGCACCTTGAGCGCTTCGCGCAGGGGCGTGCGACTGATGCCGAGCTGCTCGGCGAGCACCGCCTCGTCCAGCCGCTGGCCCGGCATCAGGCGATGGTCGTAGATCTGCTCGCGCAGCAAATCGATGGCCTGCTGCGACAAAGATGAACGATTTACCCTTGTTTTCACGTGGATTTATTTTTGCATACGATATTTTGTATACAACATACCGGAGCCCGGACGCCGCCGTCAAGCTGCGCTGCAGCAAACCGCTAGTGCGGCATCAGCTGCGAGAAATCGTCGATCGCCGGATAGTCGCCGGTGTCCTTTTGCGGCTGCCGGGTGTCCGGCTTCTTCACCGCGACCAGATGCGCGATGCCGTAGCGGCGCGCACTGTCGAGCACCGGCAGGCTGTCATCGACCAGCAGCGTGCGCGCCGGATCGAAGGGCTCGATCTGCTGCAGGCGCTGCCAGAATTCCTGCTCCTCCTTGGCCGCGCCCAGCGCATGCGAACTGACTATCGCATCGAAGCGTGGCGTGAGTCCGGTGCGCGCCATTTTCAGCGTCACGCTCTTGTGGTGCGCATTGGTCGCCAGCACCACGCGCCGGCCGCTGGCGCGCACCGCATCGAGGAAGGCCGTGACGTGCGGATGGATGTCGATCAGGTGCGCGACTTCTTCCTTGAGATGCATGATGTCCAGCTCCAGCTCGGTCTCCCAGAAATCCACCGAATACCAGTCGAGGGTGCCGGCACGGGCGTGAAAGCGCGCCATCAGTTCCTCGCGCCCGCTGCCCGGCGGCAGGCCGCGCGCCGCAGCATAGCGCTGCGGCAGATGCACCTGCCAGAAATGGTTGTCGAAATTCAGGTCGAGCAGGGTGCCGTCCATGTCGAGCAGGACGCTGTCGATGCGCGACCAGTCGAGCAGCGCGCACTGCCGCGTATCAGGGGCGGAGATAGGCATGACCGAGCTTCTGCAGACGCATGATTTCGACATAGCCGGCGCGGGCGTAATCGATGCCGTCGATCATGTCGTCCTTCGTCAGGTGCAGCGATTTCATGGTATTGCCGCAGGCGACGAAGCGCACGCCGGCCGCCATCGCGTCCTGCACCCCGTTGGCAGTCAGCGCATCGGCCTTGAGCATGCCCAGTCCGGGCCCGATGGCGACCACCGTGATCTCGACCCGGCCGAGTTCCTCCTGCACGTTGTTGATGTTGGCGAGCACCGTGTTCCACTTGCGCGAGTCGTCTTCATTGACCTGGAACACCACGCGATGTTTCGCTGCCGCCTTGGCCGCCGGCTTGGGCGCGGATGTGGACGCGGATGTGGACGCGGCGTTGGCCGCCGGCGCCAGGGCGAAGAGGCCCAGCAGCAGGCCCAAAGCGGCGAAGAATCGTCTGTGCGCATGTATGTGCATGAGTCTGTGCGCGTGTCTGTTCATCTGTCTGCTCCTGAGCGGCGGCGAAGCCTTCGGTTATCCTTGGACGGTATTACTCTGCCACAGAATCCCCATGGAAAAAATCGATTGCGCCATCATCGGCGCCGGCGTCATCGGCCTTGCCGTGGCGCGCAAACTCGCCGCGCAGGGCCGCGAGGTGCTGCTGCTCGAAGCCGAGGGCGCGTTCGGCACGGGCATCAGCGCGCGCAACAGCGAAGTGATCCATGCCGGCATCTACTATCCGGCGGGCTCGCTCAAGGCCCGGCTCTGCGTCGCCGGCCGCCAGATGCTCTACGCCTATTGCGCCGAGCGCGGCATCGCGCACCGGCGCTGCGGCAAGCTGATCGTCGCCGGCAGCGAGGCGCAGCGCGGGCAGCTCGGCCGCATCGCGGCGGGCGCCGCGGCCAATGGCGTGCACGACCTGCAGTTGCTGTCGCGCGCTGCGGCGCGGACGCTGGAGCCGGCGCTCGAATGCACGGCCGCATTGCTCTCGCCCTCGACCGGCATCATCGACAGCCACGCCCTGATGCTGTCCCTGCTCGGCGACGCCGAGCGCGACGGCGCAGTGCTCGCGCTGCACAGCCCGGTGTTGGGCGGCGAGATAGTCGCCGACGGCATCGTGCTCGACATCGGCGGCACGGCGGGCGCCGCCATGCGGCTGCAGGCGAAAACCGTGGTGAATTGCGCGGGGCTCGGCGCCCAGGGCGTGGCCCGCGGCCTGCGCGGCCTGGCGCCGGAATCCGTGCCGCCGCTGTCTTATGCCAAGGGCAACTACTACGCGCTGGCCGGCGCGGCGCCCTTCTCGCGCCTGATCTATCCGGTGCCGGAAGCCGCCGGGCTCGGCGTGCACCTGACGCTGGATCTCGGCGGCCAGGCGCGCTTCGGTCCCGACGTGGAATGGGTGGAGCGCATCGACTACACGGTGGCCCCGGAACGCGCCGACGCCTTCTACGCCGAGGTGCGCCGCTACTGGCCGCTTTTGCCCGACGGCGCGCTGCTGCCGGCCTATGCCGGCATCCGGCCGAAACCCCACGCGCCGGGCGCCCCGGCCTGCGATTTCCTGCTGTCCGGCCCGGCCGAACACGGCGTGCGCGGACTGGTCTGCCTCTATGGCATCGAATCGCCGGGCCTCACCGCCTGTCTGGCGCTGGCCGATCAGGTTGCCGCGCATCTCGCCGGCTGAACGCCGGCAAGCTGCTAGGATATCGGCTGCCCCCCGCTCCCGCCCCGCCCACGCCATGTCCCGCCTTCGCACCCGCGCCACCCTGCTGTTTCCCGCCCTCGCCCTGCTGCTGCTGGCCGGCAACGCACTGGCGCAGACCAGGGACGTCAAGCTCTCGGGCATGGGCATCCGCAAATGCAGCGACTGGCAGCAGTGGAAGGAAGCGC
>JAUYSD010000169.1 GCA_030696505.1 Sulfuritalea sp. | reverse complement strand
GCCGGCGATGACGCGCACTCGCGCCAGTTCGCGCGGGGTGATGGTGCCGTCGCGGCCGTTGTAGTTGGAGACGCAGCAGGCGCCGTACTTGATCCTGTTCTTGACTTCGAACCTGCCGATCTTGCCCGGCTGGAACAGATGATTGAGCTTTGCTTCGCCTGGTCGTGTCACTGTGATTTCTCCTGTGGTTCTGCAATCGGCGTGCGCCGAACATATTCTTAGCCAGAGATTGTATACCGCATACATTAAGAGCCAAGCATCTGCCAGTCAACCCGCTCTATTCGCGTCTCAAGCGCGCAGTAGCGGTGTTTCACCGGAGGTCGCCGCCTCAGTCGAATACTTCATAGATGCCGAGTTTTCGATGCAATGGAGCGTCGTCGACCATGAACAAGTAGGCCGCCTCCTTGCCTGATGCATTGCTCAGCACGACTTCCGCATGGGTCGGCACCGCGATCGTGTCGGCTTCCACAAACGAGTGCGCTACGTGATCGATTGTGGCAGTCCCGGCACCTTCAACACCATGGAGAATGGCGGACGCCGAACGCTTCGGCAGGCGAGTTTCCTCGCCCGGACGCAACATGATGGCGGAGAAACCCAAGGTCGGCAAACACTCGCGGCCTGTTTCGGGGTTCACATAAGCAAGGTGGACCAATTCGGTTTTAGCCGTCACACCGGCCAGCGCGCCAAGAGACTGCTTGACCTCGCGCCACGGAAAACGCAGCAGGGGATAGCGCGCTGAACTGGAATCCAGGGAGCGATAGGGAATGACTCCGCCCTGACGGAATTGCGCATTACATTTGCCAGGCTCTTGATTCACGGTCTGCGACTTGCCCTCGATGCAGTACGAAGCGTCGATGCCATAGATCAGAGGCAAATCCAGCGCATCGAGCCATACCACCGGCCCCCTGCCCTCGTGGCCGTGCTCGTGCCACAGGCCGGGCGGCGTGAGAATCAGGTCGCCCTTCTCCATCGGCAGTTTCTCGCCCGACACCACGGTAAACCCACCCTGGCCCTCGATGACGAAACGGACAGCCGATGGTGTGTGTCTATGGTTCGGCGCGGTTTCGCCAGGCAGAATGAGTTGCATGCCGATATAGATGGAGGCAGTGGCCTGCATGTTTTGCAAACCCAGCCCGGGATTGCACAGCACCAATACCCGGCGTTCCGCCTTCTCGATCGGAGTCAGGTCGCCGGCACGTAGCAGATTGGGACGGATGTCAGAGTACCGCCACATGACGGGTTGCGTGCGACGGGCCGGCATGTTGTGCGGCAGCACCGAACGCAGCGAGGGCCAAAGCGGCAGGGTATTCATCGACACCAGGCTCTGGTAGTAGTCGGCCGGCAGGTCTTCCACCCGCCCGAGTTGATGGCTCATTGTTGTTTCCTCATGGGATCGTCGGTGAAAATGCCATTCCTGTTCAGGCCGGGAGAAGTTGCCGCCGAGCCTTGACCACTTCCGGCAGCAGACAGCTTTCGCCTCGGCCTCGACACCTCAAATCACCCTGACGGACAGTTCGCCCAGACCGTCGATGCCGCCCAGCATCGTTTGGCCAGCCTGCACGCTACCGACACCTTCGGGGGTGCCGGTAAAGATCAGGTCGCCGGGTCGCAGCTCGAAGTACGTCGAGAGATTGGCAATGATCTCCGGCACCGACCAGATCAGCTTCGCGATGTCGCTGCGCTGACGATCCTGACCGTCAACCTGTACCCAGATTGCGCCGGCGGTCGGGTGACCTATTCGCGATACAGGCAGCAGCGGGCCGATCGGCGCCGATTGATCGAAGGCCTTGCCCAGTTCCCAGGGACGGCCTTTGTCACGCAGTTTGAGCTGCAGGTCACGACGGGTCATGTCCAAGCCAACAGCGTAGCCCCATACATGCTCGTTGGCGCGCTCAACCGGAATGTCGCGTCCCGCCCTGTCGATCGCTACTACCAACTCGATCTCGTGCTGAAACTCACTAGTCTGGGAGGGGTAGGACACTTCGCCGACCTGACCGTCGGCAACCGCTACGATGGCATCCGCCGGTTTGCAGAAAAAGAACGGCGGTTCGCGGGATGGATCAAAACCCATTTCCCTGGCATGAGCCGCGTAGTTGCGCCCAACGCAGTAGATTCTGCGCACAGGAAAGCGTGCGTCGCTTCCATCCACCGGAATGCTTACGGGTGCTTCCGGTTCAAGAACATAGCTCATGGGGAATGATTTGCTCGATTTGGTTGATGGCTGCGGCACGCGGATCATCAATCCACCCGCAGATCCGCATGATTTTTCTCGTAGGCCTCGGCGAGCGCGGGATCGCGCCGACGCACCTCGGCATGGCTGACCCGGCCCGTGCGCGTCATGTAGCTGTAGGCAAAATCCACTGGCGGCAAGGCCATCAATTCGTCCATCTCTTCGTACCAGCGGATGCTGACATTGGCCGCGTCGAGGATCTTTTGCATCGGCGGCAGGCGGCGCTGCTGATACAGCGCCAGGGCCTCCGCCAGACTGGCTGTTTCGCGCAGCGCCTTCCACAAGGCGATGGCGTCTTCCATGGCGAGGCGGGTGCCGGAGCCGATCGAAAAGTGCGCCGTGCGCAGCGCGTCGCCCATCAGCACCACATTGTCGAAGCTCCACTGCCGGTTCGAGATCGCCGGAAACTGGCGCCAGAAGGCCTGGTTGGACAGAATCGGTGCGCCATCCAGATCGGCCGCGAAACCCCGCTCGCAATGGCGGATCGTCTCTTCCTCGCACATGCCGGCGAAGCCGGCGCGCTGCCAGGTCGCGTCCGTGACCTCGACCAGGAAGGTGCTCATGCGCGGACTGTAACGATAGTGATGGGCGCAGAACACTCCGTGTTCGGTGCTGCGAAAGGTCAGCGACAGGCTGTCGAACACTTTGCTGGTGCCGTACCAGATGAAACGGTTGCTGCGCAGGTCGGTTTCCGTGCCGAACTTGTCCTCGTTCTCGTTGCGTATCCAGGAAAAGGCACCGTTGGCCGCAACCACGAGATCCGCACCGCCCAGCCTCGCGGTATCGGCCAGTGATGAAATCTCGCTGTCGAACTCGATCCTCACGCCCAGCGACTCGGCATGGGCGTAAAGTCGGCTCAGCAGTTCCAGCCGCCCGATGGCGGCGAAGCCGTTGCCGGCGATCGGAATGTGCGTGTCGTCATGGACGATGGTCAGGTTGGGCCAGGTCTCCATCAGCGGCGTCAGCAGGCGGTACATGGCCTCGTCGTCGGCGTGCAGGAACTCCAGCGCCCGATCGGAGAAGACCACGCCGAAGCCCCAGGTCGCGTCGCGCGGCCCGCGCTCATAGACCACGATGTCGTGCGCCGGGTCTTCGCGCTTCATCAGCGAAGCGAAGTAGAGGCCGGCCGGGCCGCCGCCGACGATGCGGATCTTCATGCTTTCGCGTCCGCCGTTTCGCGCTCTATCCTAGCCGCGATCATTTCGCGCAGCTGACGCTTGAGAATCTTGCCCACCGGACTCAGGGGAAATTCGCTAACCACTTCGAGGCGCTCCGGCAGCTTGAAGCTGGCGATCTTCTGGCTGCGCAGGAAAGCTATCAGTTCGCCGAATTCGAGGCCCTGCCCGTCCCTGGTGATGACAAAAGCACAGGCCTTCTCGCCGAACACCGGGTCGGGCATCGCCACCAGGGTCACGGCCTTGATCCTGGGATGGCCGAAGATCAGGTTCTCCACCTCCTCGCAACTGATCTTCTCGCCGCCGCGGTTGATCAGGTCCTTGCGCCGCCCCTCGGCGAACACGTGGCGACCCTGTTTGCGCACGATGTCACCCATGCGATAGAAGCCGTCGGGCGTGAAAGCCTCGGCATTCTTTTCCGGCGCGCGATAGTAGGCCTGGATGGTGTAAGGCCCGCGCGTGACGAGTTCGCCCGGCTCGCCGTCCGCCACCTCGTTGCCATCGTCATCGAGCACCTTGATCTCGTCGTCCGCGCAGACCGGCACGCCGGAACTGTTGAGCAGCATCTCTTCGGGCGCGTCGAGCGGCACCATGTTGATCAGGCCTTCCGCCGTGCCGTAGATTTCCTGGGCGATGCAGCCGAAGCGCTCGCGCAGCCGGCCGCGCAGTTCCGGCGCGAGCCGTGCGCCGCCGTTCTGGATCACTTTCAGCGAAGACAAATCGAAGCCGTCAGGCACCGTCGAATTGAGCCAGTTTGAGATCAAGGGCACGACGGCGGCGATCACCGTCACCTTTTCGCGCTCTACCAGCGCGAACACTTCCGCCGCATCGCCCGAGGCGGCCAGCACCACGGTCCCGCCGTAGTAGAAACAACCGAGTATGCCGGGCGAAGCCAGGTTGTAGTTGTGGCCCAGCGGCAGGATGGCCAGGAACACCGTGGCCTCATCGAAGCCGCCGGCGCGGCCGCAAAGCCGGGCGTTGAGCACGTAATCTTCGTGGGTGCGCGGAATCAGCTTCGATAGCGAGGTCGTGCCGCCGGACAGCAGCATGGTCGTCACCTCGGCGGGATCGGGGCTGTGTCCGGCCAGCGCTGCACTGACGGCCTCGGCCGACATCGGCGCGGCGATCATCGCGCGCAAGTCGATCTGCCCCGGGCCCGGTTCGCCCGCCACGAACACGTGGCGCAGCGCAGGCGCGTCGGGAAGGACTTCGCGCGCCATTTCGCGATAGTCGAAGCTGCCGATGCGATCCGGAATCACGTAGGCCGTGGCGCCCGAAGCATTCAGGAAGTGGCGGATCTCGGTGTGGCGATGGCCGCGCAATGCGGTCACCGGTATCGCGCCGATGCGCGTCAGCGCGAAATAGGCAAGGACGAATTCGGGGCCGTTGGGCAGTTGCAGCACGACACGGTCGAGCGCCCGGATGCCGGCGTCGAGGAAACGGCAGGCCAGGCGCTGCGAACCCGTCACCAGCTCGCCATAGCTGAGCCGCAGTTCGCCGCTGACCAGGGCTGTCTTCTGCGGATGGCGCGCGGCGCTGCGCTCCAGCAGTTGCGGAATGGTGATGCCTTCCCACCAGCCCCGCTGGCGGTAACGCGCCGCCACGTCGGCGAGCCAGGGCACACAGCCTTCGAGCATGTTTCTCCTCCTTTTTGTCGCCGGTTGTTCCGGTCTGCCGCGACGGAAATCCATCGCCACTTGCACTCTAGAGTAAAACGCTATCTACTTATAGCGAATAGCATCAATACACATCATTCACGTCATGAATATTTCAGAATTCGATCTCAACCTGCTGGTGGTGTTCGACGCCGTGCTTGCCGAGGGCTCGATCAGCCGCGCCGCCGAGCGCCTCGACCTGTCGCAGCCGGCCGCCAGCAATGCCCTGGCGCGCATGCGCAAGGCCACCGGCGACCGCCTGTTTGTTCGCCTCGGCAATGCCATGGTGCCCACACCCTATGCCCAGGGCATCGCCGATCCGATCCGCCAGGCGCTGGCCAGCATCCGCGTTTCGCTTGCCGCCAGCCAGGAATTCGATCCAGCGACTTCGCAGCGCAGTTTCGCCATTTTTCTCACCGACCTCGGCGAAGCCTACTTCCTGCCGCGCCTCTTGGCCCGCCTCAACCGCATCGCCCCCGGCGTGCGCATCCGCACCCTGCCCATGCCACCCGAGTCGGCCGAGAACGCTCTGCAGAACGGCGAGGTCGACCTGGCGATCGGCAACCTGCCCGACCTGGGCGCCGGCTTCTACGCGCAGCGCCTGTTCCGCGACCGTTATGTCTGCGTGGTGCGCAAAGACCACCCGGCCATCGGCGAACGCATCACGGCAAAGCAGTTTGCCGCCGCCTCCCATGCCATCGTCACACCCGGCGGCTGGGGCCACGGCATCATCGAACGGGCGCTTATCGAACATGGGCTGGAGCAGCGCATCACGCTGCGCATGCAGAACTTTCTGGTGCTAGCCAGCATCGTCGCCACCACTGACATGGTCGCCATCGTGCCGCACAGCGTCGGTAGCCAGCTTTCGCTGCATAACGAGGTCAAGCTGCTGCCCCTGCCGATCGCGATTCCCGCCTTCGACATCAAGCAGTGCTGGCAGGAACGCTTTCACGACGACAAGGGCAACCGATGGCTGCGCCAGCAGTTCATGGAACTCTTCAGAATCTAGCCATATCAGGCTGCCGATCGGGAGCTGCGCGGTGGAACGCCTCAAGCGCGGTACAGGCCCGGTCGACAGCGACAATGTTGGGATACGGTGTCAAATCCACCTTAAAGCGGCGGGCGCTTTCGACCTGGGGCACCAGATAGACGTCGGCCAGCGATGGGGCGTCGCCGAAGCAGAAGTCCTTGCGCTGACGGTCATCAGCCAATAGCGATTCCAGCGCTGCGAAGCCGGCACTGATCCACGTCGCGCACCATGTGTTCACCGCCGTCTCGTCGCAGCCAAGCGACTTGCGCAGGTACTCCAGGATGCGCCGATTGTTGATTGGGTGGATGTCGCAGCCAACGATGGCGGCCATCGCGCGCACCCTAGCGCGCGCGTCCGGCACGGCCGGCAAAAGGGACGGAGTCGGGTAACGTTCCTCCAGCCATTCAATGATAGCGGGCGACTGGGTAAGGACCAGTTCTCCCGTATCCAGGACCGGAACCAGTTGCTGGGGGTTGATGACCTTGAAGGCGTCCCCCAAGTGCGCCTCGGTGCGCAGGTCAACCGGCACGTAGTCGTATTCGATGCCCTTCAGATTCAGAGCAATGCGCAGGCGGTGGGATGTGCCACTGCGAAAGAAGTTGTACAGTTTCATCGCTTGGGTTCCATTGGATGCGGGTGAGACACCCTGGTGGCCCGGGTGCCGGCTGGGACATTACTCTGGGTCGCCGATGGTGAGGGAGATGTCTTGCGGATTGAGGCCGGACGCGGCGTCTACGGCGTTGTCGGACCTGGCAAGGGATTACCCTTGCCAGTGTCCTCCGCCTTGCATCCATCCGGGTCGGGACTCAATGCCATCCGTTGGATAATTGGGAACAGACCGTCGTGACTAAGCCGTCAACAATTACCCATACGGCATTGTTTCTACCGACGGACGGCCATCGCTATCCTAGGGAACTACGGCTCGATCAAGGCGCGTAATCCAGCCAAAACTATGTCAAAAAGGATACGGCTGTCCGGCTGGCTCGATCGTAAGCCACTTGATCTCAGTAAATTCATCGATCACTGCACGACCGTCAAATCGGCCATATCCACTGGCCTTGGTACCGCCGTAGGGCGCTTGGGCTTCGTTCTGGACCGTCGAGCCATTCACGTGAACGCTACCCGCTTGGATGCGCATGGCGACATCCAGCGCTCGCGTTACGTCGCGACCAAAAACCCCCGATGAGAGACCATATGCCGTGTCATTGGCGATCCGCACCGCATCCTCGGTGTCCTTGGCGCGAACCACGGTGGTGATAGGCCCGAAGGTCTCCTCATCATAGATTTGCATCGCGGGTGTTACAAAGTCGACAATCGTGGCCGGCATCACCGACCCGTCCGCGGCTCCCCCGACGGCAATCTTGGCGCCCTTGGCGAGTGCGTCCTCCAGGAGACCATTGAGGCGAGGCCCCGACGATTTGTTGATCATCGGTCCCACGATGCAGGCGCCATCGCGGCGTGGATCGTCCGCCACCAGTTCCTTGGCTCGGGCGGCGAACTTTTTCACGAATTCGTCCGCGATCTTTTGGTCCACCACGATTCGCTCGGTAGACATGCAAATCTGGCCCTGGTAGAGGAAGGAGCCAAACACCGCAGCATTCACCGCGGCGTCGATGTCGGCATCGTCCAGAACCACCAACGGCGATTTTCCTCCAAGTTCGAGCAGGCAGCGCTTGAGTTGTCGAGCAGCTTTTTCGGCGATGATCCGGCCGACCCGAGTGGAGCCGGTAAAGTTGATACGCCGCACCGCGGGGTGCTCGATCAGTGTGTCGATGATGGCCGGGGCGTCGTCCGGCGCGTTGGTTATCACGTTCATTACACCGGCTGGGAGTCCAGCTTCCCGTAGTGCCTCGGCAATCAGCAAGTGGGTTTTCGGACTGAGCTCCGAGGCCCGGAATACCACGGTATTGCCACAGGCGATGGGGTAGGCAATGGCACGGGCAGCCAGTACCACAGGACCGTTCCATGGAGCAATGCTGAGAATAACGCCCACCGGCTGGCGGACCGTCATTGACAAGGTGTTCGGCTTGTCCGTGGGAATGGTTTCGCCCTGGATCTGAGTGGTGAGCCCCGCCGCCTCGCGGAACAACCCGGAAGCGAGGAATACATTGAAGCCTGCCCAGAGGTGGGATGCGCCGATTTCCTCGACCATCGCGGCAATGAATTGCGGGGTTTTCTCGTCCAGAATATCGGCCGCCTTGAGCAGAATCCGTCGGCGCTCGGTAGGGCCGGTGCGCGACCACGTCTGGAAGGCTGCGGCGGCGCTAGCGACCGCGCGCTTGGCATCTTCCACGGTGGCCGCTGCCGCTGTAGTGACGACTTCGCCGGAAACAGGATTGCGCCGTTCAAAGGTACTTCCGGTCGAGGCGCCAACGTCATTGTTGTCGATGAATAGTTCGGTCTTCATATCAGGAATCTCCAATATAATTGCAGGCCGACGGAAACTCTCTCGAGCGCCCGTCGGTCAAGGCTAAGTTAGTTGGTTACGAATGGGCCAGATTGATCTGATCCGCGATGTAACTCGACAACGCGTAGACCGTCAGTGATATCGGATAGCCGTGCGATGTCGGCAGAATGCTTGCATCGGCGATGTAGAGATTCTTTACATCGTGACTCTCCCCTTTGGTGTTAACCACTGATTTCGCAGGATTCGAACCCATGCGACAGGTTCCCTGGGGATGAAACGACGTATAGCGATACCTCGCGGGTTCGTTCTTCAGCGCATCGATAACGGAGTCGATCTGGCGTTCGCTCTCAATGACGACACGCTGTGATGCCGGAATATAGACTCTCCGGGCTCCAGACGCGAACAAGACTCGGGCATTGGTCTTGAGTCCCTTCTTCATATGCTCGAAGTCACCGTCATCTACTAAATACTTGATTTCCTTGATGCCGTCCTTCCAGGTCACTTCGCCTTGATTCTTGTCGTGGATCAGCGTAATGAGGCGGATGGTGTTCTTGTAGCGGCGCATGTATTGGACATAGGGCTTACCAGTTCCCGGCTCGACTTGAAAGCTTGCCTCTACCGGTTCCTGAATCGCGTTGAGCAGTACGTAGCCGCCATCCTCGGGAAGGATGTGCTTGTCCATGCTCAGCGAGTGCGTCGCGCCGTGAAAGTCGCCGACTTCCTTGTCGAATTCGGCGGTCAGCGACATGGTCGGATGGCAAGCGAAATTCTTCCCGACTTGACCGCTTGAGTTGGCAATGCCGCTGCGCAATAGAAGGATCGGAGTCTGTATCGGCCCCGCTGCGAGAATGACGATGGGAGCCTTGACGACAATGTCGGCCTTTTTATTGCCAGAAGCAGGGTCGATAATTTCACCAGCTACACCCTTGGCGGTCCCGCCCTCGGTTAGTACGCGGACAACTCTCGTGTCAGAAAATATCCGAGCACCTTTCTCCACCGCCCATGGAAGGTACGTGACGAGCATCGACTGTTTGCGGTCCGCGACACAACCGGAAAAACAGAAGCCCGTGAGCGCGCAGTCCTTGACGTTTCGCGGCGAGTTGCCGAGCGGCAAGCCCAACTTCGCCAGCCCAACCTTAACCAGCTCCGCGCCGGGGCTGGTTTCATGAGGAGCGTTTGGCCGAATGTGCAGGTTCTTCTCAACCTTCTCAAAGTACGGATTGAGTGACTCGCTGGTCAGATTCGTCGTCCCGAATTCGGTGGCCCACTTTTTCAGAAAGTAATCCTTGGGGCGAACGCAGAACGCCGCATTGACGACCGTCGAGCCGCCGACGCACGCACCTTGCAGTACGGTGACGTCGCCGACACCATTCGTCTGCCCGCCGTGATCCTGGTAAAGGCTGCCCATGGCCATGGCCAACATTTCCGAAAACTTCTCGGAGGGCACGTAGGGACCGGCTTCGAGGACCACGACCTTTTTCCCCTTCGATGCCAGTTCATAGGCGGTAATTGCGCCACTCCCACCCGAGCCAACGATGACCGCATCGACCTCAAGTTCGATCTTTGCGGAGGTCACATCGCTGGCCTGGGTGACTTTCAGTCCGCGACTTCCGGTCGCAGGGGAAACGACCTTTATTTTTTCCTTGCTCAC
>JAUYSD010000128.1 GCA_030696505.1 Sulfuritalea sp. | reverse complement strand
ACCCATGAGGCGAAACGGCTGCACCGGGACACCCTGACCCGCTTCCTGTTTCATGCCGAGGCCTTGAAGGGCACCCGCGCCGACCGCACGGCCTTGATCGAATCGATGATCGAATCGCTGCCCCTGGCAAAGTGCCACAAGGCGGAACTGGTCAAGCTCGAAGGGCTGTCGGCGCAGCAGCTGGCCTGCGCCCGGGCCTTGGCGACGATGACGGCGGGGCGCTCCCGCAAGACCTTTGCGCGGCACCTGCTGGTCGCCACCACGCGCAGCCAGAAGGCTTTGGCGCGCCGGGGCAAGGACGAGGCGCGGGTGCCGATAACGCGCTACAGCCTGGACTACATTCATGCCGCGGGACGTTTCGGTCCCGCCCAGATCCTGCAGGCCTTGAAGCGCCGGCCACACGGGAGCCTGTGCCTGTATGGCCTGCCGGGCACCGGCAAGACCCAGTTCGCCGAGCATCTGGCGCTCGAGCTCGGCAAGCCGATCCTGATCAAGCACGCGTCCGAGCTGTTCGACAAGTATCTCGGGGAATCGGAGAAACGGATTGCCGAGGCCTTCGATCGGGCGGAAGAAGAGGGAGCCATCCTGTTGCTCGATGAAGCGGATTCCTTCCTGCGCGACCGCACGCGCAGCGAGCATGGCTGGGAGGTGAGTACGGTCAATGAACTTCTGCAGCGCATGGAGCGCTTCGAGGAGATCTTCATCTGCACCACCAACCTGTTTAGCCAGGTGGATGTCGCCGCGTTGAGACGTTTCACCTTCAAGCTGGAGTTTCTGCCCCTGACGCTGGAGCAGCGCTGGGCGATGTTCCTCAACGAAACCGGACTGCGCGGCAAAGCGCTACCGGAGAAACGGCAATCGGCCTACGAGGAGCAACTGGCGTTCATGCAGGACCTGACGCCGGGGGACTTTGCGACCGTGAAACGGCAATGCCTGTTGCTGGGCGAGGAGCTGTCGCCGGAAGCGTGGCTGACTCAGTTGGAGCTGGAGGTCGTGGCCAAGCACCGCTCGAAAGTAGACGAGGGCCCGCGGCAGCGGCTGGGCTGAAAGGCCGCGCCGATACCATGGCAAACAACGCGACAGACTTCTGGAGGCAAAGCGCATCATGACGTTCAGGATTGACCAGGTGTCGTTCGACACGCGCGGGAAACGCCCACAGTGCGGGCGCGTCATCTTTGACATAAAGGGCATAGACGGAAGAGGCGAGTATGGTCGCTTGTGCGCTGCGCCAGACGGGCTGTTTCTTGAGCAACGCCTCTCCGGCGCGCTGAAACCGCTGGTGCCGAGCTTTCGCATCCCTGCGGGAGCCGATACGCAGGCAGCTTCGCGCATCCTTGCGGAAACCCTGCACACGCTCGGGTGGGGGCCGGAGGTCGATCAAGCCGGACACGTTGTAGACAGCAAGACGTACGTGCTGCAGCGGATGAGAATTTGAATAGCTTGCGCTTTATGGATTGCGTTGCTTTTCTGGAAGGTCATAGCAAGCGCTGTATGCACGATACCCATTCCAACCCTATTCACGCGACGAAGAAGGTAGAGCCATGATTCGATCGGTTGATTTCATTTCCCGCCTCAAGGCGGAAACCCTTCCTGCCAGGAATGACCTGGCGGTCATTTCCATCACCGAGCCGGAGGCGGATCCGGCGGCGCTTGCGCTCCATGAGGACGTGATTCTCCGACTGGTGTTTCACGACGTGGATCCCGGCGGCGAGACCGACACGCGCTGGACACTGTTTGATCCGTCACACGCCGAGCAGGTGCTTTGCTTCGTTCGTCGGCTCCGTGCCGATCCACACGATATTGATCTGATGATTCATTGCCGGGCCGGGATCAGCCGCTCGGCCGCGCTTGCCTTGTTTGTGGCGGCGGACACCGGCTGCGACCTTTCCACGAAAGCCCTTTGCGGGATTGGCCAACAAGCACATCCTGACCACCCTTGAGAACCATAGCAGAATGTCGTTGCCGCTCCCGCGAGCACTGCCCAAACGTGAGAGCTTCACGGTATCCGTTACCCGCAACTTTGAAACCGGACTGGCCGAGGTCACCGTGGAAAACAAGCGCACTGGAGAAAAAGCTATTGTCGATGGCCCAATGCTTGACGTTCCAGCACTCGCTTCCACCGGAATGCAGCGGGTTTGGGGTGTTCGGAATCCGCCGCCGAGCTACCACGTCTCCGATTGGGACAGCCTGACGTGATGAACAACCTGACCGCATGGAACAAAGGACCGTGTCGTGAAAATCGCTCTCTATTCTGATCTCCACCTGGAGCATATGCCTGTCGCGTGGGTACCGCCCGCGATCGAGGCGGATGTGATCATATTGGCTGGAGACATCGGGAGTGGCGCCAGCGGCCTGTATTGGGCGGCCGACGTATTTCCGGACAAGCAAGTGCTTTATGTGGCCGGCAATCACGAGTATTACCATGCCGGACTGGAATTGCTTCACGAAATGCGTGGCACGGCAAAGCAGCTCGGCATCCAATTTCTTGAACGGGACGTCGCTGTAATTGCGGATGCCGCTTACTCGGACACCGGCCAGGTCATCTATGGCCGCGTCCGGTTTCTGGGGTGCACGTTCTGGAGCGGCTTCAGCCTGCACGGTGAGGAGCATCTCCTGCCCCATATGACGATATTCTCAGGTGAATCGCTGCCGCCATTTACTCGTGCATGAAGATGTTCGGCGGTGCACTTGAGCCACTTTGCTTGAGCCAATGAGTTTAGGTCTATGCGGGTAAGAGCCTTCCAGCAGGCTACCAGCATGCAGTCAATGAGAATGGCGATGGCCGCCCACTTGGATGGGTGGATGAAGCGTCGAATAAAGATGCTATCGAAAATTGCGTCATGGCAGTGCCGATGATCCCGGACGACATCTGGACTTTTTCGAGTACCTGCCTTGCCGAACGCGTTCCCGATGAAGCAACTCTGCGACGACGCATCAAGCCAGCGTCGCCAAGCGCAATGCCAAGCGCCAACCCAGCAACTGGCGTTTCACGATTCGCGATGCCCGCAGCAAGCTTCATCGGCTTTATCCATCAACGGCAGCATGACTGACTATTAGGAGCGAATTGCCTCGAAATTGAAGAGAACTGATTTGGGTGACTTTCTCACTCCAATGCGGAAACCATTATGCTCCAGGTAATCCAGCAACTCGAAGTCTCGTTCCCCGTGCAATTCCCCGCAAATGTAATTTGTTCGCGCGAGCAACTCCTCACCCAGGCCCCGGATAATCATCCTCTCAGCGCCTTCGGTATCGACTTTCAGGATATCGATTTGGGTAATACCGAGCTCATTCAAACGATCGGAGCTTCGCTTGATCGGAATCACGACCTTCTCCTCATTACCCGTTGCCCCGCGCTGAAACACGCTCCAGCCGCCTTCGTTGTTTGATGACGGAGAATGAATAAACGTAATCTCACCGTTCTCATCCCCTAGAGCCTCATTATGGGCAATAACATCTGACAACGCGTCGCAATTGAGTTTCAGAATTCGATAATTGGACGGAATTGGCTCAAAGCAATGGATCTTCGCTTCGGGGTAAATGCTCTTCCAATACAGCACCGATCCGCCAACGTTGGCGCCAACATCAATGATCGTTTTTACTGAACCTGAAACAGGAAGGAATGGGGAATAGTAAGCATTCCTTTTCCCATGCAGAAAACATTCGTAGGCCACAAAAGCATCGCTCGTTTTTGGGCGATAGAAAAACGGCATGCCTTTCCAGTAAAAACTTTCGGTCGAGCGATCACTGGGTGCGCCCGCAAATTCCATTGCAAACCTGACATTTCTACTTCGCGCGAACGCTTTAAGGAATTTTTTGAGTTTAAATGCCATCGTACGGACACCTTTTGTTTAACGCCTCATAATACAACAAGCAATTCGTACCAGCCCAGCTCTTCTTGTCATCTGAATGAAGTTCAAACTGTTTGCTCGAGGTTGGCCCGGATGACATTTCCTCAGAACTTCATTTTTGGTACCGACAGCAGTGGCTGTCGCGACGATCCTGCCTCTTCGTCAGAAAAGTGATCGCGCAAATCCATTGGCTATTGGTCCGCTGCAGCTAATGAGTATGAGGTGCCCACAGATTTTTGCGGTAAAAATTGGCCAATCACCTGAGCGTGCTTTTTGCCGCCCCTCCCACCGGTGCCGTAGGCACCAACGGCCGATACACGAATCGCCACTCCCCATAGGATTGCTTCCCCTCGAACTCGACTTGCCGCGGCGGAAAGTTGCCCTGCTTGATCGGTTCCGCCGTCGACAGGCTGTGCACTCCCATGATCCCGCCCTCCGGTGCGGGTATCGGAGCCCAGTCCGCATTCCCCGTCAGCGGATCCCGATACACCTGCCGCAAATGCCGGCGCGTGCCTAGAAAGCGATTGTCCTTGAGCAGATCTTCCAGCTTCGCCGGGTAGCGCTTTACCGTACCCGGTGAGCGTTCGTAGTAGCTGCCGATGGCGCGGCGAAACTCCTCGCCGATCGCCAGCAGTTCCCGCTCCTTTTCCCGCTGCCGCTCGGTCGACCAGACCACGCCGGTGGTTGCCAGCACGATGCCCGCCAAAGCCACCGCGAACAGCAGCCCCAGATAGGTAAAGCCGCCTTGTCTACCTTGATTAGAAGTCGCGGAAGGCCGTACCATCGCGTGCCTTGTCCGGAGCGCCGCTCTTCACGTCAAAAACGGCGCCTTTCTTCCCATCGGCCGGCGCGACCGTGATCCAGGTCGTCGCGCTGTCCGTCACCGGGTCCAGCGGGACTCGCCGCAAATAGCGCTTGCTCACCAGATCGTCGAGCGAGCCCGGATACGATCCGGTATCGCCGTAGTACTTGTCGATGGCCTCGCGCAAGGTGGCGAGGTTTTCTTTCAGGACGGCCTCCTTGGCACGATCAGTCGAACCCGTATAGCGCGGCGCGGCGATGGACAGCAGAGTACCGATGATGGCCAGCACCAC
>JAUYSD010000124.1 GCA_030696505.1 Sulfuritalea sp. | reverse complement strand
CAGCACCACTTCGAGCCCCAGGGTCAGCTCGCGGGCATTGCCGTAACGCAGTACCTGGACGCCGCCGGCATTGGTCGACAGGTTGCCGCCGATGGTGGCGCTGCCTTCGGCCGCCAGCGACAGCGGAAACAGGCGGTCAAGCTCGCGCGCGGCTTCCTGCACCGCATGCAGGGTGCAGCCGGCCTCGACAGTGATCGAGTTGTTGTCGGCATCGACGGCGCGGATACGATTCAGGCGCCGCAAGCTGAGCACCAGCTCGCCGCCGACCGGCGTGGCCCCGCCGCAAAGCCCGGTGTTGCCGCCCTGCGGCACGATCGCCGTGCCGGCGGCGGCGCAGACGCGCACCACGGCGGCGACTTCTTCCGTGCTGCCCGGCAGCGCGACGCACAGTGCGCTGCCCGCATAGCGGCCGCGCCAGTCGCTGCAATAAGGGGCAACGTCGTCCGCGGCAATGAGCACGTAACGCTCGCCCAAAAGTTCCTGCAGTTCGCTGATCAGTGCATTCATGCGGACAGTACGTGTTCGAGCGTCGGCAGCATGCGGATCACGGCGGCGCGCCCCTCCTCGATGGCTTCGGAGCCGCGATGGTAATCCATCAGCGCCAGGTGGCCGAGGCGCGGCGTCAGCAGCACGTCGGCCGGTTCGCCGGCCAGCCGGCTCCTGGCAATGCGCATCTGCATTATGTGGATGCTGGTCGACAGCACGCCGGCCATCGACGGCAGCAAATCGCCATTGGCCAGGCGCGGCCGGCTGAAGGTCTTGCGCAACCGGGCCGCCCAGCCGGGTTCGTCGTCGTCGGCGTCGGCTCGCGCGGCCACCACAGGCTTGTGGCGCGCAGCGCCGCCCATGCGATCCGAGCCCAGATCCACGGCGATCACGACGTCGGCGCCCATGGCGCGGCACAGGGAGACCGGAACCGGGTTGACCAGGCCGCCATCGACCAGCAGGCGATCGTTGTGCAGAACCGGCGTGAACAGGCCGGGCAAGGCGATCGAGGCACGCACGGCGCCGGCCACCGAACCCTCGCGCAGCCAGACTTCACGCCCGGTTGCGAGGTCGGTGGCGACGCAGGCGAAGGGCAGCGGCAGGCTGGAAAATTCCTTGTCGACGAAATGCCGCTGAAAAAATTCGATGAGCTTTTCGCCCTTGATCAGGCCGCCGGAAAAACTGACGTCGATCAGACTCAGCACTTCCTTCCAGGCCAGCCCGTCGACCCAGGCTTCCAACTGGTCAAGGTCGCCGTCGGCATAGGCCGCGCCGATGAAGGCGCCGATCGAACAGCCGGCGACGATGTCCGGCACGTAGCCGGCTTCCGCCAGCGCGCGGATGACACCGATGTGGGCCCAGCCGCGCGCCGAACCGCTACCGAGGGCGAGACCCAGCTTCGGCTTCATGCGGGTGCGTCAGTCGGGAGCTGCGAGCGTCGCGTAGAGATCGTGCACATCGCAGTCGATGACGCTGACTTCAGCGAACTCGCCGATCTCCAGCTCGTGGCCGTCGCTGATGTAGACCAGGCCATCGACATCCGGTGCGTCGCTCTCGGAACGGGCGATCGCGCCGTCCTCGTCGATCTCGTCGACCAGCACCTTGATGCGGCGGCCGATCTTGCGCTCCAAGCGCTGGGTCGAAATGTCTTCCTGGTGGCGCAGCAGGCGTGCCTTGCGCTCTTCGCGCAGGCCTTCGGGCAGCGCACCGGGCAGTTCGTTGGCGCTGGCGCCTGCCACCGGCGAATAGGAAAAGGCGCCGACGCGGTCGAGCTGGGCCTCGTCGAGGAAATCCAGCAGCTCGTTGAACTCGGCCTCGGTCTCGCCGGGAAAGCCGGTGATGAAGGTGCTGCGGATGGTCAGTTCAGGAACTTCGCGGCGCCAGGCGGCGATGCGGTCGAGTACCTTCTCCGCCGAGGCGGGACGCTTCATCAATTTGAGAATGCGCGAGCTGGCGTGCTGGAAAGGGGCATCGAGGTAAGGCAGGATCTTGCCTTCCGCCATCAGTGGAATCAGGTCGTCGACGCTCGGATAGGGATAGACGTAGTGCAGGCGCACCCAGAGGCCGAGCTTGCCGAGTTCGCTGCACAGCTCGTAGAGCCGCGTCTTGACCGGCTTGCCGCCCCAGAAGCCGGTGCGGTACTTGACGTCGACGCCATAGGCGCTGGTGTCCTGCGAGATCACCAGCAGTTCGCGCACCCCGGCCGCGGCCAGCACTTCGGCTTCGCGCAGGACCTCGCCAATCGGGCGCGAAACCAGGTCGCCGCGCAGCGAGGGAATGATGCAGAAGCTGCAGCGATGGTTGCAGCCTTCGGAAATTTTCAGATACGCGTAATGATCGGGCGTCAGACGTATGCCCTGCGGCGGCACCAGATCGACGAAGGGGTCGTGCAGCGGGGGCAGATGCTGATGCACGGCAGCCATGACCTCAGGCATGGCATGCGGCCCGGTGACCGCGAGCACCTTGGGGTGCGTGGTACGCACGATGTCGTTGCCGGCCGCGTCCTTCTTCGCACCGAGGCAGCCGGTGACGATGACCTTGCCGTTTTCGGCCAGCGCCTCGCCGATCGCGTCGAGCGATTCCTCGACCGCTGCATCGATGAAGCCGCAGGTATTGACCACCACCAGATCGGCGCCGTCATAGCTGCCGGAAATTTCGTAGCCTTCGGCGCGCAGCCGGGTCAGGATCTGTTCCGCGTCGGAGGCTGCCTTGGGACAGCCCAGCGAAACGAAGCCGACGGTCGGTGCCTTGGCTTTGCGTCGCGTCACCAGGGCTTACTTCTTCTCGGTTTTTTCTTCCGGCTTGACATAGATGCCAGGGAAGATCTTGCGCGTCTGTTCCTGCATGGTGTCCTGCATCTGCTGGAACATTTTCTGGCTCTGCTCGACGTAGGTGCCCATCATGTGCTGCATCGCCGGTCCCTGGAATTTGAGGAACTGCGCCCACAGATCCTGGCTGCTGTCGCCGGCGGTTTCGCCGCCATACAGAACCTTGGCCTGCTCCTTGAGCTTGGCCTGCACCTCGGTGAAGGACTTGATGTTGTTCTCGATGTAGTTGCCCATCATGCCCTGCATCGCATTGCCGTAGAAGCGGATCATCTGCGACAACAGGTCGGAAGAGAACATCGGCGCGCCGCCGGCTTCCTCTTCGAGAATGATCTGCAGCAGGATGGCACGCGTCAGATCGTCACCCGACTTCGCGTCGACCACCTGAAACGCCTCGTGGGCGAGCACCAACTCCTTGACGTCGGCCAGCGTGATGTAGGTGCTGGTGCGCGTATCGTACAAGCGGCGATTCGGATACTTCTTGATAAGTCGGCTCTGTGCGGCCATTGGGCTCCCCTCCATGGAAATGCATTTTACTACCAAGGTGCCAGCTGCGGAGGCCCCGCCGGGGCGGGGCGCTCTATCGACCAAGCTCGGTACGGGTCAACAGTAGTGCAGTCCCCCGTTGATGTTCAGGGTGGCGCCCGTCATGTAGCCGGCGAGATCCGACACCAGATAGGCGCACAGCGCACCGATTTCTTCCGGCTTGCCCAGGCGACCGACCGGAATCGTGGCGACGATCGAGTCGCGCACTTCCTGCTTGATCGCCATGACCATGTCGGTACCGATATAGCCGGGAGCGATGGCATTCACCGTCACGCCCTTCTTCGCCACTTCGGCGGCAATCGCACGGGTGAAGCCGAGGATACCGGCCTTGGCCGCCGAATAATTGGCTTGGCCGAACTGGCCCTTGATACCATTCACCGACGACATGTTGATGACGCGGCCCCAGCCGCGGTCCGCCATACCCGGCAAGACCTGATGGGTGACGTTGAACACGGAGTCGAGGTTGGTGGACAGCACCGCATCCCACTGGCCCTTGTCCATCTTCTTGAACACGGAGTCGCGCGTGATGCCGGCGTTGTTGATCAGCACGTCGATCGGGCCGACTTCCGCTTCCAGCTTCTTGACCATCGCGGCGCATGCGTCGTAGTCGGTCACATCCGCCTCGGCGACGATGAAATCGAAACCTTCCGCCTTCATTTTTGCCAGCCATTCGTCCTTGGGCGGAAAATTCGGCAGACAGTTTGCTGCCACGGTGAAGCCGCTCTGCGCCAGCGCCTTGCAGATCGCTGTGCCCAACCCACCCATCGCGCCCGTTACCAATGCAATTCTCTTTGCCATTTTTGAAACTTCCTATCCGACTAAAAAACCTTTGCGGACCGAAGACGCGCCGCAAGCCGCACTCTTCGGTCCGCGACGATCAGTACATGTGCTGACCGCCGTTAATTGAAATATTGGCGCCCGTGACAAAAGCCGCTTCTTCGGACGACAGATAGGCCACCAGGCCCGCCACCTCTTCCGGCTTGCCCAGACGCGACTGCGGAATCTGCGGCAGGATCTTGCTCTCCAGCACTTCCTGCGGGATCGCCATGACCATCTTGGTGCCGATGTAGCCCGGCGAAATGGTATTCACGGTGACGCCCTTTTTCGCCACTTCCAGCGCCAGCGCCTTGGTGAAGCCGTGCATGCCCGCCTTGGCCGCCGAATAGTTGGTCTGGCCGAAGGCACCCTTCTGGCCGTTCACCGATGAAATGTTGATGACGCGACCCCAGCCGCGCTCCGACATGCCGTCCATCACCTGCTTGGTCATGTTGAAGCAGGAATCGAGGTTGGTGTGGATCACCGCGTCCCAGTCGGCCTTGGTCATTCGCTTGAACGTCATGTCGCGCGTGATGCCGGCGTTGTTCACCAGCACTTCGACCGGACCGACATCCTTGCTCACCTGGTCGACACAGGCCTTGCACGAGTCGAAATCACCCACGTCGCAGGGGTAGGCCTTGAAGCCGTAGCCCATGTCATTCATGGTGCGCAGCCATTCCTGGGCCTTGGTGTTGCTGGGGCTGTAGGTAGTCACCACCTTGTAGCCAAGCGCCGCCAGCTTGATGCAGATCGCCTCGCCGAGGCCGCCCATTCCTCCGGTAACCAATGCAACTCTTAGCATTTTCCTGTCCTCTCGTTTTTTGTTGGAATGGGGCTCACGTTGCCGCACCGGAATCCGCGCCCCTGGCAAATCCCGGCGAATTCATTATGCCTTTTCCTTAACGTAGCGTCCCGGAGCCGGTTCGCCGGGCGGATAGGCCTTGCTGCCGAGGCGTCCGCGCGCCGGAATTTCCTTGCCGGCAAAGCCCTTCAGCCATTTCGCCCAGACCGGCCACCAGCTGCCCTTGACCTCGTTCGCGGCATCGAACCACTCGTCGGCGTTGGCGGTCTTGCTGTCGTTGAGCCAGTAACTGCGCTTGTTCTTCGCCGCCGGATTGATGACGCCGGCAATGTGCCCGGAAGCGCCGAGGACAAAGCTGGTCTCACCGCCGAGCAAGCTGCGCGACTGGTAGGAGGTCTTCCACGGCACGATGTGGTCTTCGCGGCTGGCGTAGAGGAAAGCCGGCATGTCCACCCGGCCGAGATCGGCCTTGACGCCGCACATTTCCAGCTTGCCCGGAACCCGCAGGCTGTTTTCGAGATACAGGTTGCGCAGATACCAGGCGAGGAAAGGGCCGGGCAGATTGGTCGCGTCGGCATTCCAGTAGAGCAGGTCGAAGGCCGGCGGCTTGTTGCCCTTGAGGTAGTTGCCCACCACGTATTGCCAGATCAGGTCGTTGGCACGCAGCGCCGAGAACACCGTCGCCAATTCGCTGCCGCGCAGCAGGCCGCCCTTGCCGATGCTGGCCTCGCGTGCCTGAACCGCGGCCTCGTCGATAAAATAGCCGATCTCGCCGGTTTCGGAAAAATCCAGCAGCGTGGTCAGCAGGGTCAGCGAGGCGACCGGGGTTTCGCCGCGCAGACGCGCCACGGACAGCGCCGAGCCGAGGATGGTGCCGCCGACGCAGAAGCCCAGCGCGTTGATCTGGTCGACCTTGCAGATTTCCCGCACCGCTTTGATCGCGGTCAGTGCGCCCTTTTCGATGTAGTCGTCCCAGCTCAGGTGTCCGTTGTCGGCCTGCACATTGCGCCAGGACACCAGGAACACCGTGTTGCCCTGCTCCACGGCATAGCGCACCAGGGAATTTTCCGGCTGCAGGTCGAGGATGTAATACTTGTTGATGCAGGGCGGCACCATCAGGAAGGGCCGCTGCGCCACCTTGTCGGTCAGGGGCGAATACTGGATCAGCTGCATCAGTTCATTTTCGAACACCACGGCGCCGGGCGTGATGGCCAGATTGCGGCCGACCTCGAAGGCGCTATCGTCGGTCATCGAGATGCGGCCCTTTTCCAGGTCGCCGAGCAGGTTCTGGATGCCCTGCTGAATGCTGTTGCCCTTGGTTTCCAGCGCCTTCTGGACGAACTCGGGATTGGTGGCGAGAAAGTTCGATGGCGCCATCGCGTCGACCATCTGCCGCGTCAGGAAGCGCATGCGGTTCTTCGCCTGGCCGTCGGCCACCGGCGCCGCCTCGGCCATGCGCTTCATGTATTCGGCATTGATCAGGTAGGCCTGGCGCAGGTAGTCGTAGACGGGGCTGGCGGCCCAGGCCGGATGGTCGAAGCGCTTGTCGCCGGCGGACGGACTCGCCACCTGGGGCGCCGGCTGATCGGGCGCCTTGCCCAGCATGCCCTGCCAGAGCTGGGCCTGGCGCGCCATCCATTCCTGCTGCAGGGTCTTGAGGGCCTCCGACTCGGCGTTCCAGGCCGCCGCATTCACGCCTTGGGGTGCCGCCGGCTGCTGCTGCGCAAGAAACTGGTTGAAGCCTTGCGCCATGGCATTTCCGGCCTGAAACATGGCTTTGAAAGGGTCATTCTGATCGGGGGGGGACGACATCCGGCACTCCTCAAGACGATGTTTATTTTGCACTGCACAATAAATGCTGTCAAGAAAACGGAACGTAGAATGACGAAATGTATGTAATCGCAATCGGGTGGCTCTATGTCACCCTGCTGATGGCCGCTACCGAAGCGAATCTCGTCGCCGGCGTGCTGAGCTTTGTCGTGTATGGTGCCGCGCCGCTGGCCCTGTTTCTCTGGCTCATGGGCACGCCGCAACGACGGCGGACCCGCCTATCCCGCGAAGCGGTCGACGACGTGGTGGGTCAGGACGATGGTGCCGATGCCCGCCGCGATCAATAGCACCTGCTGCACCGTGGCGCGGATTTCCGGGCGCTTGTGCAGGCCGGGAATCAGGTCGGCCACCGCGACATAGATCATGCTCGCCGCGGCGAGCGCGAGCAGCACCGGCACGGCGCTTTGCACCTGGCCCAGGGCGACATAGGCGAGCAGCGCGCCCACCAGCGTCGCCAGGCTGGACAGCAGATTGAAGGCCAGCGCGCGCCCCTTCGAATAGCCCGAGTGCAGCAGGATCATGAAATCGCCGACTTCCTGCGGAATCTCGTGCGCGATCATCGCCAGCGCGGTGACGATGCCCAGGCGCACGTCCTCCATGAAGGCCGCCGCGATCAGCACGCCATCGACGAAGTTGTGAAAGGTGTCGCCGACCAGGATCAAGAGGCCGCTGCGACCGTGATCGTGAGCATGCGCATGACTGTGCACCACCGGCTCGTGGCCTTCGCAGGCCTCAATGTGGCAATGGCGCCAGAGCACCAGCTTTTCCATGACGAAGAAGGCCAGGATGCCGCCGAGCACGGTTGCCGTGGTGGTCGCCGCATCGCCGCTGGCGGTGATGGCATGCGGCAGCACTTCGAGAAAAGAGGCGCCGAGCAGCGCGCCGATGGCATAACTGATCAGCAGCGACACCCATTGCACCCGCGCCGTCCAGGCAAAAACCGCGGCAGCAAGCACGCTCAGCGCGCCGCCGGCCAATGACATGAGGATGATCCAGGAAAGAACGGACATGGGCGCAGGATTATAGGCGTTATTCCAGCCAGATCAGGCTGGCCATGCGTCCGCTGACGCCGTCGCGGCGGAAGGAAAAGAAGTTTTCCGCGTCGCCCAGCGTGCAGGAGTTGGCGCTGGCGACACGGCGAATCCCCAGTGAATCGAGCCGCTGTCGCGCCAGGCGGTGGATGTCGCACAGCCATTTACCTTTGGCCGTCGCGACGAATGCGGCCGCCGCCTGAAGATCCTGCGCGACGAACTGCTCGCGCACCTCGCCACCGACCTCGAAGGCCTGCGGCCCGATGGCGGGACCCAGCCAAGCCATCAAGCGCTCGCCCGGCACGGCCATGGCGCCCACCGTCGCCTCGATCACGCCCGCGGCGAGCCCGCGCCAACCGGCGTGGGCGATGGCGACCACGCTTGCCTGATCGTCGCAGAGCAGCACCGGCAGGCAATCGGCGGTGAGCACCGCACAGACCACGCCGCGTTGCCGCGTGAAGCTGGCATCGGCCTCGGTGCGGGGCAGCGCAGTGGCCGCATCGACGCAGCGCGTGCCATGCACCTGGGTCAACCACAGCGGCTCGGCGGGCAGCTCGCGGCGCAGCAGCGCGCGATTCGCGGCCACGGACTGCGGCGCGTCGCCGACGTGGTCGCCGAGATTGAAACTGTCCCAGGGCGCACGGCTCACGCCGCCCTGCCGAGTCGTCGCGAGGGCGCGCACGCCGGGCGGCGCCGTCCAGCCCGGAACGATAAAGCTAGTCACGCCGCAACTCGTCCAGCAGTTGCGCGAAATCGGCCGGCAGCGGCGTTTCCCAGGCCATCTCCGCTCCCGTTACCGGATGGCGCAGGGCCAGGCGCCAGGCGTGCAACGCCTGACGCGCAAAGACATCGAGCCGCGCATCGCCGCTTTTGGCCTTGCCGTAGGCCGGGTCGCCGGCCAGCGGATGCTTGATCGAGGCGAGATGGACGCGGATCTGGTGGGTGCGCCCGGTTTCCAAGCGGCATTCGAGCAGCGTGGCCTTGGCGAAGCGCTCCAGCACCGCGTAATGGGTGCGCGCCTCCTTGCCCCCGGCGCGCACGATGGCCATCTTGGTGCGCTGCACGGCATGGCGCCCGAGTGGCGCATCGACGGTGCCGTCGCGCTCGACCTGGCCCAGGGCCAGCGCCAGGTAGTGCCGCTTGACCGAGCGCGCCTGCATCTGGCGCACCAGGTCGGTCTGCGTCGTCAGCGTCTTCGCCACCACCAGCAGGCCGCTGGTGTCCTTGTCGAGGCGATGCACGATGCCGGCGCGGGGAATCCCGGCAAGTTGCGGCGCATGGTGCAGCAGCGCATTCAGCAGCGTGCCGGAAGGCTGGCCGTTGCCCGGATGCACCACCAGTCCGGCCGGCTTGTCGATCACCATCAGCTGTTCGTCCTCGAACACCACGGCAAGCGGGATGTCCTCCGCGGCCTCGGCAAGAGTTGGCGCTGGCGGTACGGCGACGCCAACATCGAACTCGATGCGTTCGCCGCCATAGACCTTGCGCTTGCCCTCCGCCGCGCCGCCGTCGAGACGGATCAGGCCGTCCTTGAGCCAGGCCTGCAGGCGGCTGCGCGAGTGCTCGGGAAAGAGTTTGACCAGGGTCGCGTCCAGCCGCCAGCCCGCGCATTCGGCGGGCACCTGGGTACTCAGCCGGGCCTGGGACGGGCTGGGGCTTCGGCTATAATCGGCCGCAAATTCATTCGAGGTTTTCACCATGCGTAGTGTAGCGGCATTCCTCCGGGCGCTCGCCCCTGTCGTATTCATTGGTGCCGGCCTCGGCTCGACCCTGCTCGGCGGCTGCGGCCTGCTGCCCGACGTGATCGACGAAACCGCCAACTGGTCGGCCAGCAAGCTCTACAGCGAAGCCAAGGACGCCATGGCCGAGAGCAGCTACGACAAGGCGATCAAGTATTTCGAGAAACTCGAAGCCCGCTTTCCCTACGGCCGCTATGCGCAGCAGGCACAGCTCGAAGTCGCCTACGCGTACTACCGTCAGAACGAGCCGGCCTCCGCGATTGCCGCCTGCGACCGCTTCATCCGCCTGCATCCGAACCATCCCAACGTCGACTACGCCTACTACCTGAAGGGCCTCACCAACTTCAACGAAGATCTCGGCCTGCTCGGCTACGTCAGCATGCAGGACCTGACCGAACGCGACCCCAAGGCCGCCCGCGATTCCTTCGATGCCTTCAAGGTGCTGGTCAACAAATATCCCGAAAGCAAATACACGCCGGACGCCACGGCGCGCATGAAATACCTGGTCAATGCACTGGCCTCGCACGAGGTGCACGTCGCGCGCTACTACATGAAGCGCGAAGCCTACGTCGCCGCGGTCAATCGCGCGCAGACCGCGGTCAAGACCTACCCCGACGCCCCGGCCAACGAGGAAGCCCTCTTCATCATGATCAAGGCCTACGACCTGCTGGGCATGAACGATCTGCGCGACGACACCGAGCGCGTGATGCGCACCAACTTCCCCAAGAGCGAGTACTACGCGCGCGGCCTCAACCGCGCCGAGCCGTGGTGGAAGCTCTGGTAGTCCGCTGAGCAGGATTCCGGTCCGGCCTGCGTTCCAGGCGGGCCGCGCACGCAAGCCCCAAGGAGAAACACCATGCCTGTCGACATCCAGTCGCCCTCCCTTTGTCTCGGCATCGTCGGCACCGGCGCCATGGGTCGCGGCATCGCCCAGATCGCCGCGCAGGCCGGCATCCGCGTGCTGCTGTTCGACGCCCTGCACGGTGCAGCGGCCGGCGCGCGCGAAACGGTGATCGGCACGCTGGACAAGCTCGCCGGGAAAGGCAAGATTTCCGCCGACGCGCTGGCGGCGGCCTCGGCCAAGCTGGAAGTCGTGCCGCGACTGGAAGGACTGGCCTCGACTCAAGTCGTGATCGAGGCCATTGTCGAGAATCTCGACGTCAAGCAGAAGCTGTTCCAGCAGTTGGAGGACATCGTCACCGCCGACTGCATCCTCGCCACCAATACTTCCTCGCTTTCGGTCACCTCGCTCGCCGCCGCCTGCAAGCGGCCGGAGCGCGTGGTCGGCTTCCATTTCTTCAACCCTGTGCCGCTGATGAAAATCGTCGAAGTCATCGGCGGCCTGCTCACCGCACCGGAGGTATCCGCGGCGATGCTCGATCTGGGCCGGCGCATGGGCCACACGGCAGTCGCCGCGAGCGACACGCCGGGCTTCATCGTCAATCATGCCGGCCGCGGTTTCGTCACCGAAGCGCTGCGCATCCTCGGCGAAGGCATCGCCGAGTTCCACGAGGTAGATCGCATCATGCGCGAGGCTGCCGGCTTTCGCATGGGACCCTTCGAACTGCTGGACCTGACCGGCCTCGACGTATCGCAGCCGGTGATGGAATCAATTTACAACCAGTACTACCAGGAACCGCGCTACCGGCCCTCGCCGCTGGCGGCGCAGCGCCTGGCCGGCGGACTGCTCGGGCGCAAGACCGGCCGCGGCTTCTACCGCTATGCCAACGGCACGGCCGAAGCGCTGCCCGCAGCCGCCGCGCCGAGCGCCCTGCCCGGCCGCGTCTGGTTCAGCCAGACCCATCCGGAATGGGCCGACCAGCTGCGCGAAATCGCCGCCGCGACCGGCGTCGACGTGGAAACCGACTACACGCCGAGCGACAGCGCCCTGTGCATCGTCACCCCGCTCGGCGCCGACGCCACCACCTGCTGCGTCGAGCAGGGGCTCGACCCGCAGCGCACGGTCGCCATCGACTGCCTGTTCGGACTGGCTGCAGGCCGCAGGCGCACGCTGATGACCACGCCGTTGACCGGCCCCGCCATGCGCGACGCGGCGCACGCCCTGTTCGCCGCCGACGGCACGGCGGTCAGCGTGATCCGCGACAGCGCCGGTTTCATTGCTCAGCGCATCGTCGCCTGCATCGTCAATATCGGCTGCGACATCGCCCAGCAGCGCGTCGCCAGCCCGGCCGACATCGACCGCGCGGTGACGCTGGGCCTGGGTTACCCCAAGGGGCCGCTGGCCTTCGGCGATGCGCTCGGCGCGCGCAAGATACTCGGCGTGCTGGAAGCCATGCAGGATTTCTACGGCGACCCGCGCTACCGTCCCAGCCCCTGGCTCAAGCGCCGCGCGCTGCTCGGCGTCTCGCTGCTGACGGAGGAAAGCTGAAATGCAGAAGCCCTCCGAGCTCGCCGCCTTCCGCCTGCGCCACAGCCTGCGCGTGCGCTGGGCCGAAGTCGATCCGCAGAACATCGTCTTCAACGGCCACTACCTGACTTATTTCGACATCGGCGTCACCGAATACTGGCGCGCCATCGGCCTGCCCTATCCGGAGGGCATGGCCGGCACCGGCGGCGACCTGTTCGCCGTGAGGAGCGTAATCAACTACCATGCCTCGGCGCACTTCGACGAGTTCCTCGACATCTGCGTGCGCGCCGAAAAGCTCGGCAATTCGAGCATGACCTTCGAGATGGGCATCTTCCGCGATGGCGAGCGCCTGATCAGCGGCGAGATCGTCTATGTCAATGCCGATCCGGAAAGCAAGACCTCGCGCCCACTGCCAGACAAACTGCGCAAGGCCATCGAAGCCTGGGAGGCGGGCGGTTCTGCCGGCTGAGCAAGGGCGCCCGACACGGCGGGCGAGCTACAAGGCATTCCTGCGTCGTTAAACGGCTACACTGCTAGCACAGCTTGCCAATCAGGGAACCACAGAAACCTGTCCATGTTTCCACTGCTCAGGTATTTCTCCATCGCCAGCCTCGCCGCCGTGATCGTCACCACGGTCTTGCTCGGGCTGCTGCATCATCGCGTGGAACGCATCCAGTTGCTGAGCATCGGCGAAAGCAATCACGTCGCGCTGACCCAGTCCTTTGCCAATACGCTGCTGCCGTCGTTCCGCGAACTCGCGGCAACGGCAAAGAATCTCGATGCCGAGGCATTGAAGCAGCATCCGCTGACCGCATCGATCGACCGTCATGTGCGCGGCGCCATGCAGAATGCGCGGGTGGTCAAAGTGAAGTTCTATGACACCGATGGGCGCACCATCTTCTCCACCGATGCGACGCAGATCGGCCGCGATTACCGCGCCAACCCGGGCTTCATCTCCGCCTTGCAGGGCCGTCCGCTGAGTGAATTGACCCATCGGGACAGCTTCAGCGCCTTCGATCGCGAAATCGTCGACCGCGATGTCCTTTCCAGCTATGTCGCGATGAGGGCGTCCGGCAATGCGCCTGTGGAAGGCGTACTGGAAGTCTATAGCGACGTCACCGACTGGATCGAGCACACCAATCAGCAGGCCTTCGTCGTCACGCTCGCCACGATTGCTTCCCTGTGCCTGCTGTATGCCGCCCTCTACATCATCGTCCGCCGCGCCGACGGCTTGCTGCGTACGCAATATCAGCAACTGCAGCGTTCAGAATCCGAGCTCAGGGTGGCGGCAGCGGCCTTCGAGTCCCAGGAAGCGATGATGGTGACCGATGCAGACGGCGTCATCCTGCGCGTCAATCGCGCATTCGCCGAAATCACCGGCTACGCGGCCGAGGAAGTCGTCGGCAAGAACCCGCGGCTGCTCAAGTCGGGGCGCCACGACGCCGAGTTCTATCGGACCATGTGGCAGAGCATCGCCCGGTCAGGCTCATGGCAGGGCGAACTGTGGGATCGCCGCAAGAATGGCGAGGAGTACCCCGAATGGCTGACGATCTCGGCGGTCAAGGACAGCAACGGCGTCGTCACGCACTACGTCGGGGCGCACCTGGACATCACCGAACGCAAGAAGGCCGAGGAGCAAATCAAGGCCATGGCCTTTTACGACCAGTTGACCGGATTGCCCAACCGGACTCTGCTGATGGAGCGACTCGGCCACGCAATGACGCTGTGCGCTCGCAGCAACCGGCATGGCGCACTGATGTTCATCGATCTCGATCACTTCAAGGCAGTCAACGACTCGCTCGGCCACGATGCCGGAGACATGCTGCTGCAGCAGGTGGCGCAGCGCCTGCGGCACTGCATCAGGGCCTGCGATACGGCATCGCGCCTGGGCGGCGACGAATTTGTCGTCATGCTGGAGAATCTTGCCGCATCGCGCCAGGAGGCCGCGCAGCAACTCGATGAAATCGGCAACAAGATACTCGCCGAACTCAATCAGCCCTACCAGCTCGGGGCCCAGGTCGGACATAACACGCCGAGCATCGGCGCCATCCTGTTCAATGGACGGGAAGCTTCAGTGGATGTGCTCTTGAAGCTGGCCGATGATGCGATGTATCAGGCCAAGGACCGCGGGCGCAACGGAATGGTCATTCATCAACAGCCTGCGCTCGATGAGCAGGCATGATCCGCCGGACTGCCCTGGGCCTCGGCTGCTGACTCTGCGCTGCCCGACTCAGGCGCCGCGCTGCCTTCTCGCCTCGAACAGACAAATGCCGGCGGAAACCGAAACGTTGAGACTTTCGACGCTGCCGTGCATCGGAATCCTGGCCAGGTCGTCGCAGGTCTCGCGCGTCAGGCGGCGCATGCCGGCGCCTTCGGCGCCGAGCACCCAGGCGCAGGGACCTTTCTGGTCGATGGCGTAGAGTTCGCGCTCGGCCTCTCCCGCCGCGCCGATCACCCAGATGCCGCGTTCCTGCATCTCGCGCAAGCTGCGCGCGAGGTTGGTGACGACGATGTAGGGCACCGTATCGGCGGCCCCGCTGGCGACCTTGATCACCGTGGCGTTGAGGCCGCAGGCCTTGTCCTTGGGCGCCACGACGGCGTGTGCGCCGGCGGCGTCGGCGACGCGCAGGCAGGCGCCGAGGTTGTGCGGATCGGTGACGCCGTCGAGCACCAGCAGCAGCGGCGGTTCGGTGAGGCCGTCGAGCACGTCGTCCAGTGTCAGATGTTTGGCCTGCGCCGCGACCTTGGCCACCACGCCCTGGTGCTGGCTGCCACCGGCCAGGCCGTCGAGCCGCTTCGCATCGGAAAGGATCACGCGCACGCCGTGGGCCTCCGCAAGCTTCAGCAGGTCGCGCATGCGGCCGTCCTGGCGGCCTTCGGCGACGGTGATTTCCTTGACGTCGTCGGCGGCGTGGCGCAGCTTGGCGGTGATGGCGTGAAAGCCGTGGATCAGTCGCGTTTCACTCATGGACTGCCTCTTTGAGAATGCGCACTTCGCGTTGTGGGAAGGGAATGGAAATACCGGCCTGCTTGAACTCGCGCCAGATCGCCAGGTTGATGTCGGAGCACAGTTGGCCGGTGCCATTCTGCGGGTCGGCAATCCAGAAGGCGAGTTCGAGATTGATGCCGGAATCGGCGAATTCCCGGAGCAATACCGCCGGCGCCGGATCGACCAGGACACGCGCCTGCGCCGCTGCCGCCGTCGCCATGATGGTCATGGCGCGTTCCAGGTCGCTGTCGTAGGCGACCTGCACCGGCAGCGCGATACGTACCTGCGGATCGCTGTAGGACTCGTTCTGCACCACCGAGCCGACCAGCAGTTCGTTGGGCACCAGCGCCTCGACGCCGCCCAGGCTGCGCAGCACGGTGTAGCGCGTGGTGATGCGCGTCACCTCGCCGCGGTCGGCGCCGACCGAGATGGTGTTACCGATGCGAATGGAATTGTCGAGCAGGATGATGAAGCCCGAGACGTAGTTGCTGGCGATCTTCTGCAGGCCGAAGCCGAGGCCGACGCCGAGCGCGCCGCCGAATATCGACAGGGTGGTGAGATCGATGCCGACCTGCGGCAGGACGATCAGCACCGCCAGCAGGATCAGCAGCGCCTTGGTCAGGCGCGCGAATACCATGCGCAAATTGTTGTCGAGCCCGACCGCCTTGTTCAGGCGGGCTTCGATCGCGCTCGACATCCAGAGCGCGGCCAGCACGGTGGCGAGCACCGCGACCAGGCCTTGCAGCACATGCCAAAGGTTGAGCTTCTGTTTGCCGGCACTGAAGGTCACCGATTCGATCACCGCGATCACTTCGGGCAGCAGGCCGACGATGTGCAGGGCGACGACTCCCCAGACCAGCAAGGCGAAGACGCGCTCGAAGGGCACCAGCCAGGTGGCGCCAACCAGGCTGACGCGCAGGATGTAGAACACCGCGCGTATCACCGCCAGCGAGGCCAGCAGCGGCACGGCCAGCGAGAACAGGCCGACGCGTATCCAGTCATCCGCCACCGAGCGCGCCAGCAGCACCAGCAGCAGCGCCAGCACGGGGAAAGTGATGCGCTTCAGCCCGCCACGGCCGAGTTCCGCGACGCGGCCTTCCCCGGTCTGCTGGCGGCGCAGCAGGCTTTCGCCCAGCAGCGCCAGCAGCAGGCAGCCGGCCAGGATCGCCAGTTGCCAGATCAGGTCCGGTTCGTGCAGATCGGCCTGGACTTCCAGCCAGACGGTGGCCAGAGCGCCTTGCTTCATGTCATTGGGCTCCGTTCATTTTCTGCGCGTCGTCGCGATGACGCCGCCAGTTGTCGAGGTAACGCCGCACCAGCGCGGGATTGCCGCGCAGGATCAGCAGGTTTTCGGCGTTGCGGGCCTGCGCCGACCAACTGAAATTGTAGCTGCCGGTGATGACGACGGCGTCGGCATGAGCGGCATCGATCAGCATCACCTTGTTGTGCGCGGCGGCGTAGCGGGTTTCCAGCCAGATCGGAATGCCGCCCTCGAGCAGTTGCGGCAACAGCGACTTGTCGCTCTTTTCCAGCATCTCGCGGTCGGCCAGGATTTCCACCACAACGCCGCGCGCCTTGGCATCCGTCAGCGCCTTGGCGATCGAGCGGCTGGTCAGCAGGTAGGCCTGGACGTGGATGCTCTGGCGCGCTTCGCCAACCACGCGCACGATGGCCCCTTCGGCGTCGTCCCAGGGCGTGAACAGCACCTCCACCGTCCCCGTCGCCGGCAACGCCGTGGCGCCAGCGCCAACTGTCCAGCACAACAGCAGCGCGGCAAGCAACCGTCTCATTTAACGCGTTCCAGCACCGCCGCATAAAAACCGTCGGTGCCGTGCTTCTGCGGCGACAGGCGCATGTCCTCGCCGCAATCGATGACGATGCCCTGCGCCGCCAGCACTTCCTGCGCCGACAGGCGCTGGAACTCGGGGTGGCCGGCGAGGAAGGCGTTGACGATGTCCTCGTTCTCTTCGGCGAGGATGCTGCAGGTGGCATACACGAGGCGGCCGCCCGGCTTCAGCAGTCTGGCCGCGGCGGCGAGAATCGCGGCCTGCTTGGCGGTCAGTTCATCGACGCTTTGCGGCGACTGGCGCCACTTCAGATCGGGGTTGCGGCGCAGGGTGCCGAGCCCGGAACAGGGCGCATCGACCAGCACGCGATCGACCTTGCCCTGCAGCCGTTTGACGCGCGTGTCGTTTTCGCCGGAGAGGCAGGCCGGATGCACGTTCGACAGCCCTGCGCGCGCGGCGCGCGGCTTCAGCTTGGCCAGGCGCTTGTCGGATACGTCGAAGGCATAGAGGCGCCCGGTGGAGCGCATCAGCGCGCCAAGGATCAGCGTCTTGCCGCCGGCGCCGGCACAGAAATCGACGACCATTTCGCCGCGCTTGGGCGCCAGCAGGAAGCCCAGCAACTGCGAGCCCTCGTCCTGCACCTCGACGCTGCCGTCGAGGTAGGCCGAATGCTTCGCCAGATAGGGCTTGGTCTTGAGGCGCAGGCCGAGCGGCGAATAGGGCGTCGGTGCGGCGGCGATGCCATCGGCGGCGAGTCGCTGGACCACGGCATCGCGCTCGGCCTTCAGGGTGTTCACGCGCAGGTCGAGCGGCGCCGGGGTGTTCAGCGCGCGCGCCAGGGCCAGCAGTTCTTCCGGCGTCATGCGCGGAACCAGGCGCTCGACCAGCCAGTCGGGGAAATCCAGTTGTTCGGCCAGCGTCAGCTCCGGTTCCGGCTGGCGCCGAATCTCCGCCAGCCATTCGGCTTCGCCCGGCAGCAGCGCGCCTTCGAGCTGGCGCTGCGACATGCCGCGCACGCGCGACAAGGAGAGCAGCACCAGCTCGCGCGGCGAGATGCGACGCGCGCCGGCCGCCGGCTTGGCTCCGTCCCTGGGCCCGCGCTTGGGCGTCGAACCGGGGGCGAGGAAGCCCGCTTCCAGGTTCGGCCCGCAGGCGGCCAGGCGCTCCAGCAGGCGCTTGCGGCGCAGCACGGCATAGGCCGTTTCGGCAATGAAGGCGCGGTCGCGGCCGCCGCTCTTGCGCGCCCGGAAGAAGGCCGACAGCGCCGCGTCGGCCGGCAGGGCGAAGCTCAGCAACTGTGCCGTCGCCGCCACCGCGGCGTTCAGCAGATCCGCGGCGAGGCCTTCCGCCACCGGCGCGGCCTCGCCGGCACCGGGTCTGGCGGCGGGCCGGGCACCGGCGGCAGCGCCTTCGCGGCGCCTGCCGTCGGCCGTACCGCGCCGCGCCGCGCTCTTGCCGCCGTGTTTCCTGTCGTCGTTCATGCTGTCTCCCCCTTTCGTGGAAAGAGGTGGGTGAGTATGCTCATGGCTTGTCCTGGACGGCGATTTCCTGCATGTTCTGGTCGAAAATTTCGCCCTTGCGGTCGGTGAAACGAATTTTCACGGGCAGGCCGCGCAGTTCGGGCGCGATCCATACTTCGATGCTGTCGCCGCCGCTGCCGCGCGTCTTCAGGCGCACCGTGCGGCGCTTGCCGATCGGCACCGTCACGACTTCTTCGCCGAGGACTTCGACACGGTAGCTTTCCAGCTTGCGTCCCGTGGCGATGGGCATTTCCAGCGCGCCGCTTTTCATCCCGAGCAAGACCAGCTGGTAGTACATCGACAGCATGTCCTGGGTGCCGGCGACGATCTTGTCTTCCTGCCCGGCATAGCTGACCACCCGCCGCGTCCAGTCGAAGCTTGCCGTATCGATGCCCTTGACCCGTTCGTGGCGGAATTCCTTCGGCCTGAGGCCGGCGGCCGACACATCGCCCTGGCTGCTCTGAACCACCCGCGCCGGTTTCAGCAAGGCGGCGATGCCGGTGGTTTCGGTCACGCTCTGCATCCTGTAGTTGCGGCCGTCATGTTCCCAGGTATGCAGCACTTGGCCGACCACGAAGCCATCGGCGCCATGGGCCAGCGCATAGCTGACCTTGCCCTGGCGCGGCAGGGTCTGCGCGGAGGATACCTGAAGAGTTGGCGCTGGCGCACCGGCGGCCAAGGTGGGCGACACCAGGGCGAAGCCGAACCAGGCGACGAGCGACAGCAGGCGGGTGACGACCTTCATGTCGCGGCGACCTGCGGCACATGCAGCGCGCCGCCGACCGCGACCTCGCCCGCAAGCTGCACGTGCTGCGCCACCAATTGCAGCCTGCCTTCGAGAAACCAGCGCGCGACGCGCGGGTAGAGCAGGTGTTCCTCGGCCAGCACGCGGCGGCCCAGGCTCGCCTCGTCGTCGTCGCCCTGCACCGGCACCGCGGCCTGGGCGATGATCGGCCCGCCATCGAGCGCCGGCGTCACGAAATGCACGCTGCAGCCGTGCAGCCGCACCCCGGCCGCCAGCGCCTGGGCGTGGGTCTTGACCCCGGGAAACAACGGCAGCAGCGAAGGATGGATGTTCAGCAGGCGGCCTTCGAAGCGGCGCACGAAACCGTCGGTCAGGATGCGCATGAAGCCGGCCAGCAGCACCAGGTCCGGCGCGTGGCGCTCGATTTCGGCGGCCAGCGCGGCGTCGAATTCCTCGCGCGAGGCGAAGCCGCGATGATCGATCACGGCGGTGGCGATGCCGCGGCGGGCGGCGGCGTCCAGCCCGGCCACAGCGGGCCGGTTGCTCAGCACCAGCGCGCACTCGCCGGGCAGGCCGGCGTCGAGCAGCGACTCCATGTTGCTGCCGCGCCCGGAAATCAGGATCACATAGCGCTTCATCGCAGCCCCGCGACCGGAAGAAACACCGCCGTGGCCAGGCTTTGCGCGACGCGGGCGATGGTGCGGTGGCCCTTGTCGGCGATCAGGGCGGCGAGCAGATCGAGATTGCCGATCATCTTGCCGAACTCGCGCTCGAAGCTCAGGTTGGCCGGCTGCTGCGTCATATCGTTGGAAAGCAGCAGCAAGGCGCCGCCGGCGTCGCGCGCGTTGGCGAGCTTCCAGGCGGCGACTTCGAGGTTGCGCGCGCTGTTGTAGAGCTTCTGTGGATCGAGTTCGTCGAGCATGAAGAATTCCGTCTTTTCATCGAAAGCGACATTCAGCATGTCGCCGACACCGGCGACGAATACCGCCACGCGGTCGCCGCCGAAGTCCTCGCGCAGCGCCAGGAGGATCGCATCGGTGCCGCGCCGGCCTGCGGCTGCGGGCAGGCGCCAGCCGTTGCGCGGATCGAGCAGGCGGTCGAGCGCCTGTGCGACGCCGGCATGGCCGCCCTTTTTCCATTCGCGCGGATTGCGCCGGTAGAGCTTTTCGGCCAGCACGCGCAGGCTGGCGAACACCTCGCGACGATGGATGTCGGCGACGCGATCGACGTCGCTCTTGCCGATCTGCTTCGGGTCGAAGCTGGCGACCGAGTCGCCGATGGCGCGCCCTTTGTCATTGCCAGGCGCCGCATTTTTCGCCCCCGTTTGCGCACCGTTGTGTGAACACGCCGTCAGCAGCAACACGAGGCCCAGGGCCGCCGCGCCGCGCATGTTCAGGAAGCCTTGGGCGCAAGATGATGGCGCAGCCAGGCCAGGGCCAGCGGCACCAGCGAGAGGCCGATGGTGCCGAAGATGATCAGCGACAGATTCGCCTTGACCCAGGGGATGTTGCCGAACCAGTAACCGGCCAGGCACAGCGAGAAGACCCAGAGCACGGCGCCGGCCAGATCGAAGGCGAAATAGCGCGGATAGCTCATGTTGCCGACGCCGGCGACGAAGGGCGCGAAAGTGCGCACGAACGGCATGAAGCGCGCCACCAGCATAGTCTTGCCGCCATGCACCTCGTAATAGGCATGGGTCATGTCGAAGGCCTTGCGGTTGAAGTAGCGCGAACCCTCGCCCCAAGCCAGGATGCGCTTGCCGGCCCAGCGCCCGATCCAGTAGTTGGTGTTGTCGCCGAGAATCGCGGCCGAAAGCAGCACGGCGATCACCATGTTGATGTCGAAGCTGCCACCGCCGCTGTTGCCTGAAGCGGCGGCCAGCGCACCCGCGACGAACAGCAGCGAATCGCCTGGCAGAAAAGGCGTGACGACCAGACCGGTCTCGCAGAAGACAATGGCGAAGAGGATGACGTAGATCCAGGTGCCGTACTGCGCCAGCAGCATGGCGAGGTACTTGTCCACATGCAGGATGATGTCGATGAACTGGGCGAGAAGTTCCACTGGGCGGCGGTCGATAGGGAAAGATGCGATTTTACCGGAAGCTATAATCCGAACCCCATGGGAATCATCAAGCCGCTGCCGGATCTCCTGATCAGCCAGATCGCCGCCGGCGAGGTGGTCGAACGCCCGGCTTCGGTGCTCAAGGAACTGCTGGAAAACAGCCTCGACGCCGGCGCCACGAAAATCGACGTGCAGCTCGAAGAAGGCGGCGTGCGCCTGATCCGGATTACCGATGACGGCACCGGCATTGCCCCCGAGGACCTGCCGCTGGCCCTGGCGCGTCACGCCACGAGCAAGATCGCCAGCCTCGACGATCTGGAACGGGTTGCCAGCTACGGCTTTCGCGGCGAGGCGCTGGCCTCGATCGCCTCGGTCGCGCGCGTCAGCATCACCAGCAAACACGCCGCGCAGGCCCATGCCTGGCGCCTGCGCAGCGATACCGACGCGGCGGAACCCGCGGCGCTGGCCGCGGGCACGGTAATCGAGGTCGCCGACCTTTACTTCAATACCCCGGCGCGGCGCAAGTTCCTCAAGACCGAGGCCACCGAATTCGCCCACTGCGATGAAGTACTGCGGCGCATGGCGCTGGCGCGGCCCGACGTCGCCTTTACCCTCTCCCACAACGGCAGCGCCAAACGCCGTCTCGCCAGCGCCAACTTTGCAAGACGCGCCAGGGAAATCATCGGCGACGAGTTCTTCCCGCATGCGCGCCCGCTCGATGCCGGCGCGGGGCCGCTGCGGCTGTCCGGCCTCGCCGCGCTGCCGGCCTATTCGCGCGCGGGACGCGACGAGCAGTACTTCTTCGTCAATGGCCGCTTCGTGCGCGACAAGCTGCTGACCCATGCCGCGCGCCAGGCCTGGGCCGATATCCTGCACGGCGCGCGCCACCCGGCCTATGTGCTGTTTCTCGAACTCGACCCGGCCGGCGTCGATGTCAATGTGCATCCGGCGAAGACCGAGGTGCGCTTTCGTGATGCGCGCGGCATACACCAGTTCGTTTTCCATGCGCTGCAGCGCACGCTGGCGACGCCGCTGTCCGGCGCAGCCAACCCGGTAGAAGAGACGGCTGCCGCCGCAGCGACCTACCTGCCCTCCGCTTTTTCCTACGCGCGCCAATCCGGCCTCGGCGTCGAGGAGCCGGCGGCGCGCGCCTACCTCGAATTCGCCCGCGCGGCCTTCGCCGACGCTGCCGACAGCCCCAACGCCGTGTCGCCAGCGCCAACTCCTGCCGCGACGAACGATGGCGGCGCCCCGCTGCTCGGCTACGCCATCGCGCAACTCCACGGCGTCTACATCCTGGCCCAGAATGCCGGCGGCCTGGTGCTGGTGGACATGCATGCCGCGCACGAACGCATCCTCTACGAGAAGCTCAAGACCAGCCTCGACGCCGGACCGCCAGCGACGCAATCCCTGCTGGTGCCGCTGCTGCTCTCGGCCAGCGAAGCCGAAATGGCCACTGCGAGCGAACAGGCCGAGGCGCTGGCCCAGCTCGGCTTCGCCGTCGCCGCCGCCGGTCCGCGCGAGCTTGCCGTGCGCAGCCTGCCGGCGCTGCTGGCGGGCGGCAACGCAGTCGATCTGGTGCGCTCGCTGCTGAAAGACCTGGCCGAGCATCCGGCCAGCCGCGTGGTGGAAACCCGGCGCAACGAACTTCTGGCGACCATGGCCTGCCACGGCGCGGTGCGCGCGCACCGGCTGCTGACCCTGCCGGAAATGAACGCCCTGCTGCGCCAGATGGAAGCAACCGAGCGCGCCGACCAGTGCAACCACGGTCGGCCGACCTGGGTTCAACTGTCCATGACGGAACTCGACCGCCTGTTCATGCGCGGACGCTGAAGGGCGGCGTATACGAAGAAAGCCCGGCAAGCCGGGCTTTCTTCGTGCAGCGAAAGACGATCCGCTTAAATCATTTCCCAGATCGTGGTGATGCCCTGGCCGCCGCCGATGCACATGGTGGCGAGGCAGTACTTGCTGCCGACGCGACGCGCTTCGTAGAGGGCCTTGGTGATGATCACCGCGCCGGATGCCCCGATCGGGTGGCCGATGGCGATCGCGCCGCCGTTCGGGTTGGTCTTCGCCGGATCGAGGCCGAGCACCTTGGCCACGGTCAGCGACTGGGCGGCGAAGGCTTCATTGGATTCGACGACGCCGATGTCGGCGATCTTGAGGCCGGCTTTGGCCAGCGCGATGAGGGTCGAGGGGATCGGACCTTCGCCCATGACTTCGTGCGACACGCCGCCGATGCCGTAGGCGACCAGACGGGCCATCGCCTTGTGGCCGCCGGCAGCCGCCTTCGCCGCATCGGCCAGCACCAGGAAGCCGGCGCCGTCGTTGATGCCGGAAGCATTGCCGGCGGTGACGGTGCCGTTCTTGTCGAAGGCCGGCTTCATCTTGGCCAGCGATTCCATGGTGGTGTTGGCCTTGATGTGCTCGTCGGTGTCGAACACCACGTCGCCCTTGCGCGTCTTGAGCGTGATCGGCACGATCTGTTCCTTGAAGTAGCCGGCGGCAACGGCGGCGGCGGCGCGGCGCTGCGATTCGCAGGCGAACTCGTCCTGCTGCTCGCGCGTGAAGCCGTGCTTCTTGGCCAGGTTCTCGGCGGTGATGCCCATGTGGCCGGCGCCGAACGGATCGGTCAGCGCAGCGACCATGGCATCGATCATCTTGGTGTCGCCCATGCGTGCGCCGGAACGCATCGCCGGCGACAGGTAGGCGCCGCGCGACATGACTTCGACGCCGCCGCCGAGGGCGAAGTCGGCATCGCCGAGCAGGATCGCCTGCGCCGAGCTGACAATCGCCTGCTGCGAGGAACCGCAGAGGCGATTGACGGCGAAGGTGACCGATTCCATGCTCATGCCGCCCTGGATCGTGGCATTGCGCGCGACATAGGGATAGCGGGCTTCGGTGGGGATCACGTTGCCCACGGTGGCAAAGGTAATGGCCTTGGGATCGACGCCGGAACGGGCGATAGCCTCCTTGACCACCAGGCCGCCGAGGTCGGCGGGTTCCATGCCGGACAGCGAACCCATGAAGGTGCCGACCGCGGCACGAACGGCACTCAGTACAACGACTTCTCTCTTGTCAGCCATTACGAAACTCCTAAATTAGATATCAACTGCCGACCCAGCTGGAAATCCAGACCAGGGCCAGCACTGCCAAACCGAGCACGAGACTGCGCCAGACGAGGCCTATGGTGCTCTGCATGAAGTCGGGATCGGCGTCCTCCCCCAATCCCAGTTCCGGACGATCGCTCGCGTCGCCCGTGTCTTGAATTACGTCATGTACCGGCATCCCCAGGCGTACGCCCAGCGCGCCGGCACCGCTGGCCAGCAGTATACCGGAGCCGCCGTCGGGCCATAGATCGGCCTGATTTCGCCAGCAATACACTGCATCCTCGAAATCGCCGACCACGGCAAAGGCCGCGGCGGTGACGCGCAAGGGCAGCCAGTCGATGAAGGCAAAGGCCTGGTGCGCGAACTGGCCGAACTCGCCGAACTCCTGCTCGCTGCGCGCGCCCCAATGTTCGTCGAGCGAATGCGCCAACCGGTAGAACAGAGCCCCCGCCGGGCCCAGTACGGCGAACCACAGCAGCGGTGCAAAGACATGGCGATGCGACGCGAGCAGGGCCTGCTCGATCGCCAGCCGCGCGATTTCGCCGGAAGTCAGGCGATCGCCGGCGCGCCCGCGCCATTGTGCTAGCAGTTGCCGCGCCTGCTCGATGTCGCCGACCCGCAGCGCCAGGTGGATGTTGGTGAAGAAATGGCTGAACTGGCGAAAGCCCATGGTCAGGTACAGCACGCCGACGCCCAGCAGAAACCCCAGCAGCGGCTGGAAGACCATCAGCAAGGCATACAGCAGCGACAGCAGGGCGGCCGGTAGCGCCACTCCCAGGCCCCAGGCGATCGCGCCGTGGCTGCGGCCGCCGTCGTTGAACTTGTCCTCCAGAAACTCCGCCATTCGCGCCAGGGGATCGCGCACCGCGCGCTGCACCGGCAGCGCATGCAACTGCTCGATGATCAGGGCGATGACGATGGAAATCAAACTCATTGAACTGCCCTCCCCCCGGCCCCCTGCCCAAGGCAGGGGGTGACGGTGGTTCGCCGCTGCGCGGCTCCGTATGTTGGCTGCACCCGCCTTGGGGCGGCCCGGCGGCGGGTGCTCATGTCCCCGAATACAGCAGGCGATGCAGCGTCACCAGCATGCCGGCGGTCGCACCCCAGATGAAATAGCCCTGCCACGGCATGGCCCAGTATTCGTGCCGGGCGCCGCGCACTTCGATGCTCTGGCGCTGATGGTTGGCGCTGTCGAGCAGGAATTCGAGCGGCGGTTCGAACACTTCGGCCACCTCGAAATCGTCGAGCTTCAGGTTCAAGGGCGGCGTCACCAGCCCCACCACCGGGGTGATGACGAATCCGGTGCCGGTCCGGTATTCCGGCAGGCGACCGAGAATTTCGACTTGCGATGCCGTCAGACCGACTTCTTCCTCGGCTTCGCGCAAGGCGGTGGCCTCGGCGGAAGCGTCGCTGGCTTCGCAGCGTCCGCCGGGGAAACTGACTTGTCCGGCATGATCGCGCAGGTGCGCGGTGCGCTGGGTCAGCAGCATGGTCAGTCCGGTTTCGCGTACCACCACCGGCACCAGCACGGCGGCGGCGATCAAGTCCTTCTCGGCGGCGACCCAGGATTCGATTACGGGGGACGCGACAAAGCCTTCGCTGAATCGACGACGCATCAGGGAAAGCAAGCCTCCGCTAGAATTCGGGCCTGCGCTATCAAGGGACTCCGGCATGAAACCGATCGCAATATTCCGTCATAGCCCCGGCGAGGGGCCGGGCTATTTTGCCACATTCCTCGATCACCACTCCCTGCCGTGGACGCTGTTCAGGATCGACGAGGGAGTGGCGCCACCGCCGACCCCCGACGAGTTCTCCGGGCTTTGCCTGATGGGCGGGCCGATGAGCGTGAATGACGATCTGCCGTGGATTGCGCCGACTCTGGAACTGATCCGCGCGGCCGACCGCCTGGGCATCCCGGTCATCGGCCACTGCCTCGGCGGACAGCTGATGGCCAAGGCCTTCGGCGGTAGCGTGGGGCGCAACCCGGTCAAGGAGATCGGCTGGGGCCGGGTCGCGGCGACGTCCGCCGCCGCGCAGCTCGCCGCCGACTGGCTGGGCGACACGGCCGGCTTCGAGGCTTTCCACTGGCACGGCGAGACCTTTAGCCTGCCGCCCGGCGCCACCCGCCTCCTACAGAGTACCCACTGCGCCAACCAGGCCTTCGTCCGCGGCCCGCATCTGGGTATGCAATGCCATGTCGAGATGACCGAGACGATGATCCGCAGCTGGTGCCAGCAGTGGGCCGCGGAAAACGTGCCGGCCTCGGCCTCGGTGCAGACACCGCAGCAGATGCAGGCCGACATGGAGGCGCGCATCGCCGCGATGCGCGCGGTCGCCGACCGGCTCTATACGCACTGGATCGGCGGACTGCGCGAAGATTGAAGAGTTGGTGCTTGCCGGCCCGCGAAGCGGAATCCCCGGCAGACAGAGTCCGCCACGGCGCCGCGCTGCTTCAGTCCCTGAAGTTGCCGTACTGCAGCGGGAAGTCGGTAATCGACTTCTTCACCAGCGCGATGGCTTCCTGCAGCAGGTCGCGCTTGACGCCGGTGACGCGCACGGCGTCGCCCTGGATGCTGGCCTGGACCTTGATCTTGCTGTCCTTGATCATTTTGACAATCTGCTTCGCCAGTTCCTGCTCGATGCCGACCTTGATGGTCAGCACCTGCTTCGACTTGTTGCCGCCGACCGATTGCACCGGGCCATGATCGAGCCGCTTGGTGCTCTCGCGTTCCTTCTTTTCCATTTCCG
>JAUYSD010000061.1 GCA_030696505.1 Sulfuritalea sp. | reverse complement strand
GATATCAACGTTTGCCCATAGCGCTCCACGGTTGGCAACGGCCGCGGGCACAATGGACTCCCCGCGATCAGGAATTGCTTTCCTGGACCATTTAGCCATAATAGATATGACTTCGCAATGGCTCATATGATGTTGCAATGCAGAAGAGGGGCTTCGATGGGAAAGGTGCGGCGTGGTTTATGCTGGCAGAGTCGGTGCCTGATCCTAGTCTTGGCCAGTTGGGTATGGCCTGCGCTGGCGGAAGATTTGGTGATCGGCAAAGACGTCACCTGGACACGCTCCGTCGGCAATCGCGGACCGGGGCCGGCCCATAGCGGAAGGAGTCCGAGGGCGCCTCTGATACTTTGGATGACGTACCACGGATCCGAAGCCGCCCTGCGCCACCTGATCGACAAGGGGGCTCTACCTATCCGCCACCGGTGGTCCGTCGCGGTGGGAGGAGAAGTCGAGCTGGAGGCGCCGGACGATAGCTTCACCGAGCGTCTCAGCGTCCCGCTGAAGGTTGGATCGGGATCTGCCAGCGTCATCACCAAGCTTGCCGGACAACTGGCCACTCAGGATTCCTTCACATGGCGCACTTGGAGCAAGAAGGAAAGCGTAAGTCGGGGGATCTGGCGTGTGGAGGTTCTCTACGACGATGAAACGCCGGTGACATGCGAGGTGAACGGACAATTCCGACCCTGCGTGTGTCGCATAGAGATTCGCTGATTTCTTCGGGGACGCACATGGCCGAACAGACGGAAGGCTCCAAGACTACTATTGACGCGATCCTGGCTGCCGATGTCGAAGGTGCGTTGCTTTTGCTGTCCTATGCCAGCCAGTCGGACATAGCGGTCGAGCCGGACACGGCGAAGATGGTAACCCGGGCGAAGGGACTGTTTGCCGACGGGAAGCTGGATGGAGACGATCTGGCCAGTTTCTATTTGGCCATGCAGAAGCTCGCCATAGGGGCGGCCCCCGTAACGATTGCCGGCCTGCGTGCTGCCATGTCCTCGGGCACAAGCGGGGTCGGAACCTCTATGTTTTCCCGCGGAGCCCAACCGGAATCCCGCAGGGCGATCCAGTGGTACTGGCTGTGGACCGTGTTTTGGCTACTGATCATGGTGGCTATCCAGATCTACTGGGTGGTGGGGTCCACGGCCTTGACGTCCATGAAGCAATTGAACGAAGAGCGCAACAAAGCGCGCTACGAATTGGTAGTCCTGCGGGAAAAATTGCCCAAGGGCACTTCTGTGGAAAACTCCGCCGACGGTAGGCGTCTGACTGAGACCGTCGAGAACCTGCGCAATCGGGTCGATGCCTATTCAAAAATTCTGCTGACATGGAACAACGTGCTTCGGTTTGGCTTGCCTGAATTGAACGCCAAGCCTTCCGCGCCACCTGGTGAGCCGTCCGACATCGCCGACAAGGAAACGGCGTCCACTCGGCTCGATGTTGTCTTGGCGCGAACTCCGTTTGTGCTTGCCGCTCTCCAAGCCTATCTCCTGCCACTGCTATATGGATTGCTGGGTGCTTGCACCTATGTTCTGCGCCTGCTGTCACGGGATATCCGTTCCTTCAGCTATACACCCGAGTCCCATATCCGCTACAAGATACGGATGGTCCTGGGCACCTTATCGGGATTGGCGATCACTTGGTTCTTCGAACCCGGCTCGGAAACCTTGAAGTCCCTTTCGCCCTTGGCTTTGGCGTTTGTGGCCGGCTACAGCGTGGAGATTCTGTTCGCGGCTATGGATCGTTTTGTCGCGGCGTTTTCGACTGGAAAGAGCAGCGATGAGACGGCCGTCCTGGAGAAGTCCCAGAAAGGGGGTGGAGCCTGATCACTATAAACCGCGTAGTCCGGTCAGTCCTCGCCACGCTGAGACTTCTCCCGACAATCCGCCGGTTGATTGCGTCGATCGCATTCATGGCGCTCGCGGCTTGCGCGTCAGGCGGCGGCGTATTCGTTCATTCTTTCAGCTTCGATACCCTGAAGGATGGGCAGGATGCCGAGATTATCGACTATGGCTACGGGACTTCGAAGCTGCCTGTCCGAGCACCCGAATGGGCGGTCAAGGAGGGCAAGACGCTGACGTTCAACAACGTGAGCGGAGCGATGGCGAAAGGCGATTTCATTTACGTGAAATGGCGCATCAAGAGCACTGGCCGAGTCTATGAAGACACCGTGGACTTGCGACAGCGATTGCCGGCCGACAGTACCGACCACCGCATTCATTTTATTGTCCGAGGGCCACAGCTATACGTATATCTGGTTACTCCGGAGAAGCGGCGTCCCGATACGTCTCCAATTGGCCCTGGCATGTACAGCAATCTGCGAGTAATCACGATCTACCCGGATACGCCAAGGAATTAACAGCTCGTCAAACGAAAGGCAAATCATGACAATTAAGATCGAATTGAATGCTCAACAGATTCTGGCATTGCAGGAATACAACCAAAATCAGGTTCCAGTCATTATCAACGCCGCCCAAGAGAACGTCATTGAGGACGGCCGGTTCGTCTTCTTTGCAGCCTTCGATGGGACGAACAATGACATGAACTATCATCCCAATGACAAATACGATACAAATGTCGCGCAACTATGGAACCAGTATCTTGTCGCTCGTTCGGGGAAAGCAAATCTCGGAGGTGGCTACTACCCAGGCGTAGGCACGGCCGGAACGGAGTCTCAGTCTTCATGGAATCCAACCCAGGTAACGCTGCAGACGATCAAAACCGCCGAGAAAGCCTACAGTGACTTTTGCAACGAGGCGTCCGACTGGCTTCGGACGCCAGGAAATGGTGGGAAGTCTGTTTCAGCAGTGCTAACGTCATTCAGCCGCGGCGGTGCGTCGGCGGCAATATTTTGCCAATTGCTCCATGCAAAGGGTCTGGCCGATCCGAAAGCTGGGGGCAAGGTTCTGTTTCCACCTGGCATGGTTCCAGTAATAGCTGGCGTGCTATTTGATCCCGTTACCACAGGCGTTTCCAGCAATCTCGCGCTCACGCCGAATGCCAAGAATATTCTTGATCTTGTGGCGTGGAACGAATACCGGCAACTATTCAAAGGTGCGGACTATTCCAATCATCCAGGTACGGTGACTATGATATGGATGTACGGAAACCATTGTGACATCGGTGGTGGCTACGACAGCGGATTGAGCGCCTTGACGCTTCAAGCCGCAACCGGATTCTTGCAGCGATCTGGACTACCGATTGCTGATGTACCGGTTAAAAGGCAATTCATTGCCGACGACGTTGCGGTGCACAGCGAAGAGTATGACGATAGTGGAGTGAACAGAATTTGGGACGTATACAACTCAGCAGGCTTTAGCTTTACGATGAAGCGCCTTCTTGAGCGCGTTGGGACTCCGGCTGCATCGGGCGAACCGTTCATCATGTAAGTGGCGGCGCCGGATATTGGTGCTGGTGGATAAGTGAAGACTCTGCTCTGATAGCGACGCGCCCGGTATTTGTCCAACGCTATGCGGCAGGGGTAATGCCTTACCATGCATTGCGACCGCGAAAGGATGAAACTTGAACGCAACAAAGTTCATGGACTCGCCTGATCTACGGGGGAGGAATGTATTGACGGCCGCCTTGGTCGAAGTGGATGGGTTACTTGCTTGAATTTGTTCAGTTAGTGCTCAAACAAACCTTCGTCGCAATGCGAGTGTCTTATGCTTGTTGACAATTTGTTGTGCATATGACACATTCGCGCTTCGCCACTTGGATCGCATGTCGTTAATTGAGCGCGACCAGGAATAGAAAACTACAATCGGCTGGTTCACCCCCTTTCAGTAAGCAGGACAAGCAATACAGCCGGGCCCTTGGCTCGCCAAGATTTACCGCAGCGCCCGATTTCAGGAGCGCACGGAGTTGATGATTGCAGGTCGTCCAAAGGGCGAATGGGGGAGAAGTGGGGAGACGTTCGCGCAAGATTTCGCGATGGTTTGCTTTGCTGATTGGCTGCCTGGCGGGAAGTGCTGCACATGCGGCGGCGGATCGCTTTGACTACGACGCCGTCGGTCGGCTGATTCGCCGTGTCGACGGCCAAAACCTCGGGACAGATTACCTCTACGATGCCGCCGGCAATATCGTTCAGGTAACTGCGCCAGCGCAGCCGCAAGCGCCATCGATCACATCAGGTCCGCTGCCCGATTTTCGGCGCAACGAAATCAAGCCGATAAGTTTGTCTGGCACCGCGTTGCAGGGTCTGTCGATTCGCGCCAGCCATCCCGGCATCGTTATAACGCAAGTCGTTCAGTCGAATTCCACAATGAGCTTTCGCATGGCGGTTTCCGGACAAGTGCCACTGGGCCGCCAGGATCTCACCCTGCAAGGGGCTGCCGGATCCATTCAGCTGCCATTCAATGTTCTGCCGGAACTCGCCTATGCGATAGAGCCCTATCCAATCGCTGTGCCCCCGGATGGAATTGCACGGCGCTTCAGTCTGGTGTTTGCCGAGCCGGCAGTGCAGGCGCACAACTTCAGTCTGAGTACCCTGGCTCCCGGTACCGCAAGGACCAATGTCGGACAGATTTCGATTGCATCCGGGCAAACGCGGGCGGATTTCGGGGTGGTTGGCGTCGCCGAAGGAACGACAGTCCTCAGGCTATCAAGTACCGATTTCTTCGAGCCGATCGAGGCCATGGTTTCCGTGTATCAGGGGGCCGGATCGCCCGTGACCTTCTCGCGACCCTTGCAGCTCTCGCGCGGTCAGTCCATCGCGTGGCCCGGCGCGCTAGGCAACTTCTCGACACCCGTCTTGATCCGGCGCGGCACGCCGCCCTGGAACCTGATGTCCCCGGTGACATTCTCGGGAGCGCTCACCATAGATCGTGGCGCGGGCCCTTGGTCCAGCGGCGCAACGGAAACCCGAAGCGTCTTGATCATTCAGCGATGGTTGCCCTGGGCCACTCCCAATGCCGGTGGGTTCTTGATCTCCGGCCAAATTCACCTTCTACGACAGTAAGAAACGCGTTTGCACAAGGAGCAGTTCCGATGAAGTCATACTCTATCAAGTCAATCCTGCTGACGGCATATGCACTCCTCGGCATGACGACGGCGATCGCCGGGCCATTCGCGAGCGGAAGCACGGGTTCCGACGGCGCGTTCGCTCCCACGGCCAATATCCGCATGCAACTGCCGGAAAGCGGGATACTCAATTACACGACGATCAGTATCCCGGCCAGTGTCACCGTTACTTTTGGCAAGAATGCCAATAACACCCCCGTGGTGATCCTGGCCACCGGCGACGTAAGCATCGCTGGCGTGATCGACGTTAGGGGCGGAGCCTCACCGACCACCAAATCAGGCCTTGTGACGAATGGTCTCGCGGGTGTTGGTGGCCCCGGTGGATTCGACGGCGGCCCGGGTGGCTTGCCGGGCACAGGAACCTTGGGGGGAACCGGGTATGGACCTGGCGGGGGCTTCGGCGGGAGCTTCCCGACCTCAGACCGATATCCGGGAGGGGGCGGCGGCGCCGGATTCAACCAGGGGGGTGAGGGGAGCTGGCGTCAGCGGAACAACTATTCCGGATTCGGCGGCGCGCCGGGTGGAGGCTATGGTTCCAACGGTATGCTGCCTCTCGTTGGCGGCTCCGGCGGCGGTGGCGGGGCTGGCGGGGCAAATCCGTCGAGCCTGATCGGCGGCGGCGGTGGTGGCGGCGGCGG
>JAUYSD010000048.1 GCA_030696505.1 Sulfuritalea sp. | reverse complement strand
TCTTCAGCACATACACCGAAGCCCGCGACAACAAGGCGGAGTTCACCTCGAAGGACGGGTTTTCGGTGGTGGCGCCGATGAAGGTCACGGTTCCCTTTTCGACATAGGGCAGGAAGGCATCCTGCTGCGCCTTGTTGAAGCGATGCACTTCATCGACGAACAAAATCGTGCGGCGGCCCTGCTGCGCCATGAGCTCGGCCTGCTGCATCGCCTCGCGGATGTCCTTTACCCCGGAAAACACCGCCGACAGGGCGATGAATTCGGCATCGAAGCTGTCTGCCATCAGGCGCGCCAGTGTGGTCTTGCCGACTCCCGGCGGGCCCCAGAGGATCATCGAGTGCGGCGTGCCCGATGAAAATGCCAGGCGCAAGGGCTTGCCTTCGCCCAGCAGGTGGCGCTGGCCGATCACCTCGTCCAGCGTGCGCGGCCGCATCTGCTCGGCCAGCGGAGCGTGCGCGACCGACGCTGGAAACAGGTCACTCGCCGACAACGTCGGCCCCGGCCGGTGCGACGAAGCGGAACAGCGCCGCCGGCAACGCCGGGTTGGCCTCGAACTGGGTGAAGCGCAGGACCGTCACTTGGCCGAAGCTGTCGTGGATTTCCATGCTCACCGGCCGGTTCGCGGCGAAGCCGATCTTGACCCGCTCGAAGCTCGCGTCGCCGCCCTTGGGCGTGGCTTCGACGAACTCGATGCCGTCCGCCGCGGCGCCGTCCTTGAGTACGAAGTGCTTGTCCAGATCCTGGCCTGCGAGCAATGCGGCGGGACTGGAACCGAAGGCCGTGCCGAGCTTTTTGACCGCGACCTGGTTCAGATCGGGGTCGTAGCTCCACAGCTTGTTGCCGTCGCTGACCAGCAACTGCTTATAGGGCTTTTCGTAGGACCAGCGAAACTTGCCGGGACGCTGCAAGGCGAAGATCCCGGCCGACTGTTGCGGCTTGCGTCCCGACTTGGCGACCACGGTTTGTACGAACACGCCGCGGGCGCTGCGGTTGGTGTCGAGAAAGCTCTTGAGCTGGTCGAGGCCGCCGGCCTGGACGGGTGTCACGAGGCAGGCAAGGATGGGGAAAAGGCAAAGTAGTCGCTTCATGGGGCAATTATCCCCGACTCCACCCTTACCCGGCGCTTTATTCCGCCCGGTTCGGCGCGATGACTTCGCGCCCGCCCGCTCCGTTCATCGGCGAAACCAGCCCGGCCTTCTCCATGGCCTCGATCAAGCGCGCGGCGCGGTTGTAGCCGATACGCAGGTGACGCTGCACCAGCGAGATCGAAGGCCGCCGAGTTTTCATCACCACTTCGACGGCCTGATCGTACATCGGATCGGATTCGGCATCGCCGCCCGCCGTGTCGCCAGCGCCAACTTCCGACTCGTCCGTCGCCGGACCGTCGAGCAGGCCCTCGACGTAGTCTGGCGGCCCGACTTTCTTCAGGTGATCGACGACATGGTGCACCTCCTCGTCGGCGACGAAGGCTCCATGTACGCGCACCGGCAGCCCGGTGCCCGGCGCGAGGAACAGCATGTCGCCCTGGCCGAGCAGAGCCTCGGCGCCCATCTGGTCGAGGATGGTGCGCGAATCGATCTTGGACGAGACCTGGAACGCGATGCGGGTCGGAATGTTGGCCTTGATCAGGCCGGTAATCACGTCCACGCTGGGCCGCTGCGTCGCCAGGATCAGATGGATGCCCGAGGCCCGCGCCTTCTGCGCCAATCGCGCGATGAGTTCCTCGATCTTCTTGCCGACCACCATCATCAGGTCGGCCAGTTCGTCGATCACCACCACGATGTAGGGCAGCGGCTCCAGCGGCTCGGGGCCGATCTCGGTGTTGGCGGTCAGCGAGAAGGGATTCGGGATGTGCTCGCCGGCCTTCTTCGCGTCATTGATCTTGCTGTTGAAACCCGACAGGTTGCGTACGCCGAGGGCCGACATCAGCTTGTAGCGCCGCTCCATTTCGCCGACGCACCAATGCAGCGCGTTGGCGGCCTTGGTCATGTCGGTCACCACCGGCGCCAGCAGGTGCGGAATGCCTTCGTAGATCGACAACTCGAGCATCTTGGGGTCGACCATGATCATGCGCACGTCCTTGGGCTCGGACTTGTAGATCAGCGAGAGGATCATGGCATTGACCCCGACCGACTTGCCCGAACCCGTGGTGCCGGCGACCAAGAGGTGCGGCATCTTGGCCAGGTCGACCACCACCGGCTGACCGCCGATGTCCTTGCCTAAAGCAACGGAAAGCGGCGAATGCATGCCGTGGTAGGCCTGCGAGCCGATGATTTCGGACAGGCGCACGATCTGCCGTTTCGGGTTCGGCAGTTCCAGCGCCATGCAGGACTTGCCGGGCACCGTCTCGACCACGCGGATCGACACCAGCGACAGGGCGCGCGCCAGATCCTTGGCCAGGCCGACGATCTGGCTGACCTTGACGCCGACCGCCGGCTCGATCTCGTAGCGCGTCACCACCGGCCCGGGATGCGCGGTCAATACCTTGGCCTCGACGTTGAAATCGGCCAGCTTGCGCTCGATCAGGCGCGAGGTGAATTCCAGGGTTTCCGCGGCCGGAAGATCGGCGGGATTGTGCGAGGGTTCGGCCAGCAAATGCAGCGGCGGCAGGGCGCCGCCGGGAGCATCGAAAAACAAGGGCGCCTGCCGCTCCTTTTCGGCCCGTGCCACGGCCTTGGGCGCCACCGGCACGACGATCTCGACAGGCTCGATCCTGAGCGGCGGCAAAGGGCTTTCCTCGGACTTGCGGCGCTCGGTTTCCACCACTTCCTCGCGCTGCTCGGCGACGGCGCGGCCGTAGCGCCTGTCCTGCCAGCCATCCCACAAGCTGCGCAGACCGATATAGGTGCCCTCCAGCAGAATGCCGGACTTTTCCGCGATGACTATCCACGATGCTCCGGTAAACAGGCTGAAGCCGATCATCGCCAGCACCAGCAAAATCAGGGTGCCGCCGGTATAGCCCAGAAACAGCGTGATGAGGCGGCCGACCTCGAAACCCAGCATGCCGCCCGGCCCCAGCGGCAGGGATAGCGCCAGACTCCAGAAGCGCATGGCCTCCAGGCCACAACTGGCCAGCAACAGCACGAGAAAGCCCGACAGGGCAATCAGCAAGGGACGCCGATCGCCACCGAACAGGCGGCTCAGTCGGTGGTAGCCCCATATCAGCATAAAAAACGGCAGGGCCACCCACCACCAGGCGGAGAGCCCGAACAGATACAGCAGCAGATCACTCAGCCAGGCCCCGAAGCGTCCGCCCGGATTGACGATGCGGTCCACCACGGCCGCGTGCGACCAGCCTGGATCTGCCTTGTCGAAACCCCAGAGCACCAGCCCCAGATAGAGCCCGATGAGGCCCACCAGCAGCCAGCGCGCCTCATGCACCAGCAAGGCGATTTTTTCCGGTAGCGGAGTCGAAGCGGATTCAGATGTGCTGATAGCACTCATGGCGAGGAGCGGGTCGGGAGTTCCACCCGGACCGAAATGACGGACACTGGCAAATTATGGCGGTCCGCCGGGATGCTCAAGCCAAAAAAAAGCCGACCAAGTCAGCCTTTGTTCCGCTCTTGCGGCAAGAGATCGGGCGCCAGCTCCAGCCTGCAAGCCGCGCCCGAACCTTCCCAAATGCAGATTACCGAGTGCCCAGTGCGGCCTTGGCCAGTTGCTGGATGTCGGGATTGTTAGGCTGGCGCGCCAGCATGTTGCGAGCCACCATCTTCAGATCGTCAGCCATCCCATGTTCCTGGAACACCGAATACAGGAACAACTCCGGCGTCACGTCGTCAGGCGCCGCTGCCGCCCGCATGGATTCATAAGCGGCCACCGCATCGGCAACTTCGTCCTTGCTCGCCGCGGTCTCCACCTTCGCCGAGCGCACAACAAGGCCGCCCACACGTGATGTGTTCATCAGTTCGGAAATGCGGGCCAGCTTTTGCGGCACCGCGGCCGGCAATTGCACCACCTCGGGTTTGCTGCCTTTGAGCAATTCACCGCCCGTCGAGGTCGCGACAAAACTGCCCGGCCCTACCCAAGACTCCTGGCGACTGGCTGTGGTGTAGCTAATGCGAATCTTGCTGGCTGCCGAGGCCAGCACGACCTTGTCACCATGACGCAATCTCATGTAAGGCTGAGCCTTGCGCGCCGGGCCGTCCTTGCTTTGGTAACTCACCTCGCCCTGCAAGGCATTTACCAGAGCAACATCGCCTGCCGCCTCCTGCGCAAAAACGCCGCCCGTCACCAGCCCGGCGACAGCCAGCGCACTCAACTGAATATAGGTTCTGAATATCATGGCGGTCACCAATTGGGAACGAACTCGACCCGACGATTCATGGCACCGGTCGGATTGTCGGTGTCGCGCAGCTTGTCGCTGGAAAGTCCGGCTGTTTCAAGATTGCTCAACCCGAACTCGGCCTCCAGGAAGCTCTTGACCGACTCGGCACGGTTCTTCGACAAACGCCGATTTGTCGCCTCACTGCCCGTCGCGTCGGTGTGGCCCTCGATTGCCAATGACTTCCAGACGCCGGCTTTGCGCTGCAATGCAGCGCCGACCGACCTCAGAAATCCCTTTCCTTCTTCGGTCAGCATTGCCGAACCGCGAGCAAAAGTGATCTGGATCGTGTCGAGAGACGACTTCGGAATCACGCTCTGGCACCGCAGCCCAATTTTTTCCATTTGCGCGCACTCATCCTTGAGCGCCACGATTTCCTTTGGAAACAAGGCACCTTCAACCTCTTCCACCTTGGGATTAGGGGAGTTGATGGACACCGTCTGCCGCATCTCATCATCTGCGGCGAATGCAACACCACACATGGAAGACACCAACAGCGCCGTAACAATTGCATGCTTGATCATAGCCAACCTCCGTTAATCCATTACATCCAACTATTTCAAGCTAAAACATACAGGTACGCGCAACACCAAGTCAACGACAAATGTCACGGACGCCAGCAATTCCTGGCAAAGGCAGATAATTCCCTCATAGTACAAATCCCGTTCATTGGCAAGCCAGTGCGCCGTTACCGAAAGTGCCATCGCACAATTCCATCCCCGCCAATCCAGTGCTGTCGTCCACCGCCGGCTGGCCCGGCCCCGCTGACGTGACCACTCCGCGACGCAACACCTTGCTGGCGTTCTCCTTCGCGAAACCCGATTCGCGAATTTCGGTAGTCTGGTTGCGGATGTCGAGATATGCGGCGTCCAAGGCACCCGTCAACTGGGCGTTAGTCGCGTCGACGCCGTTGTACTTGACGATCCGGTGCAAGGGATCGCCAGAAAACTCGTACTTGGGCTGCACCGCGTCGTCGCCAATCAAAAAGATCGTGCCGTCGCCGATTCCATCGCCAAACACCTGGACCAGACCACTGGTTTGGACGCGCAAGCCCTTGATCGTCGGCGCACTCGCATCACCGATGACGCCATTGGCGGGAAGGGTGCGGATCGTCAGGGCGGCCGTCGGGCCCAGCGGGGCGGTCGCTGTAACCAGGCCCTCCGTTCCGTTCGTAATGAAGGCGCCGCCATTCGGTGCCTCCAGTGTCACATTGGCCGCCGTAATTCCGACATTGGTAGTCGTCAAATCCGATGGCCGTACCGTTCCCACTTCGATTCTGGTCGCATTGAGCCAAACCTGATTGCCGACACCCGCGATCAGTGAAACGCTGCCGCCAAGAGTGTTGAGGTTCTTGAGGAGAATGTCGCCGGTATTTGTAAACGCCCACAGGTTGCCCCCCACCGTCAATATACCGCTCGCGGTAATCCCGCTACCGGCCGTGACATCGAGATATCCGGAAACCGTCGATGAGGCGAGGTCAATACTCCCCATATCATTCAGCCGAACGTCCTTGCCGCTGACAACCGTGACAGCGCCGCCAAAATCATTCCCACTGTCAAAAGTGATGTCGTTGCCCGCCCCTGCGGAGAGACTGGTGGTGCCGGTGATGGCCAGGTTGCCCGAGTCGGTGATGGCGCCAGCCGCCGTGACGACGAGATTGCCGCTGACTGTGGTGGCGGCAAAGTCGATCGCCCCGGTGTCGTTGAGCGTTACGTTGCTGCCGCTGACCACCGTGACGGCACCGCCAAAGTTGTTGGCGCTGTCGAGAGTGATGTTGTTGGCCGCCCCTGCCGTGAGGCTGGTAGTGCCGGTGATGGCCAGGTTGCCCGAGTCGGTAATGGCACCTGCCGCCGTGACGACGAGATTGCCGCTGACGGTACTTGCGGCAAGGTCGATCGCCCCGGTGTCGTTGAGCGTCACATTGTTGCCGCTGACCACCGTGACGGCACCGCCAAAGTTGTTGGCGCTGTCCAGAGTGATGTCGTTGCCCGCCCCTGCGGAGAGACTGGTGGTGCCGGTGATGGCCAGGTTGCCTGAGTCGGTAATGGCGCCTGCCGCCGTGACGACGAGGTTGCCGCTGACGGTGCTGGCGGCAAGGTCGATCGCCCCGGTGTCGTTGAGCGTCACATTGTTGCCGCTGACTACCGTAACTGCACCACCGAAGTTGTTGGCACTGCCCAGAGTGATGTCGTTGACCGCCCCTGCCGTAAGGCTGGTGGCGCCGGTGACGGACAGCGCTCCGCTGTTGGTCATTCCGGCGGCAGTAACGTTCAGGTTTCCGGACAAGGTCGTGGCCTGAAGGTCCAAGGCAGTGACATCAACCACTGTCACATTGGCCAATCCGCCCACACCCCCAAATGCCACCGTCCCGGTGAAGTTGTTCCCCGCATTGGCCACGCCAATCGATGCACCCACCGCATTGGCGGTGAAACTCGAATTGCCTCCTATCGTCAGCGCTCCGGTGTTGCTGATGTCGCCCGTAGTCGCAGTAGTCGTCAGATCTCCGGTAATGCCTATCGCGCCCAGGTCAAGCGCGCTCGAGTCCACAACCGTGACATTCGCACCGTTCGTTACCGAGAATGCACCACCGAAATTGTTCCCTGCTTGATCCAGAGTAATGCTGTTACCCGCGCCAGGCGTCAGAGTCGTCGTCCCCGCGATGAAGAGATTCCCTGAATCGGTGATGGCCCCGGCAGCGGTGATCACCAGGTTACCGCTCACGGTGCTGGCGCCAAAATCGATCGCCCCTGTGTCGTTGAGCGTTACATTGTTGCCGCTGACCACCGAGACGGCGCCGCCGAAATTGTTGGCATTGATCAAGGTAATGTCATTGGTTGTCCCCGCGTTAAAGCTGGTGGTGCCGGTGATGGACAGGACTCCGGAGCTGGTGATGCTGCCGCCGGCGTCGGTGGCGGTGTTGCTGGTGCTGATCGCCAGGGCCCCGGCGTCGGTCAGGGTGCTCAGCACCGCGCCGCCGGTGCCGGTCCCGGCGCCGGTGTTCACCGTCAGCGTGATGCCGGTGCCGGC
>JAUYSD010000392.1 GCA_030696505.1 Sulfuritalea sp. | reverse complement strand
GTTTCCAGCGTGATGCGCAGGATGTCGTTCAGTGAAAAATCATCCACCAGCGAATTGCTGATGTCCTGGATGCCGGCGGCGAGAATGTCCTGGGCATCGTCGGGCACGCCATCGGCGTCGCCGGCCGCGGCCTGCTTGCGCAGCACGGGATCGTCGAGCCGGGTGCTGTCCAGCGCATTCGCGCCGCCATCGACGACGGTTGCTTCATGCGGCTTGCCGGTCCAGGCCTTGACGTGGCGGGCGAAGGGGCTTTGCGTCAGGTTTACCCGCAGGATCGCCGCCAGCTCGCCGAGTTCGTCGAAGGATCTTTCGAGCACGGCCTGAAGCTGGCTGTCGGAAAAGCGCAGCGCGGAATAGAAGCGCTCGCGCGCCGCCTGGGTGGCGATGCCGCGCTGCTCTCTCGGCACGGAAGCGATGGCCGTGCAAATCTCGTTGGCAAAACCCGCAACCACGCGCAGCGCCTCATCGTGCGTCTCGGGCTTCCTGATCACGCCTTCGGGCAGGGGCCGCAGGCTATTCACCAGCCCCGGCGGGAAGCCCCAATGCCGCGCTATGCCGATGCCGAGGTCCGAAAACGACAGGCCCAGCACCAGCGCCGAGGCGACTTCCTCGCTGCAGCTTCTTTGCAACATGACCTTGCGGATTTCCGCGACTTCCTCGGGAAAGTAGAACTGCGCCAGCAACTGGCCCAGACTGTGGAACAGGGCGCAGATGTAGGCGGCCTCGGCTTCCCGCGCCATGAACTGCTTGCTCGCGTCGCGCGCCAGGCAGCCGGCCAGGTTGGCGCGCAGGAAGGCCTCCTTCAGTTCGCGGGCGCTGCCCTTGTCCTGCATGTGCTCGAACAGCAGGATCGTCACCGCAATATTGCGCAGCGCATCGAAACCCAGCACGATCACCGCGCGCGAGACGGTGCTGATGGTGCCGCCCGACGCCTGGCGGTAATAGGCCGAGTTCACCAGTCGCAGGATCTTGTTGGTCAGGCCGTAGTCTCTGAGTATGGTGTTCGACAGGCGGTTGACGCTCTCCTTGTCCGAGTTCGTCAGCTTGTTGATGGCCGACACCGAATCGGACAGTGCCGGGAAATCCTTCTTGTGCTTCATGCGCCGCATGAGGAATTCCAGCGTGTCCTTCTTCCGCGCCTCGGCAGCGCCGGCGGCGTCGATCGGCATCGCGGCGGCGCCGAGATAATCGTCGAGCTGCGCCTTCATCTGCGCCGCGCCGGACGTACGCAAGGCCGGATCGCGGGCGCTGGCGGTCAGGATGATGCCGGTCAGCTGATTGTCGATGCTGACATCGGCCGGCAGCGTGACCGGCTGGTTCAGGATCTGGTTGAAGATCGCGACGGGCGTGTCGCCCGACACCCAGGGCCGACCCGAAAGCATTTCGACCATGACCAGGGCGGCGGCGAAGACATCGGTCTTTTCGCTGACCTGCTGGCCGTCGAGGTATTCCGGAGCGAGATAGCTCAGCGTCCCGGAAATCTCCTTCAGGCGCCGACTGGCGGCGCTGTCGTCGAGACGCATGGCAATGCCGAAATCCATTACGCGCGGCCGCCCCTGCGGGTCGATCAGTATGTTCGAGGGCTTCAGGTCGCGATGGATGATTCCCGCCGCATGCGCCGCGGCCAGCGCATCGAGCACCTGGCGCATCAGGTCGGCGGCGCGCGCGGGCGCCAGCCGGCCCTCTTCGGCCAGCAGCGCGGCCAAGTTAGGGCCGTCGACGAATTCGAAAACCAGATAGGGATCGCCGTCTTCCTCGCCGACGTCGAAAATCGGCACCAGGTTGGGGTGGCGCAGGCGGCTGACGGCGCGCGCCTCGGCAATCAGGGCATCGTTGCGCTGCGCATCGGTGTTGGCGAAATGCAGGGTTTTGATCGCGACTTCGCGTTCGAGTTGCGGGTCCCATGCCAGGTACACGATGCTCTGCGCACCGCGCCCCACTTCGCGACGGATTTCAAAACGGCCGACTTGCTCTTTCATGGCCGGATAATAACGTGTCCGGGTTGCCAAGATGCCGCGGCGCTCATACCATAGCGCCATGGAACCGATCGATGCGACAGATACTCCCGAGGCCCTGCTGACGCGCCTGATCGATTTGCGCACCGAGCATCGGGATCTCGACGAAGCCATCGGCCGCCTGACCCTGAGCCCCCCCGATGACCAGTTGCTGCTGCGGCGCCTGAAGAAGCGCAAGCTGCTGATCAAGGATCGCATCTTTGCGCTGGAGCGCATGCTGGATCCCGATCCCGACGAATACGCATGAGCGCCGCTGCAAGGCGGCACATTCAAAACATGGAGCCGCGCCAGCGGCGAACCGCAATCACCCCCTCCCGTGCGGAGGGGCCGGGGGGAAGGCCCACTACTTATGACTTATAACTTCGATACCCTGGCCCTGCATGCGGGTCAGGTGCCCGACGAGCGCTACGGCGCGCGGGCGACGCCGATCTACCTGACCACCTCCTTCGTCTTCAAGAATTCCGACCAGGCCGCCGCGCTGTTCAACATGGAGCGCGCCGGCCATGTCTATTCGCGCATCTCCAACCCGACCAATGCCGTGCTCGAAGAGCGCATCGCCGCGCTCGAAGGCGGCGTCGGCGCGATCGCGGTCGCCTCGGGCCAGGCCGCATTGCATCTGGCGATCGCCACGCTGATGGGCGCCGGTTCGCACATCGTCGCCAGCCGCTCGCTCTATGGCGGTTCGCACAACCTGCTCGACTACACGCTGCCGCGCTTCGGCATCACCACCACCTTCGTCGATCCGCGCGACCTCGATGCCTGGCGCGCCGCGATCCGGCCCGAAACGCGGCTGCTGTTCGGTGAGACCCTGGGCAATCCCGGCCTCGACGTGCTGAACATTCCCGAAGTCGCGGCCCTGGCCCACCATCACGGCCTGCCGCTGATGGTGGACAGCACCTTCACCACGCCCTGGCTGATGCGGCCCTTCGACCACGGCGCCGACCTGATTTTTCATTCCGCGACCAAATTTCTCGGCGGCCACGGCGTGGCCATCGGCGGCCTGTTGGTCGATGGCGGCACCTTCGACTGGGAGAAGTCCGGCAAGTTTCCGACCCTGACCGAGCCCTACGAGGGCTTTCACGGCATGGATTTCAGCGAGGAATCCACGGTCGCCGCCTTCCTGCTGCGCGCGCGGCGCGAAGGCCTGCGCGACTTCGGCGCCTGCATGAGCCCGATGACCGCCTTTCAGCTGCTGCAGGGCATGGAAACCCTGCCGCTGCGCATGGCGCGCCACATCGCCAACACGCGCCAGGCGGTCGAACATCTGACGCAGAGCGAGGCCGTGGCCAGCGTCGGCTACCCCGAACTCGAAAATCATCCCGACCACGCGCTGGCGCAGAAGCTGCTGCCGCGCGGCGCCGGCTCGGTGTTCAGCTTCAACCTGAAGGGCGGGCGCGCGGCCGGGCGCAAGTTCATCGAAGCCCTGCGCGTGTTCTCGCACCTGGCCAACGTCGGCGACGCCAAGTCGCTGGTGATCCATCCGGCATCGACCACGCATTTCCGCATGTCCGACGCCGCGCTGGTGGCCGCCGGCATCCATCCGGGCACCATCCGCCTGTCGATCGGCCTCGAAGACGTCGGCGACCTGCTCGAAGACCTCAATCGCGGCCTCGCTGCCGCCCAAAAAACGTAAATGCGGGTCTGACATGGAACTCCAACTCAACGGTCAGCAGGCCTATGCCTACACCGGCGGCAAACCCTTCGATGCCGCCCTGCCCTGCGTCGTGTTCATCCACGGCGCGCAAAACGACCACAGCGTCTGGGGCCTGCAAAGCCGCTGGTTCGCCCACCACGGCTTTGCCGTGCTGGCGGTCGACCTGCCCGGCCACGGGCGTAGCGCCGGCGCGCCGCTGCCGTCGATCGAGGCGCTGGCCGACTGGATCGAACTGCTGCTGGAGAAAGTTGGCGCTGGCGATACGGCGGCGCCCGGCAAGGTCACGCTGGTCGGCCACAGCATGGGTTCGCTGACCGCGCTGGAATGCGCGGCACGCCACCCGGCACGCATCGCGCGCATCGCCCTGGTCGGCACCGCCGTGCCGATGCCGGTGTCCGACGCCCTGCTGGGCGCGGCCCGCGACAAGGAGCCGAAGGCGATATCGATGATCAATGCCTGGTCGCATTCGCCGCGCGGCACCGTCGGCGGCAACACCGTGCCCGGCATGTGGCTGCTGGGCGCCTCGAAGCGCCTGATGGAACGCCAGCAGCCCGGCGTGCTGCACAACGATCTCGCCGCCTGCAACGCCTACACGCACGGCATGGAAGCCGCCGCCGCGCTGACCTGCCCGGCGCTGATCGTCAGCGGCAGCCGCGACATGATGACCCACCCCAAGGCCGCGGCCAAGCTCGCCGCCGCGATCAGGCAATCCACCAGCGTCAGCCTCGACGGCGCCGGCCATGCGCTGATGGCCGAGCAGCCCGATGCCGTGCTCGATGCCTTGCGCGGCTTCATCGCCTGACCGCCTTGGCTTCGCCTCAAGACCCACCGCCGCAGAACCCGTTTCCGGTAGTCCGCAGCGGCCTGCCCTGGTCGGCGCCTTTCGACTGGCTGCGACGCGGCGCGGCCGACCTCCGGGCCTGCGGCCTCGCCAGCCTGTTCTACGGAATCTGTTTCGCCGCCGCCGGCGTCCTGCTCTGGCTGGCCTTCCGCCATGCCGTGCAAACCGTCACCGCCATCACCACCGGCTTCATGCTGGTCGGGCCCTGCCTTGCCATCGGCCTGTATGAACTCTCGCGCCGGCGCGAAGCCGGCGAGCCGCTGCAACTGCGGCCCACACTGATGGTCTGGCGGCAGAACCTCGGCTCGATCGGCATCTACTCGCTGATCCTGATCGTCATCTACCTGGTCTGGGCGCGCGCCTCGCTGGTGATCTTCGCGCTGTTCTACCAGGGCGGCATGCCGACCCTGGGCAGCTTCATCGCGCAGATAGCCAAGTTCGACAACCTCGAATTCCTGCTCGCCTACCTCGTCGTCGGCGGCTTCTTCGCCGGCCTGGTGTTCGCCTTTTCCGCGGTGTCGATCCCGATGATGCTGGACCGCAAGCAGGACACCGTCACCGCCATGCTCGGCAGCTTCCTCGCACTGGTGCGCAACCTGCCCGCGATGCTGGTCTGGGCGGCGCTGATCGTGCTGCTGACCGCAATCGGCTTCGCCGTGGGTTTCGTCGGCCTGATCCTGACCATGCCGCTGGTGGGCCATGCCACCTGGCATGCCTACCGCGCGCTGATCGAACCCCCGCCAGCGTGAGCCACCGCCGCAACATAACGCTGCTGGCCGCGGCGCAGGCCCTGTTGCTGACCAACGGCATCATGCTGGTCTCGATCAACGGCCTGCTCGGCCTCCAGCTCGCCGCCGACAAGCGCCTGGCCACGCTGCCGATCACCACCTACGTCATCGGCGGCGCGCTGGCAACGCTGCCCGCCGCCTTCTTCATGAAGCGCTTCGGCCGCCGTGCCGGCTTCATGCTCGGCGCCGGGCTGGGCATGCTCGGCGCGGCGATCTCCGCCTTCGCCGTCAGCATCGGCAGCTTCTGGCTGCTCTGCCTCGGCACCGTGTTCGCCGGCATCTACAACGCCTTCGGCCAGCAATACCGCTTCGCCGCCGCCGACGCCGCACCTCTGGACTGGAAAGGCAAGGCGATTTCGCTGACCCTGGCCGGCGGCATCCTCGGCGGCGTGATCGGCCCCGAGGTCGGCAAGCTCACGCGCACCCTGCTGGAACCCACCTACCTCGCCAGCTACGGCGCGCTGAACGGCTTCGCCGCACTGTCGATGCTGATCGCCAGCCGGCTGCAGATTCCGCCGCTCTCGGTCGCCGAGCAAAAGGCCGTCGGCCGCCCGCTGCACCAGATTGCGCGCCAGCCGGCCTTCGCCGTCGCCGTGCTGGCTGCGGCCTGCGGCTACGGCGTGATGAATTTGCTGATGACGGCGACGCCGCTGGCCATGGACATCTGCGGCATGCCCTTCGCCGACACCGCCTTCATCCTGCAATGGCATGTGATCGGCATGTTCGCGCCCTCGTTTTTCACCGGCGACCTGATCAAGCGTTTCGGCGTGCTCAACATCCTGATCGTCGGCGCCGCGCTGATGTTCGTCTGCATCGGCATCGCGCTGTCCGGCGTGACGCTGATGCACTTCTGGTGGGCGCTGGTGCTGCTCGGCATCGGCTGGAATTTCCTGTTCATCGGCGGCACCACCTTGCTCACCGAAACCTATCGCCCCGAGGAAAAAGCCAAGGTGCAGGGTAGCAACGACTTCATCGTGCTCGGCGTGCAGGGCCTCACCTCGCTCTCGTCGGGCGTGCTGGTCACCAGTTCAGGCTGGGCCACGCTCAACACCTACGCCCTGCCCATCGTCGCCATGACCGCGCTGGCGACGGCGCTGCTGTGGCTGCGGCGCCGATACGCCCAGTGATGAAGCGTCGATGAATCGCGTCCTGGTCGTCGTCTGCGCCGCACTGGCCGCCTGCCTGTATCTGGTCGGGTTGGCGCTCGACCTGTTCTGGCTCAAGCTGCTGACCAAGCCCTGGCTGATCGTCGCGCTGGCCGCGGCGGTGTGGCTCCATGCCGACCGGCGCGCCGGCCGCCTGATCGCCTGGGGCCTGCTCGCGGGCGCCGTGGGCGACGTCTGTCTGGCGCTGCCCAACGCCTTCCTGCCCGGCATGATCGCCTTCGCCATCGGCCACGGCCTGTATGTCGCCGCCTTCCTGCAATGGAGCCGCGCGCCGGCCTGGCCCCTGCTGGTGCCGGTGGGCATTTTCGCCGCGGCTGGGATGTGGCTGATGCTGCCGGGCGCCGGTGCGCTGACGCTGCCGCTGGTGGTCTACGTGCTCGTCATCGCCGCCATGATCTGGCGCGCCGCCGCCTGCGCGCTGGACGCGCAGCACGATGCCCTGATGCGCTGGGGCCCGCTGGCCGGCGCGATCCTGTTCGGCTTTTCGGATTTCCTGATCGGCATCCACCGCTTCCACCAGCCCCTGCCCGGCGCGGCCTTTGCCATCATCCTCAGCTACTGGGCCGGCCAGGCGCTGTTCGCCGCCACCGCGATCAGGCGCAAGGGCTAACCCGGCCGCAACCGGCCGTCGGCGTCGTCGTCAGGAGCACTGAGCGACCTTTTTCGCGGCGGCACGACGCTCTTCTTTCCTGTCTTCCCGCTTCTCGGCTTTCTTGGCGCGTTTTTCGTCCTTCTCTTCGTCGGCGCTCTTGCCGGCTTCGGACTTCTCCGGCACCTGCTCGGCGACGGTGTTTTCCGCCGTCGGCGGCGGCTTGGTCGCCGTGTCGTCAGCACCAACTGTCGTTTCGGACGTTGCGCCAAAGGTGCCGGTTTCGCCGCCGGTCGTCTGCGTCACCGAGGCCAGCAGCGCGGGGCTGCCAGGCGTCTCCGTAGAGGTAGGCGGCGCTGCCGTCGTAGTCGTCACGGGGTCGTCAGCCAGTGCATCCGTGGTCTGCGTGACGGCGGTGATGATGTCATTGCTCGTCGTGTTGCTGGTGGTGCTTGCCGATGCCCCGCCCGAGCTCGCCAGCGATGGCGTCGCGCCGGCAAAGTTGTCCGGACTCGACGTGATGCTGCCGGCAGTCGCGCTGTAGCTGATGCTGCCGCCGGCCGCAACACTGCTCACGGCGCCGTCGGCAACGACAATGTTGCTGTTGCTGCTGGTCAGCGCGATGGTCTGCCCCTGAATGCCGGCGTTCTGCGCAATCGCGCCGAAGGCCGATACATTCACCGCGCCGCCTGCGGCGAGCGGGCCATCCAGGGTGATGGTGCTGCCCGCTGACGGCGTCGGCGCGCTCAGGCTCAGGTCTGCGGTGGCGGAGAGGCCGCCGCTGCCGACGTGAATCGGACTGTGCGCCGTGAAGGCCAGCGAGCCGCCGTTGGCGGTCACCGGCGATGCGGTGGTGAAGATGCCGCCGTTGGCATCGACCAGGATATTGCCGCTGACCGTGTGCACCACCCCCAGTGTCAGCGCTGCGTCGTAGTTCAGCGTCAGTGTGCCGGCTGCCTGGGTGATATTGACCGGTCCCGCCAGCGCCAAGGTGCCGCCGCTCTTGGCGAAGCTCTGCGTGACATTCAGCCCCCCTGCCCCGTTGAGAGTCCCGCCGGTCTGCGTGTAGGCCGGCGTGCTCAGGCTGCCGGCAATGCCGAGGCTGCTGCCGGCCATGACGAAACTGCCGCCGCTGCCGACAATAAGGCTGTCGAGTTGCGTCGTGGCGGTGGCCGCGTCGAAGTTGACTGTCGTGCCGGCCGGGATGCTGACGGCAAGTACGTTGTTGCCGTCCGGCAGCGCATTGCCGGCCCAGTTCGATGCCGCCGACCAGTTGCCGCTGGCGCCGCCGGTCCAGGCCACGCTGGCCAGCGGCGTAATGCTGCCGCTGCCGCTGGCCGCCGCGGGCAGGCTGTAGTCGGCGGTCTTGCCTCCGGTAAGCGCGAGACCACTGTAGCTCACCGTCTTCGTTGCACCGACATCACGGCTGTCATAGGTGGCGGTCGCCGCCAGTCCCGGCAAATCGCCGTTCGCCAGATTGTTCAGCACAAAACTGCCGAGGCTTACGCTCGCGTTGCCGTCGTAGGTCTTGGTCGGCGCCGTGAAGCTGACCGTCAGCGGTCGCGGCGTGACGGTCAGCGCGCCGTCCACATAGGTGATGCTGTAGTTGGCGGGATTGAAGCTGCCTCCCGTGGCAGCGCCGGCGGAGATTGCATACGGCGATCCGGCGACGCCGGCCAGCGCATCCGCACCGCTGCTGGCGAGCGTGACGGCACCCACGATCTGCCCGTTCTTCAGGCCGAGCGGGATAAATTCGGTGCCGGCGAAGCCGAGCGTATCGCCATAAACCTTGCTTTGGTCGCTGGCCGTGATGGCAAGCGGCGCCTGGGTGACGCTATATGCCAATCCGGTGCCGCCGCTGATGCTGTAGCCGACGCTGCTCGACAGGCCGCTGACATAGGCGATGTTGTAGTTGCCCGCATCGCTGGCGGACGTGGGCAGCGGCACGTTGTAGCTGGGTGCCCCGGCTATTCCGATATTTGCGGCGTTGTCCTCGGCATCGGAAAAACCGCTTAGCGTGTAATCGAAGCCGGCGGTCGGCGCGTCACCGTACTCGTGGCTGGCAGTGCCGGTCGCCACCACATCGACCAGCAAGGCGCCCGCCGCTGACGCATAGACGAAACCGTTGCCGGTCGCGCCGATGCTGCCGGGGGTGTTGCTGTAGCGACGAAAATCGGAAATCAGGCCGCCTTTGACAATTGTCGCCGGGTCCTGCGAATACACCAGCCAGCGGCCGTTGCTCGCCGACAGCGGGTGATTCCCGCTATTGATGAAGTCCTGTCCGGCGGCGATCTTGATCGCGTCGCCGCTGCCGCTGGCGACGATGCCGCCGGTCAGTGCGACATTCCCCGTCGCATTGACCAGCAAGGATGTCAGCGATGCCATGGCCGGCAGGGAAAGATTGCCGACGTGGGTCACGTCCAGTGCGCCGCTGAGGCCGACCGTTCCGCTGCTGTAGTTGAACGCATTGCCCACCGTCAGGTTGCCGCTGCCGTTCAGCGCCCCGCCGCTCATGTCGAGGGTTTGCACCGAGGATGCGCCGTTCAGGACCAGCGTGCCGCCCGTCACCGCGAGGGAACCTCCTACCGTGGTCGCGCCGCTGACGGTGAGCGACCCGCCGGACACGTCCAGCGAGTTGCCGCTATCGACGATGAGCGAGGCAATGCTGTCGTCGCCACTTGGGTGCGCGACGCTGAAACCGGAACTGATCAAAGCAGTATTGCCGGTGCCGGGCAAGGCCCCACCCGACCAATTTGTCGGCGTCGCCCAGTTCAGGTCGCTGGCCGTGTTGAGGAAGGTCTTGGTGCCTGCCGTCGAATAGATGAGCCGCGAGGCTTCACCCGGCGCCAGGTTGTAGCCGGCGTCCATGTTGGGCGGCAGGGACGTGGCGACAAAGCTGCCGCTCGCGGTCCCGGTCATGGTCAGATAGGGTATGAAATCACCGTTGAGCGGCGTGTAGCCACCCACGAGACTGGCGGTAAGCGCACCCGCCATCGTCACGTCGCCGGTTACCGCAAGTTTGTCCGCCTGCCCCGGTGCCGTGCCGCCCAGGTCTATTTCGATGGTGCCGCCCGCGAGATTCAGGTTGCCCGCAAGGCTCAATGTCGCCGTCCCGCCAGCGCCAACTCCCGGAGCCATGATTCCGTTATTGGTCAGCGTTGCAATGGTCAGATCCAGAGTTCCGCTGCCACGGATGATTCCGCTCGCCGCATTGACCAAGGAACTGCCGTTGGTGCTCAGCGTCGCCGCCGCGGCTACATCAAGGACGCCGCTGTTGGTACCGCCGGCAAAGCTGTCGAGCCGCAAGGTGCCGGTCTCTATGTTGGCCACGGCACCGGCGCTATTGTTGAAGTCCACCGCGCCCGTCAGCGTCGTGGTGCCGCTGGCGGTGGTCTTGCGCAGCAGACCCGAATTGACTACGACTTCGGCCGAACCGCCGTCGCCCTGGATGATCTGGTCGTTCTGGATCAGGAATTGCGCTCCGGCCTTGTTGTCGAACACGACGCTCGACCCGCCGCCGCTGGTGAGGATGTTGCCGATGCCAGTCCAGGTGGCGGTGCCGTAGTTGTCGATGCGGCGGCCCAGATTCACCGCCCCGGTGATGTTGAGATTGGCCCCGGCCGCGATCGTGGTGGTGCCGACATTGGTGCCCTGGGTGCCGCCCGACCAGTTCATGGTGTTGCTGACGGTGACGCCGCCTGCGCCATTCAGGGTGCCGCTCGACAGGTCGAGGTTGGCGGTGGCGATGGTGCCGGTACTGGTCAGCGTGCCACCATTGACGGCCAGCA
>JAUYSD010000378.1 GCA_030696505.1 Sulfuritalea sp. | reverse complement strand
TCTGACGATGACCTTGATGACCCATTTCCTGGCCGCGCGCATGCGCGCCAATCCGATGGTGTCGCGCGTGCTGAACAAACTGGCGGGCCTGTTCCTGGTCGGTTTCGGCGTCAAGCTGGCCGTGGGCAGCTGACGCGGGCGACACGCGAAAGTCCGCATGGCCAGGATCTTCTGCATCGCCAATCAAAAGGGGGGCGTGGGCAAGACCACGACGACGGTCAATCTGGCAGCCGGTCTGGCCCGGGTCGGGCAGCGGGTGCTGATGATCGATCTCGATCCCCAGGGCAATGCCACGATGGGCAGCGGCGTGGAAAAGCGCAGCCTCAAGTCATCCGTGTACCAAGTGCTGCTGCAGCTCGCGACCCTTGAGCAGGCGCGGGTGATTTCCCCCGCCGGGAAGTTCGACGTGCTGCCGGCCAACCGCGACCTGGCCGGGGCCGAAGTCGAATTGGTCGATCTCGACATGCGCGAAATGCGGCTCAAGACCGCCCTGTCCGGGCACAAGGACGATTACGACTTCGTCCTGATCGACTGTCCGCCCTCGCTGTCGATGCTGACCCTGAACGGACTGTGCGCGGCGCATGGCGTCATCATCCCGATGCAGTGCGAGTATTACGCGCTGGAAGGCCTGTCGGATCTGGTAAACACCATAAAGAAAGTCCACGCCAACCTGAATCGCGAGCTCAAGATCATCGGCCTGCTGCGCGTCATGTACGATCCGCGCAATACCCTGTCCACCCAGGTTTCGGCGCAGCTGGAAGAGCATTTCGGCGACAAAGTGTTCAAGACCCTGGTACCGCGCAACGTGCGTCTCGCCGAAGCGCCGAGTTATGGCATCCCCGGAGTGCTGTTCGACAAGGCGGCCAAGGGGGCGCAAGCCTACATGGCCTTCGCCGTGGAAATGATCGCCCGCGTCAATTCCTGGAAGGAACCGCTTTGACCCTCTTCCCCATCGTCTCTGCTTCCCGGGCAAGGGGAGTGACGATTGCCCGGCCGCGACGCGGCTTTTCGATTTTTGACTCGCTGCCCCCATGGGGCGGCCCTGCGGAGACAGCATGAATCCACCAAAACAAAAAGGCCTCGGACGTGGGCTGGATGCCCTTCTGGCTGCCAACAATACCCCGGACACCCAGCGCCAGGAGATGCTTGGGGTGGGTATGCTGCAACCAGGGAAGTATCAGCCGCGCACCCGCATGGATCCGGGTTCGCTCGAAGAGTTGGCAGCGTCGATCAAGGCCCAGGGTCTGATCCAGCCGATCTCCGTGAGGCCGGTGGGTACCGGCCGCTATGAAATCATTGCAGGTGAGCGGCGCTGGCGCGCGGCCCAGATAGCCGGTTTGGCGGAAGTGCCAGTACTGATTCGCGACATCCCCGACGATGCCGCTCTGGCGATGTCGCTGATCGAAAATATCCAGCGCGAGGACTTGAATCCTCTGGAGGAAGCGGCCGGCATTCAGCGCCTGATCGATGAATTCCAGATGACCCATCAGCAGGCAGCGGACGCGGTCGGCCGCTCGCGTTCGGCCGCTTCCAACCTGCTGCGCCTGTTGCAACTGGCGAAGCCGGCGCAGGACATGCTGATGGCCGGCGACATCGAGATGGGCCACGCCAGGGCGCTGCTGCCTTTGTCCAAGAGCGAGCAGGGCCGTGTCGCCGCGCTGGTCGTCGACAAGGGATTCTCGGTGCGCGAGACCGAGCGCATGGTGGCGCGGGAACTGAATCCGCCGGTCAAGAAAGGCGCCGAGAAAAAGCCGGATCGTGACCTGCTGCGCCTCGAAGAAGAGCTGTCGGATCGCCTTGGGGCCACGGTCAAGATCAGCGCCAATCGCAAGGGCGGCGGCAGCCTGACGATCCGTTTCGGCAGCCTCGACCAACTCGACGGTTTGCTGGCAAAGCTCGACTGATTTTGTCTTTCGACGTGTGTCCAGACACATCGATGCGACAGTGAATTAATACCAAAGACATATTTCTTTTGCAGCGTGTTTTCAAATGGCGCATTGCAACATAAAATATTTGACAACCCCCGATCAATGGCCTATATTCGCGGGCTTTTGGACGCGGCCTGGTCTTATAGATGTTTAGAGCCGTGTTTCATCAAGGCGTCGCAACCCTGATCGTTGCTGGGCTGGCGTGGTTTTGGGCAGGACCGCACGCGGCACTGTCGGCGGCACTGGGCGGTGTGGCGGTATTCGTACCGAATCTGCTTTTCGCCATGAGTTTATGGGCGGCCGCAAAGAGCGGCAGGGCTTCGGTGGCGAGGTTTTTTGTAGGCGAATTCATCAAGGTCGTGGCAACGCTGGCGTTGCTGGCGATCGTGGCGGGGGCGTATCGAGACTTGCACTGGCTGGCATTGCTGGCCGGGCTGATCGTTGCGCTGAAAGCGAACCTGTTTGTGATATTGATTAAGGCCTGACTGACCATGGCAGCCGAGCACGCACCAAACGCATCGGAATACATCGTTCACCATCTGACGCACCTCAACAGCCTGGGCCACAAGCAGGCTGCACTGGTCGATTGGACGGTTTACCATCTCGACACCCTGTTCTGGTCCGTTTCGCTCGGACTGCTGGCCGTGCTGATACTGGCGCGCGCTGCCGCCAAAGCGACCTCGGGCGTGCCGGGCCGCTTCCAGGCCGCGGTCGAAATCCTCGTGGAAATGGTCGAGTCGCAATCCAAGTCGATCGTCCATGGCGATCGCAGTTTCATCGCCCCGCTGGCGCTCACCGTATTCGTCTGGATCTTCTTCATGAACGCGATGGACCTGTTGCCGCTCGATGCCTTGCCCAATATCTGGGCATGGATCTTCGGCGTCGCCGGCCATGATGCCAACCACGCCTACATGCGCGTGGTGCCCACCGCCGACCTCAATGCCACGCTGGGCATGTCGCTGGGCGTGTTGCTGCTCTGCCTTTATTACAACGTCAAGATCAAGGGATTCGGCGGCTGGATGCACGAATTGTTCACGGCCCCCTTCGGCAGTCATCCCTTGCTCTACCCGGTCAATTTTGCGATGCAGATGATCGAGTTCGTCGCCAAGACCGTCTCGCACGGCATGCGACTGTTCGGCAACATGTACGCCGGCGAACTGATCTTCATGCTGATCGCGCTGATGGGTGCGGCCTGGGCCGGTACGGCCGGCAGCGGCCTGCTGTGGCTGGGCGGTGTTTTCGCCGGAACCGTCTGGGCCATCTTCCACATTCTGATCATCACGCTGCAGGCTTTCATCTTCATGATGCTGACGCTGGTCTATATCGGTCAGGCGCACGAAAGTCACTAATCTCCCGTATCAATTGTCACAACCTTAAATCGTTACTAAAGGAGTTGTCATGGAACAAATCGTTGGTTTTGTAGCTCTGGCTGCTGGTCTGATCATCGGCCTCGGCGCCGCTGGCGCGTGTATCGGCATCGGCATCATGGGCAGCCGCTTCCTCGAAGCTTCGGCGCGTCAGCCGGAACTGATGAACACGCTGCAAACCAAGATGTTCCTCCTGGTCGGTCTGATCGACGCTGCCTTCATTATCGGTACCGGTATTGCGCTGTGGTACACCACTGCCAACCCGTTCATTGCCGCCCTTCCGAAGTAATCGTCTTCCCCAACGCTTAAGGAGCGATTACCGTGAATCTGAACGCAACGCTGTTTGCCCAGCTGGTTGTGTTCCTCATTTTGGCGTGGTTCACGATGAAGTTCGTGTGGCCGCCCATCATGAAGGCACTCGATGAGCGCGCGGGCAAGATAGCTGACGGGCTTGCGGCTGCGGACAAGGCCAAGACCGACCTGGCGCACGCTGAAAAGAAAGCCGCCGAGGAACTGCGCAAGGCGCGCGAGTCGGCAGCGGAATTTCGCAGCGGTGCCGAGAAGCAGGTGGCCCAGTTGATCGAAGAGGCGCGCGCCGAAGGCGCCCGCATCGTCAATGCCGCCCGCGAGGCTGCCGAAGCAGAGGCTGGCACGGCGTCACAACGCGCCAAGGAAGCCCTGCGCGAGCATGTGGCTGCACTTGCCGTGGCCGGCGCCGAACGCATCCTGCGCAAGGAAATCAATGCCCAGGCCCATGCCGAGCTGCTGACGCAACTCAAGTCGGAACTGTAATCTGCCATGGCCGAAAACGTCACCCTTGCGCGTCCCTATGCCGAGGCCGCGTTCCAGCTGGCCAAGAGCGGCAATGCGCTGGCTGCCTGGTCGGATGTGCTGTCCGGGCTTTCCGCCGTTGCCGGTCGTCCCGAGATGGAAGAGTGCATCGGCAATCCGCGCCTGAGCCCGGCGCAGCTGGCACAACTCTGCCTCGATGTGGCCGCCGCCGATATCAAGCTCAGCCTGACCGCCGATCAGCAGAACTTCGTCCGCGTACTGGCCGACAACGACCGCCTCATCGTCCTGCCCGAGATCGCCGAGCTTTTCAACGAACTCAAGCATGGTCAGGAGGGCGTCAAGGACGCCGAGATCACTTCGGCCTTCGCGCTCGATGAGGCAACGCTGAAAAATCTCGTGGCCGATCTCGAACGCAAGTTCGGGTGCAGGATCCAGGCGACCGTCAAGGTCGATGCCGAACTTATTGGTGGCGTCCGCATTGCCGTCGGCGATGAAGTAATCGATGCCTCGGTCCGCGGCAAGCTTGCCGCCATGGCCACCGCGCTAAAGAACTAGGAGTAATTCCATGAACCTCAATCCATCCGAAATCAGTGACCTGATCAAGAGCCGGATCCAGAACATGCAGTTGGCCGCCACCGCCCGTAACGAGGGTACCGTGGTTTCGGTCACCGACGGCATCTGCCGTATCCATGGTCTGACCGACGTGATGCAGGGCGAAATGCTGGAGTTCCCCGGCAACACCTTCGGCCTCGCCCTGAACCTGGAGCGCGACTCCGTCGGTGCCGTGGTACTCGGCGACTACGAGCACATCACCGAAGGCGACACGGTCAAATGTACCGGTCGCATTCTCGAAGTGCCGGTCGGCCCCGAACTGCTCGGCCGCGTGGTCAACGCCCTGGGCGAGCCGATCGACGGCAAGGGTCCGATCAACGCCAAGCTCACCGACAAGATCGAAAAAGTAGCGCCGGGCGTGATCTGGCGCAAGTCGGTGTCGCAGCCGGTGCAGACCGGCCTCAAGGCGATCGACTCGATGGTTCCGGTCGGCCGCGGCCAGCGCGAGCTGATCATCGGCGACCGCCAGACCGGCAAGACGGCGGTCGCGGTTGATGCCATCATCAACCAGAAGGGGCAGAACATGTTCTGCATCTACGTCGCGATCGGCCAGAAGGCTTCGACCGTCGCCAACGTAGTGCGCAAGCTGCAGGAGCACGGCGCGATGGAATACACCATCGTCGTCGCGGCCACCGCCTCCGACTCCGCCGCAACCCAGTTCATCGCACCCTACACGGGCTGTTCGATGGGCGAGTATTTCCGCGATCGCGGCATGGACGCGCTGATCATTTATGACGACTTGACCAAGCAGGCCTGGGCTTACCGCCAGATTTCCCTGCTGCTGCGTCGTCCGCCCGGTCGTGAAGCCTATCCCGGCGACGTGTTCTACCTGCACTCGCGTCTGCTCGAGCGCGCCGCGCGCGTCTCCGAAGCCTGGGTGGAAAAGCTGACCAACGGCGAAGTCAAGGGCAAGACCGGTTCGCTGACGGCGCTGCCGATCATCGAAACCCAGGCCGGCGACGTTTCCGCCTTCGTGCCGACCAACGTGATTTCGATTACCGACGGCCAGATCTTCCTCGAAACCGACTTGTTCAACGCCGGTATCCGCCCCGCCATGAACGCCGGCGTCTCGGTGTCGCGCGTCGGTGGCGCGGCCCAGACCAAGGTGATCAAGAAGCTCGGCGGCGGCGTGCGCCTGGCGCTGGCCCAGTACCGCGAGCTCGCGGCCTTCGCCCAGTTCGCCTCAGACCTCGATGAAGCCACGCGCAAGCAGCTGGAGCGCGGCCGCCGCGTGACGGAACTGATGAAGCAGCTGCAGTACGCGCCGCTGTCGGTCGCCGAAATGGGCGTCACGCTGTACGCGTCCAACGAAGGCTTCATGGATAACATCGATGTCACGCGCATCCTGCCCTACGAAACCGAATTGCATCAGTACATGCATCACAAGCATGCAGACCTGATGAACAAGATCGAGACCACCAAGGATCTGGACAAGGACGCCGAGGCCCAACTCAAGGCCGCGGTCACCGAGTTCACGAAGTCCTGGTCCTGATCGCGCAGCGTTAACGAGGGGCGATCATGGCAGGCAGCAAAGAGATCCGCACCAAGATCAAGAGCGTTCAGAACACGCGCAAGATCACCAAGGCCATGGAGATGGTGGCCGCATCCAAGATGCGCAAGGCGCAGGAACGGATGCGCGCAGCCCGTCCCTACAGTGAAAAGATCCGTCGCCTGGCGGCCAATCTTTCGCAGGCCAACGTGACCGAGTATCGCCATGCCTTCCTGGGCAAGACCAAGGCGGCGGTGGCGAAGCGTATCGGCCTGATCGTGGTGACGACCGACAAGGGCCTCTGCGGCGGCCTCAACACCAACATCCTGCGCCAGGCGTTGAACCACATGCGCCAGTGGGAAACCGACGGCGCAACCGACATACGCGTCACCTGCATCGGCAACAAGGGCCTCGGCTTCATGCAGCGCATGGGTGCCAACGTCATATCCCAGATCACTCATCTGGGCGACACGCCGCATCTGGAAAAGCTGATCGGGCCGATGAAGGTCATGATCGATGCCTTCCAGGCCGGCGAGCTGGATGCCGTGCATATCGCCTACACCCGCTTCGTCAACACCATGAAGCAGGAGCCGGTGATCGAACCGCTGCTGCCGCTCTCGGGCGAACGCATGGGCACGCCGGAGCGCAGCTGGGACTACCTCTACGAACCCGATGCGCAGACCGTGATCGACGAACTGCTGGTGCGCTACGTTGAGGCCCTGATCTACCAGGGCGTGGCCGAGAACATGGCCTCCGAGCAGTCGGCGCGCATGGTGGCGATGAAGGCCGCGACCGACAACGCCGGCAGCGTGATCAAGGAATTGCAGCTGGTCTACAACAAGGCGCGTCAGGCGGCGATCACCAAGGAGATCTCCGAGATCGTTGGTGGTGCGGCGGCCATTGCAGGCTGAGCGACGTGTTGACTGAATTTGGCGGAATTACATTAAGGAAACAACCATGAGCAACGGAAACATCGTCCAGTGCATCGGCGCTGTGGTGGACATCAAGTTCCCCCGCGAAGCGATGCCCAAAGTGTACGAAGCGCTGACTCTCGACGAGGCCGAGTCCGGCAATGCCGAAAGCGGCCTGACTTTCGAAGTACAGCAGCAGCTCGGCGACGGCATCGTGCGTACCATTGCGCTCGGTTCCTCCGACGGCCTGCGCCGCGGCATGTCGGTCAAGCCGACGGGTGCCGCGATTTCAGTGCCGGTCGGTTCCGGCACCCTGGGCCGCATCATGGATGTGCTGGGTCGCCCGATCGACGAGGCCGGCCCGGTTCCTTACGACGAGCTGCGTCCGATCCATGCCAAGGCACCGAAGTTCGACGAACTCTCGCCTTCCACCGAACTGCTGCCCACCGGCATCAAGGTTATCGACCTGATGTGTCCGTTCGCCAAGGGCGGCAAAGTCGGCCTGTTCGGCGGCGCCGGCGTAGGCAAGACCGTCAACATGATGGAACTGATCAACAACCTCGCCAAGTCCTACGGCGGCTACTCGGTGTTCGCCGGCGTCGGTGAGCGCACCCGCGAGGGCAACGACTTCTACCACGAGATGGAA
>JAUYSD010000317.1 GCA_030696505.1 Sulfuritalea sp. | reverse complement strand
GCGGTGTCCGGCTACGCCGTGGCCGGCGGCCTGGAGCTTGCGCTCTGGTGCGACCTGCGCGTGGTCGAGCAATCGGCGACCTTCGGCGTCTTCTGCCGGCGCTGGGGCGTACCGCTGATCGACGGCGGCACGATCCGCCTGTCGCGCCTGATCGGCCATTCGCGCGCGCTGGACCTGATCCTCACCGGCAGGCCGGTCGGCGCCGACGAAGCGCTGGCCATCGGCCTGGCCAATCGCGTGGTGGCCGATGGCCAGGCGCGCGCCGCAGCCGAAGCGCTGGCCGCGCAGATCGCCGCCTTGCCGCAGACCTGCATGCAACACGACCGGCTTTCCAGTTACGAACAATGGGGCCTGCCGCTGGCCGAAGCGCTGAAGAACGAGTTTCGCCATGGCCGGATTTCGCTCGACAGCGGCGATGCAAAATCCGGTGCCGGCCGCTTCGGCGCCGGGGAAGGCCGTCATGGCCGCTCCTAAACGCAAGCTCGTCGCCGAGGAGACCAACCGCCGCGCCGATATCCTGCGCGCCGCCGGACGGCTGTTCGCCGAAAAAGGCTACGCCGCGACGACGATCCGCGACATCGCCGGGGCCGTGGACATGCAGTCGGGATCGCCCTTCTACCATTTCAGGACCAAGCACGACATGCTGCGCGCCGTGGTGCTGGAAGGCATAGGCGCGATCAACGCCGCCGTGGCGCAGGCCGCCGCTTCGGGCAAGTCGCCGCGCGCCACCTTCGAGGCCATGCTGCGCGCCCACCTCGACCAGTTGCTGGGTGCCGAAGGGCGCGACTTCGCCGCCACGCTGCTGCACGAAAGCCGCCACCTCGACGCCGAGGCGCAGGCCGAAGTGGTGATGCTCAAGGATCGCTACGAAGCGATGTGGCAGAAGACCCTGAAAGACCTGAAGCGGGCCGGCCTGATCGCCGTCGACAGCCCGCTTGCGAGCCTGTTCCTGCTCGGCGCGCTGAACTGGACCGTGCAGTGGTATCGGCCCGACGGCGGCAAGAGCGTCGCGCAGATCGCCAGGCAGCTTTCGTCGCTGCTGTTGAAACCCGCCGGCTGACGTCTTCCGTCATAACTCCCCGCCGCGGCGGCTCTGCAGGGGCGCCTCCGCCTTCACCCCGCGCCCGATGCTGGACGGCTATTTGCCAACGGCGTATTCTGGCGCGAGCGGCGGAATCGTGGCGGGCGGAAACCGTTTCAGTGGGTGGCGGTTTCGCCAGCACCTTTAGCGCTCCCTCCGAATGAGCGGACCGTCGATGTGCAAGCCTTTGCTTTACCGCAATGACTTTCTTTCCGTCTGTATTGACGGGACGTATACCGTCATGACGCGGGACAACGTGTCGTTGCAGATTCACATTTGACGTTAGATTTCTTTCCACTCCGAAGGAGGCTCCCATGAAATTCATGCACCATGATTCAGCGTTCGTAACCAGCACATTCAGCGATCGCGGCCGTCATTGTGTCGCTGTCTCAATCCAACCCGATAGGGTTCTGGTGACTAATTCCAAATGTAGGGATGCGGTAGTCTCATTCACGATGGAAGAATGGCGCGTGTTCCTCTTGGGTGCAAAGGCCGGCGAGTTTGATATTTCGGTGGAGTAGACCATGTCGCTGCCAACATATTTTTCTCAGCTAGATCCAAATGCCTTAACGGTATCAATTGGATTTTTCGGCATCTGGGCCGGTATCCATTTCTCGCTTTTTGAAGCTGTCGGTGACCTAAAAGAAATTCGAAATCGGGCATTGCTTCAAGTAGCAACCGGCCAACCACAGTCAAACTTGGAGTTCGTGCGCTTCATCGATGTGGTTCAACAAGAAAGCAAGGTCTTGTTGTTAGAGCCAAAGAAGAAGAGCCCTCTCATTTCCAGATTGCTTTGGCTGTTTCTCGCGGTTTCCGTGGCAACGGTAGCGTACAAGCCTCTCCTTGTATGGATACCCTTTCTTCCGGAGCCTGATGTTTTTTATTACACCTACATTTTCGTTCTCGGCATTACATCTGGCTTTCTGTATTACGAGGTCCAATACTTCAGGGAATTCCGGCGTCTGGAGAAAAAGACGGCTGACGTAGATTGTGAAGCACGTTCTCTCCATGTTATGGAACTCTAAGAAATCTAACCCTGCGGTCCACAGGACGCTGCGCGATAAAGCCGCGCAGCGCCGGTGACCTCCACGTTGGGCGTCTTAGGAGCAGCTATGGAACAACCTCCCGAAAAAACAACAGGCGACACCATTCACGCGGTTGTGAAAAGCATAGCCAGTGCGGTTCCCACAGCAGGTGGGCCGATGTCCGTTTTGCTTGAAACGTTGTTCGCTCCGCCTATCGAACGAAGGAAAGAGAAGTGGTTCAAACAACTGGCTGAGGTTGTGTCGCAGCTAGAGCAGCGGGTGGCTGACCTTACCGCCGAAAAGCTATCGCAAAACGATATTTTCGTTACCGTCGCGCTACAAGCAACGCAGATTGCTCTCCGCAACCATCAAGATGAAAAGCTCAGTGCATTGAAGTGCGCGGTTCTGCATGCGGGCCTTCCGCATGGCCCCGACGAGCAGCTTCAGCTCATGTTTCTCCAGTTCGTCGACGAACTGACGCCCGCCCACCTTGCCATGCTTGCGCTTTTCAATGGCCCTATCCTTTGGATGGAACAGCATCACATTCAGTACCCCGGCTGGGGCATGGGTGGCGTGTCGGCGGTTGTCGAACACTGTTTTCCCGCGCTTCGCGGCCGGCGTGAGGTCTACGAACAAATTGTTCGTGACCTTCAGGCACGAGGGCTCATTCACCAAGGCCAGTTTCTCAACGTCACTATGACCGGCACGGGCATGGTCGAGTCACGCACCACAGACATGGGGAAAGCGTTTATTGCTTATGTCTCCGAAGTTGCATAGCCGCGTAACCCTCTGGGTAAACAATATGCCACGTGAGCGCAAGAAGGGTCAGATCAAGCTTGAGGGTGCGAGTCCAATGGCATTTGTCGAGGTAGACGAAGGGCCATCGGACGTGTGGACACCAGAGCAGGAAGCTGCTGCGAATGCCGTCTCTCTGGCTGTCAAAAGCTACATAAAGACCGCTGAGGACTTAGTTGCGGCCAACGGAAAGTATTCGCATCTTCGGGACAAGATTCCCGAGTACATGGCGAACCCCGGAAACTTGCTTATGGCAATCTGCACAAACGGTGTCGTCATCCGATACGAGAAGAAGACGGATGCTGCACGCAAGTGGGCAGTGGCCGTCATACCCCAAGGTATCGCGGAGGTTGCAGCGTTGTTATCGCAAAACCTTGTACACATTGAGTCGCTCGACACGCCTCATCCCACCAATGAGAACTTCGGCGTCGAGTTCAAACTGTCTGTGCATTCACCCTCGCAAGGGACTTCCCATGACATCGCCGCAGCCCGCATTTGGTTTCAGACAAAGTTGGTACCCCCACAACAAGTCGTCACTACCGGTGCCAAGCCTTATTGCCTCTTGTCTGTGCGAAACCAGTTTGATCTTGAACTTCATGGAGAGTTATGCGCTGAAAGTGATATCACCACACCCGGCCAACCTTTCATTGCGCGTTCCACGATCCGCCTGATTGCTGGGTGGGAATGCATCGAAGTGTTTCCAGGATTCACGCTTGATGCCTGGAACGTCGATTTTGCCCCTTTGTGGGCGGAACACGACGTGCTCGGTGCAGCACTAATAGCGCAAACAAAGGATACTCAACTTAGTGCTCTTGATCCCCGAGCCTCAGCTCGTCGCCAGTACGCCGCACTACTAGCCGATTTCAAGGTCCTGCTTGACTCAAATCCCGAGCGGGAGCAACTCCTACAGACCTTTTTGGAGAATCACCCGATACTTCTGTGCCCGACGCATGTTCGAATGTGGCCCAAGCTACCACTCGGAGCCACAATTACCGACTTCGTGTTTCGGGACGCCACCCAGGAATATCTGCTTGTAGAGCTTGAGCGTTCAACCTTGCAGCTGTTCCGACAAGACGGCCATGCCACTGCTGACCTCACACATGCACACGGTCAGATTGTCGATTGGAAGCGCTACCTTGAAGACAATCTGCAAACAGTACAAAGAGAGCTTGGTCTAGCCGGCATTACCCCGAATCCGCACGGATTGCTCGTAATAGGTCGTTCGCAATCACTGCTTCCCAAAGACCGCCGAAAGCTTCAAACCATGATGAACGAAAGTCCGAAACTACGGATCATGACTTACGACGATGTGTATGAAAACGCCAAGGCTGTTTTCGAGAATCTACTTGGTCCGATTTGGGACACCGGCGGAGATACGCAAATTTATTACCCGCATGCAACGTAGATGAAGCCTAACCAATCCGTCAACTAGGACCTGCCGCATAGGGCGCGGCAGACCGGCTACGTCAGACGCTGAACTCTTCATTCCCATGCGAACGAACTTCGTCCTCGTTGATTTCGAGAATGTCCAACCCAAGGACCTCGGGCTGCTCAAAGATGGCCCATTCAAGGTCAAGCTATTTCTCGGCCCCAATCAGTCAAAGATTCCTGTTGCATTGGCGTCGTCACTCCAGTCCCTCGGCAGTAATGCCGAGTATGTGGTCCTCGAAACCGCAGGGAACAACGCACTCGACTTCCACATTGCCTACTACATCGGAATTCTCTCGACTGAAGACCCGGCTGCGTACTTTCACATCATCTCCAGGGACTCAGGGTTTGATCCGTTGATAAAGCACCTCAAGGGAAAGAAAGTCTTCGCCCAGCGGTCAACCTGTATCTCTGATATTCCGTACTTCAAACCCGCATTGCCCGCCGCTCAAGGCGCACAAATTGAAATCGTCGTTGCGGACCTCGTGCGTCGAAAAGCAGCGAAGCCGCGAACACAAAAGACCCTTCTCAGCACCTTGCACGCACTGTTCAAGAAGGAGCTTTCCGAGCAAGAGCTTGCCCAGTTGTTCGCTTCGCTTTGCAGTCGCGGCATCGTCAAGGTGGAAGGCACCAAGGTGTCTTATGAACTGCCGCCAGAGTCCTGACATAGCGGCCGCTGCACGCTGCGCAATAGGACCGCGTACCGACGGTCAGTCTGAGCCTTGAAAACCAATATCACCGTAGCGCCAGCGCCAACTTTCGCGGAGGCATCTCGCCCATGAAAACCGCCCTCTACATCCTCGCCGCCATCCTCGTCCTGACGCTGGTCCTGGTGCAACTGGGCGTGTTGGGCGGCAGCCGTCCGGCGGACCTGGGTGTGAGCAAGGGCCGCCTGAAGCCGCCATCGCCGACGCCCAACAGCGTATCGAGCCAGGCCGGGCTGTATCCGGATCATCCGCAGCGGGAGTATGCGCAGATCCAGCCGCTGCCCCTGCGCGGCGGCTCCGCGGCGGCCTCGATGCAGGCGCTGGCGGCGGTGCTGGCTGCGCTGCCGGGCATCGCGGTGGTCGAGCAGCGGCCGGACTACCTGTATGCGCAGGCCACGACGCGCTGGCTGAAATTCACCGACGACATCGAGTTCTGGGTCGATCCGGCGCGCGGCGCGATCGAACTGCGCAGCGCCAGCCGACTCGGGGGCAAGGATTTCGGGGTTAACCGGCAGCGCATCGAGGCGATCCGGGCGGCCTATATGGCACAGCCCTGAAGGCATTGCGGGAGAGTTTGCCGCCGCTGCCCCATCTCCTCTTCCAACTCCCTCTTGAAGGGGGAGAGTGTTGCGCGCCTAAGTGCGACGGAAGAATTTGCGCACGACGCCACCCGCCGGCACGGCTGCCTCTACTTCCTGCGGCTTGAGCCCCTCTTCGCCGAGGCTGGCGCGCACCGCCTCGCCGTAGTTCATGTCCTCGCGCTTGATGTGATTCATCAGCCACTTGATCAGGGTGCCCTGCATTTCGACGGCGACGTCTTCGCCCAGCTGGAAGCGGTGCCGGTACTCGGCGATGCGCCGCGTGAAAAGTTCATGTACCTTCTTGTGCGGCGCCGCGTAGCGATAGCGGGCCTGGTCCATCAGCGCCTCCTCGAAACTGAAGTGCGACACCGTGTATTCCATCAGTTCGGCGAGCACACTGCCGATCGCTTCCCTGTCCTTGCGCAAGCCCGCGTCGTGCAACTGGTTGATGTAGTCGACGATGCGTTTGTGCTGGTCGTCGATGGCCTCGATGCCCACGCTCAGGTCCGGGGTCCAGCTCACCAATTGCCCCATGCCGCCCTCCCTTGTTGTTGATTTTCAGTGACGCCGGTCGCGGCGAATCAGGCTGGCCGGAGCCCGCGCCAGGCAATCAGGTCGGCCGCAGGCATCGGCGGCGCGATGCCGTTGCCCTGGCCGACCTCGCAGCCCATTTGCAGCAACGCCTGATAGTGCGTCTCGGTTTCCACGCCTTCAGCCACGATGTGCATCTCGAAGGCCCGCGCCAGCGCGATGATGCCTTGCACGATGGCATGGTCGGCCTTGCTTTGCTGCATGTCGCGCACAAAGGACTGGTCGATCTTCAGGGTATCCACGTCGAGCTTGCTCAGGTAGGTGATCGAAGTGTAGCCGGTGCCGAAGTCGTCCAGCGCGAAACCCACGCCGAACTGCCGGCAGGCCTTGATCAGCGCGCCTATCCCAGCGATGTCTTCCAGCGCCGCGGTTTCCAGCACCTCGATCTGCAGGCGCTGCAGGCAGGTTCCGCCCTGGCTTGCGCAGGCGCCCAGCTTGCCGACGAAACCGGGCGACTGCAGGTGATAGGCCGATATGTTGATGCTCAACTGGATATCGAAGCCGGCCTGCTGCCATTGCCGCAACTGCTCGACGGCGGTGGCGACCACCCAGTCGCCCAGCTCGATTTCGAGTTCGGTGTTTTCCACCGTGCGCATGAATTCCGCCGGCAGCAGTTGTCCGCGCTGCGGGTGGTTCCAGCGTATCAGCGCCTCGGCGCCGACCAGGCGGCGAGTCTGCAGCTCCAGCTTGGGCTGGTAATGGAGTTCGAATTCGCCATGCGCCAGGCCGTGCCGGATCTGCTGCAACAGCGCGTGGTGCGAACGCGCGCGCAGGTCGCTGGCGGCGTCGAACAGGTGGTAGCGGTTGCGTCCCGCCTGCTTGGCCAGGCACATGGCCTGGTGGGCATGACGCAGCAGGGTTTCCGCATCCTGCTCGTCCGCGGGATAGAGCGCCACGCCGATGCTCGCGCTGAGCTGGAGTACCGTGCCATCGATGTCGATTGGCTGCTGGATGCTTTCCAGCATGCGGTGCAGGCTGCCCACGCATTCCTCGGTGGCCTCCAGCCCGACCAGCAGCACGACGAATTCGTCGCCGCCGAGGCGGGCCACCGTGTCGTCTGCGCGCACCGTTTCCTTGATGCGCCGCGTGACTTCCACCAGCACCCTGTCGCCGACCGCGTGGCCGCTGCCGTCGATCACCGCCTTGAAGCCGTCCAGGTCGAGATGGCATACCGCGAGCAGGCCCCGGTCGCGCTTGGCGCGCGCCAGCGCCTGCGACAGGCGGTCGGCCAGTAGCGCGCGGTTGGGCATGCCGGTCAGGGCATCGTAATGCGCGATGTGTTCGAGCTGCTTTTCGTGCTCGATGGGCTCGGTCACGTCCGTTGCCAAGCCGACGATGCCGCGCACGCCGCCCTCCTGGTCGCGCAAGCCGAGCCGGGTGATTTCCAGCAGGTGCGCGTGGCCGTCGGCAAAGTTCAGCCATATCTGCGCAAGGTGCGGCGTCTCCTGGGCGAGGCATTCCAGGTCCGCCTGGCGGCAGGCCGCGGCGACCGCCGCGGGCAGCAGGTCGGTGTAATGGGCGGCGGCAAGAAACCGGTCTTCGGCAATGCCCGTGGCATCGCACAGGTTGCGGCTGACGAAGCGCACGCGTCCCTGCGCGTCGACCATCCAGATGGCCAATGGGGCATGGTCGAGGATTGCCTGGAAGATCGCTTGCTGATCCTCGGGCGCCGGCAGCAGGCGTAGCGCCTCTCGCTCTGCCTTTTTGCGCTCGGGCAAGTTCAGATCGATGGTAGGCAAACCGGGTGTGGGAGTATTCATGGCGGTGGACAAATGCTGCTGTGTCGCATTTTACGATTTCCCTGCTGACTGTGTGGAAACCGGGGCGGAACTGGGGCCATGGCCGGGTGGCGAACAGCCGGTTGGCATGGCGACGGTGCTCCATAGTTCCGGGCAAAAAAAACCCGGCTGGATTGCTCCGGCCGGAGTTTGAAAGCCCCGCATTGCGCGAGGATGGAGTAGCGGGTCGCTTGCGGCGCATTCGAACAGACACCGCCGTACAGTCGACGCAAAAGATACTCTCGGCGCCATTCCGATGGAATACCGGCAATGCCGTATTTTGGCTACCTGATTTCCGGTAGTGGCGATCAGGGTCACGCCTTCAGTCGAAGTAGCTGCGGCCTTCTTCGAAGCGCGCCGCGAACCAGCCCTGCTTCAGGCTTTCGGTGCGCACCTTGCCGCGGCTGTTGGGGGCATGGACGAAGCGGTCGTCGCCGATGTAGATGCCGACGTGCGAGTAGGACTTGTTGCGCGTGTTGAAGAACACCAGGTCGCCGGGGCGCAGCTGCGTCGCCGCGACGGGCTTGCCCAGGCGCGCCAGGTCGGCCGCCGAGCCGGCGAGTTGCATGTCCGCCGATTTGCGGAACACATAGCTGACCATGCCGCTGCAATCGAGCCCGGCTTCCGGATTCTTGCCGCCGAAGCGGTAGCCGGTCTCGATCAGGCCCAGCGCGAACAGCACCACGTCATAGGCCTTGTCGTTGACGTTGGGCGCCGCGGGTCGTGCCGCCGGGGTGCCAGCGCCAACTCTGGTCGCGGCCGGCGCCTGGCCGGCGGGCGGCAGGACGCCACAGGCGTTGAGCACCAGGGTCGAGCTGGCGAGCAGGGCGGCAAGCGAATAGCGGGAAGCTGACATGGGAACAAATCTAATCCGCTACACTGCAGCGAATTAACCCGATCAAGGCAGAAAATCTCATGCAAATCCGCGCCGCCGTGCTGAGCCAGATGGAACAACCGCGCCCCTATGCGCAAACCCGGCCGATTTCGATCGAGACCGTGAACCTCGCCGGTCCCGGCGCCAACGAAGTCCTGGTCAAAATCACGGCCGCCGGCCTGTGCCATTCCGACCTGTCCATCGTCAATGGCGACCGCCCACGGCCGATGCCCATGGCGCTCGGCCACGAAGCCGCCGGCATCGTCGAGGAAACCGGTCCGGGCGTCACCGATCTCAAGCGCGGCGATGCCGTGGCCCTGGTTTTCGTCCCCAGCTGCGGCCATTGCCTGCCTTGTCTCGAAGGCCGTCCGGCGCTGTGCGAACCCGGCGCCGCGGCCAACACCGCCGGCACCATGGTCGGCGGCCATCGCCATCTGTCGCGCGCCGACGGCACGCCGCTCAACCATCAGGTCGGCGTTTCCTGCTTCGCCGAATACGCGGTGTGCAACCGCGGCTCGCTGGTCAAGGTCAGCCCCGACCTGCCGCAGGACGTCGCCGCCGTGTTCGGCTGCGCGGTGCTGACCGGCGTCGGCGCGGCGATCAATTCGGCGCAGATAAAGCTGGGCCAGACCGTCGCCGTGGTGGGCTTGGGCGGCGTCGGCCTCTCCGCCGTGCTCGGCGCACTGGCCGCCGGCGCGCGCGCAGTGATCGCCATCGATACCCTGCCGGCGAAACTCGAAACCGCACTGGCGCTGGGCGCGACACAAGCCTTTCGTGCCGACGATCCCGATCTCGTGGCGCAGGTCAAGGCCGCGACCGGGGGCGGCGTCGATATCGCGATCGAAGCCGCGAGTTCGGTGCAGGCGCTCGACGCCGCCTACCGGATCACGCGGCGCGGCGGCACCACGGTGACCTGCAGCCTGCCGCCGCCGTCCCACACCTTCAACGTACCGGCGGTGAATCTGGTCGCCGAGGAGCGCACGCTGAAGGGCTGCTACCTCGGCTCGGCCGTGCCGGCGCGCGACATTCCGCATTACATCGCCCTGTTCCAGGCCGGACGCCTGCCGGTGGACAAGCTCATCACGCATCGCCTCAAGCTCGACCAGATCAACGAGGGCTTCGACCGCCTGGCCGCTGGCGAAGCCGTGCGCCAGGTCATCATGTTCGGTTGAGCCATGCATTCGAGGACATATCTCTTCACCTCCGAGTCGGTCTCCGAAGGCCACCCGGACAAGCTCGCCGACCAGATTTCGGATGCGATCCTCGACGCCTTTCTGAGCCGCGAAGCGACGGCCAAGGTGGCCTGCGAAACCCTGGTCGCCGACAATCTGGTGGTCATCGCCGGCGAATTCCGGACCGCCGATCCGGCGGTGTTCGACGAGGTCCATGACCGCGCTGCGGCGATCGCCCGCCAGGTGCTGACGGACGCCGGCTACAAGGACGCGGCGACCGGCATCGACCCCGAGCATTGCGAAATCCAGGTGCGCTTCAACCACCAGTCGATCCAGATCAACAAGGGCGTGGTGCACGCCGACGGCACGCTCGGCGCCGGCGACCAGGGCCTGATGTTCGGCTATGCCTGCGATGAAACGCCGGATCTGATGCCCTACCCGATCTGGCTCGCGCATCGTTTGGTGCGGCGCCAGGCGGATCTGCGCAAATCCGGCGCCCTGCCCTGGCTGCGGCCCGACGCCAAGAGCCAGGTCACGGTGCTCTCCGAGGGGCACAAGGTGGCCGGCATTGCCGACGTGGTGATCTCGACGCAGATTCAACGCGACCTCGATCCGGCCTGGGTGACGCGCGAAGTCACGCGCGAGATCATCGATCCGCTGGTGCCCGCCCGGCTCCGCACCGCGGACTTCCGCATCTTCGTCAATCCGGCCGGCCCCTTCGAGATCGGCGGCCCCAACGGCGACACCGGCGTCACCGGGCGCAAGATCATCGTCGATACCTATGGCGGTTCGTGCCCGCACGGCGGCGGCGCCTTCTCCGGCAAGGACCCGAGCAAGGTCGACCGCTCCGCCACCTACATGGCGCGCTACATCGCCAAGAACATCGTCGCCGCCGGCCTCGCCCGGCGCTGCCTGGTGCAGATCGCCTATGCCATCGGCGTGGCCGACCCGGTGTCGGTGATGATCGACACGCAAGGCACGGGAACCGTGCCCTACGAAGCGCTGGAAGCGGCGGTGAAAAAGGTTTTCCGCATGACGCCCTCCGGCATCATCGAAACCCTCGACCTGGCGCGGCCGATCTACCGCCAGACCGCCGCCTACGGCCACTTCGGCCGCAGCGACATCGATCTCAATTGGGAACGCACCGACCAGGTCGCGGCACTGATGGCGGCGCTCGGCTGAGGCCGGCGCCGTCACGCAGTCCGGCCCGCCTATAGCCGGCCCGCCGCGCGGCGGAATTCCATGCGCGCCATCATGCGGCTGCTCATGTTGCTGGTGAAGCAGAGGGCGAACCAGCGCTGGTCCGGATGCACGAACAGGGCCGTGCCGCTGATCCCGGACCAGGCCATCTCGCCCGCCGCGCAGGGCATGGCTGCGGCGCCCCAGTCGAGCCTGAGCGCCAGGGCGAGCCCGAAGCCGAAGCCGGGGCCGGTAAAGCCGACGGGGCCGTCGACGTCTGGGGGAAGCTGGTTGCGGCACATTTCGCGGAACAGGTCCGGCGACAGCAGCCTTTCGCCGGCATGGCTGCCGCCGTTGGCCAGCATGCGTGCAAAGCAGGCGTAGTCGCCCAGCGTCGCCACCAGTCCGCCGCCGCCGCTTTCCAGCCACGGCCGGTCCGCCCGGCGCAGGCCATAGCCGGCCACGCGCGCCTGCCAGGCCGCATCCTCGGCATAGGCCGCGGCCAGCCGTCCCTGCGCGGCTGACGGCACTTCAAAGCCGCTGTCGTGCATGCCCAGGCGCTCGAAAATCCGCGTCTTGAGCGCCAGCCCGAGCGGCAGGCCGTCGAGCTTCGCCACGATCATGCCGAGCACGTCGGTGGAATAGCCATAGCGAAATGCCGTGCCCGGCTGCGCCGCGAGCGGTGCCGCGGCGAGGGCGTCGAGGAAGGCCTGGGCATCGACGTAGGGCATCTGCCCGGCGAAATCGGCCTGCGCTGCCGCGGCGCGCAGTTCGGCGTCGGGGATTTCCGAGGCGTAGGCGAGGCCCGAGGTGTGCCGCATCAGGTCGCGTACCGTCGGCGCATGCTGCGGCCGCGCCCCTGATTTCATGCGCAGCCGGTCCAGTTCCGGCAGGTGATCGCCTACCGGCGCGTCGAGTTCCAGCAAGCCTTCGTCGACCTGCATCAGCGCGGCGACGCTGACGATGGATTTGCTCAGCGAGGCCAGGCGGAACAGCGCACCGTCGTGCATCGGCGCGTCGCTTCCGGGCCGCAGCCGGCCGGCCGCGCGGTGCGCCAGCACCTTGCCGGCGCGTTCGACATGGGCCACGGCGCCGGGGGTGTGGCGCGCCTCGATTTGATAGGCAAGCAGGCGGTCGATGCTGTTGCTCATGTTGTCTCCGGTATCGGTGCGTTCAATGCAAGCATCCCCCATTTTGCCGGCGCGGTGCAACAGGATTCGGCGGCGCAGATGCTTACAATGGCGCCATCGAATTTCCGGTCCTGCCATCATGCGTATCGCGGTCCTGATCCATCTGCTGGGAGTCGTCGTCTGGGTCGGCGGCATGTTCTTCGCGCACGTCTGCCTGCGCCCGGTCGCCGCGGCGCAACTGCCGCCACCGCAGCGCCTGCCTTTGCTGGCTGCCGTGCTCGGGCGTTTTTTTGCGATCGTCGGCGTCGCCATCATCGCCATCCTGGTCAGCGGCCTGCTGCGCTTCGGCGGTCTGGGCGGCGCCGTCACGCCGTGGCACTGGCATGCCATGGCGGGCATCGGCAGCGTCATGATGCTGATCTACCTGATCATCGTGCTGCGTTACTACCCGCGTCTCAAGGCTGCGGTGGCGGCCCAGACCTGGCCGGCAGGCGGCGCGGCGATGGAGGCGATCCGCAAGCTGGTGCTGGTCAACCTGATCCTCGGCGGCGTCACCATCGTGATCGCCCTGGCCGGGCCGTGAAGGCCGCCGCGTCGCGCCGCGCACCGTGACCGAGGTCGACCGCGAGCGCCACGCCCAACGCGTAGCGGGCCTGCTCGACCGCGGTTCCGTGGTGGTCCTGACCGGCGCCGGCTTGAGCACCTCCTGCGGCATACCGGACTATCGCGACCATGAAGGACTATGGAAGCGCAACCGGCCGATCGACCACAAGGACTTCCTGGGCTCGGAGAGCACGCGCCGGCGCTACTGGGCGCGCAGCTTTCTCGGCTGGCCCACGGTGGGGCAGGCGGCGCCCGGCCGCGGCCATCGCGCCCTGGCGCAACTGGAAGGCGGGGAGCGGATCGACCTGCTGATCACGCAGAACGTCGATGGACTGCACCAGAAGGCGGGCAGCCGCTCGGTGCTGGAACTCCACGGCGGGCTGGACCGGGTGCTGTGTCTGGCCTGCCGCCGGACCTGGCCGCGCGCGGCCGTGCAGGACTGGATCAGCGCGGCAAATCCCGGCATCGCCGGCACGGCGGCAGGCATCGCCCCGGATGGTGATGCCGACCTGGCGGCAGGACTCGATGCCGACTTCCGCATCCCGGCCTGTCCTGACTGCGGCGGCATGCTCAAGCCCGACGTGGTGTTCTTCGGCGACAGCGTTCCGCGCGAGCGGGTCGGTGCCGCCATGGCCGCCATCGATGCCGCGCGCGGCCTGCTGGTGGTGGGTTCCTCGCTGATGGTCTATTCGGGCTTCCGCTTCGTCCTGCATGCCCACCAGCGCGGCAAGCCGGTGATGGCGATCAACCTCGGCAAGACCCGCGCCGACCACCTGCTGGCGGCCAAGGTGCAGCAGGACTGCGACGAGTTCCTGCACCGGCTGCAAGGCAGCGCCTAAAAGCGTCGTTGCGGCACGATGCGCAGAAAGTCGCCGTGTGTCGCCGTGTCGCCGTGTCGCCATCGCCAACTTTCATCGTGGCGAGATCGCGGGTTAGCGCCTGTCCGGCAAGCTCTGGATGTGGGCCAGGATGTCCGCGATCACCTTGCGGTCGAGTTCGCGCAAGGCGGGCATCGCTTCGTCGGGGTGTCCGTTGAGCATCTTGTGCAGGCTCTCCCACGGGTTTGCGCGGGCTTCGCGGCTGAGGGTGCGCTTGGCCGTGAAGTGGCCGTCGAGGCCGTGGCAGCCGGCGCAGATGGCCCGGTAGTGCGCCGCACCGCGGCCGGCATCGCCGCGCGAAAGGCGGCTGCGGGGATCGATCGCGGTGTCCATGTCGATCTGACCCTGGCTGACGAAATTCGACAGATCGAGCAGGTCGCGGTATTTCAGCACGGCGCCGTAAAGATGCGTGCTGTTGCGCAGGACGGTGGTGATCTGTTCGGGATCGACGCCTGCCATGGCGCGGATGCCCTTGATGCCCGTCGCATGATTGCCGCTGGCGTATTCGCCCTGGCTGCCCTTGTAATCCCAGCCGTGGCATTCCTTGCAGCGCCAGGTCATGGCCGGCGAGTTGGCATAGTAGGCCTGCGGCGGATAAGCGGGATGCGGCAAGGCCTGGCCCGGGCCTCCCGAATGGATTTGCCAGTCGTCGTAGAGGCGGCCGCCATTGACGATCGAGGCGACCAGATTCGCGTTGGGCAGGGTCTGCAGGTAAGCCAGCATCTTTGCCGCCACGTCCTCGCCCAGCGTGCGCAGCGCCGGCATCCTGCCGCCGGGATGACCATTCAGGATCACGTGCAGGATTTCGTGGGGACGCTGGCGCGCGCCTTCGCCGAGAGGCGGTATTTCGCGCAGGCGGTCGCCGTCGAGGCCATGGCAGGCAGCGCAGGCCGTGGCAAAGAGCTTGCCGGAAGCCGGCGCGGCGGACTTCGCCCGCCGTGCCGAGTCGACCAGGCTCTGCATATCGACCTGGCCGTAGGCGACAAAGTTGGCAAGATCCTGCCGGTCGCTTTCATGCAGCAGTTCTGCGTAATCGTGATTGGCGTCCTTGAGTACGGCTATTACTGCCGCGGGGTCGGCGTTGCGCCGGCCGCGGATGCCGGCAACGCCATGCCTGCCCTTGTAGTCCCAGCCGTGGCATTCGCTGCAGCGCCAGGTATCGGCCGCCGCCACGCGCACCTGCCTGGTCTTGAATACCGGATTCGGATGATTCGGCAGGCGCTCCTTCGACTCGCGGCTCCAGTTGTCGTAGAGTCGGCCGCCGCGCACGATCGACGCGGCGTCCGCCGCAGCAGCGGCAACTGCCGGTGCCGCTGCAAGGCCCGTCATGAATGCCGCCAGTGCGGCCAAGGCTACCCGTTTCATTTTCCGTTTCCCTTCGAGAGCCCCGCTATCTGACATCTCTCTGCAGACTGGTGGTCGGAAAGCCGGGGCCGAACGCCATTTACTTTCGGGCTGGACTGAGCTGCATGGACTGCAGCGACTGTGCGGTGACATGACCGGCGAACCCAACCCGTGTTCGCCGTGTCGCCAGCGCCAACTATTGCGGGAACACCCGGGCGGACCCAGGTCTTCCCGCGTGCCTACGCTCAGAAGCCGAAACCGACACCCATCATCAGCGTGTGATAGCCACCGGTCAGGGCGGCATAGGAGTCGTCCTTGTTGTAGTCATAGACGTAGGAGGCCTTGAGCTTGACGTTCTTCTTGAGCTGGTAATCGACGCCGAGGTTCAGGCTGTGCACCGCGCTGCTGATGCTGCCGTCGATCGAGTTGCCCGCCGCCAACTGATCGAAGACGTAGCCGCTGGCAGTATTGCCCTTCGATTTCGACCACGTGTAAGCACCGTTCCAGCGCAGTTCGTCGCTCACCTGCCAGTCGCCACCCAGTGTGAAGACGTAAGTGTCGATGCTGTAGTTCGAGCGATCGATCGCCAGGAAGTTTATTGCGGCAGTCGGTGCATCGTAACGGCGCGAACCGTTGCGGATGAAGTAGCTCGCAAAATCGTCCTGCATCCACGACAGACTGGCCGAAGTATTGATCCATTCGCTGACCGGCAGGTTGAGCGACACGCCCGCGGCCTGCTGGGTCTTCTTGGTATCCTGCCCGACCGATGCGCCCAGTGCGCCACCAGCGGCGCTGCTGGTGAAGGCATTATTGGCATTCTTGGCTTCCTTGTGGTTGAAATAACCGCTGACCAGCATGCCGTTCGCCGCCGCATAGCTCAACTTGGTCTTCAGGCTGAAGGCCTTCTCCGGTTCGACCACTAGCCCCGTGTCCTTGGCCCAGACGTAGGCAGGTGTCACCCGGAGCATCATCCCCGGCATTGGACGCGCGATCCAGTTGGCGTACAACTCGTCCGACTGTGTCGACTCGCGGTAGAGCGTCTGCGCCGGATTGATCGAGACCACCCCGCCGCCCCACTGGCTCCAGGTCAGATCGCGGTCTTTGTCCTCGTGTTTCCAGCCGACGGTAAGGGTCGACTTCAGCGCACCCGGGCGGAAGGTGCCGGCCAGGCCGTAGGTCAATGCCTTGATTCGGTTGATGCGCACGTCGAGGCCTTCGGTAGCCGCCGGATTGATCAGGCCCACGACGGGAAAGCTGGAATTGTTCTTGCGGTTGTTGTACTTGATGAAGCCCTCGATGCCGATGCCGCTCACTGCGCTCGAAGTAACGTTGAGATAGGCGCTATTGGTCGTGATCTTCCCGGTGTTGTAGCCGACGACTTCCTGCTCTGCGGAGAATGAATCCTGGCTCAGCACCGACAGGCCGTAGCCCGCCGCCACCGATGTGCTGCCGTAGTTCTTGGCGAATCGCAGGTTGTTGGATATCAGCGTGCTGTCCGGCACGAATTGGTTGGGCCGCGTTGGCGCAGTGATGGACACCGTAGCGTCCTGGGCATTGATCGCTGCATTGAAGTCGCCGAGGCGGAAATTCTTTGCCTTGTTGTCGAACTTCTCGATCGAACCCTCATACGCCAGATTGAACCCCCCCGGCGCGCCGTTCAGGCTCAAGGTGTAGCGATTCATCCGTTCGTCGACGGGCCTGTCATAGCCGCGCCAGCGCAAGGGCCGCTTGGCGGCATTGGCGCCAGTCAAGTCGCCGTTGCCCAGCACATAGGTGGCAAAGCGATTGCCGTCGCGCTTGTAGCCGTCGTAATTGACGGCCGCCGCCAGCGAGTTTTCGAACAGTGTCGGCTTCAATGCGAGGCCCAGGCCGTAGGTCGTGCGATCGGTCTTGAACTGGGTCTGGCCCGGTGAGTCGCTGTTGAACTGCCGGACAAATCCGGTCTGACTACCGGCCGCATAGGCTGTATCCACGCCACCGCTTGGAATCTGACCAGGGGTGTACAGGAAGCTCACGCCTCCGGTCGATGTGCGGAAATTCGTGTAATAGCCGGAAAAGCCCAGGGTATTCGTATTGGCCTTGACCGTGCCGCGATGGTTGTGGGCACCGAAGCCCTGACGCTCGAGCTCGAATGTATTGCGCTCGGCGTTCCTGCCGACGAAGCTCAGGTCGAGATCGAGGTAGCCGCCGTTGCGCTGGTCGCCACCCATGCCCTGCTGGTAGTTGTAGCGTTCGAGGAACTGCGTGCCGTTGGTGCCGGCTCCCTTGTAGTAATCGAAGACGTAGAGCTTGGGCGTAGCTTCGCCGCTAAAGACGGTTCCCTCGGCCGCGTACAGGGGCGCGCCGAACGCGCTCGCCACGGCCAGCGCCATGACTTTGATCTGTGTTTTCGCATTCATGATGTCTTCCTTTAAGTTCTCAGAATCTCAGATGCTGGTCGGTTGAACTGCCGTGCACCGCGCTGTGGCAGCTCACACAGTCGCGCAATACGGCCCCGGAAACACGCGAGACGTTGTCGTTGTTGGCACCGCCCAAAGCGTGGCGGTTGCCTGCAATCGCATGACACTGCAGACACTGCATCGGCTGGGCAACCGAAAGCAGCCTGCGGTTCGGCGCGCCGTGCGGATCGTGGCAGTTGGTGCAGCCTTCGACCACCGGTGCATGCTCGAATACGTGAGGCCCGCGGACCGCCTGGTGGCAGGAGGTGCATTGCGCCGTGGCGGCGCCCAGGGTGGCCTGCTTCGAGGCATGCGGATCATGGCAGCCGGTGCAGGTGGCGCCGCCTTCCTTGACCGGGTGATGCGAGGTCATGCTGAACTTGGCCAGTACGTCCTGGTGGCAGGTGGCGCACAGCGCGGTGGTCTTGCCGCCCTTTTCCATGCCGGCGTTGAGCGTCTTGACCTTCGGCGTGTGATTGCCGTGGCAGTCGCGGCACTGGACGCCGGCCTTGTTGTGCTCGGCAATGGAGAAGTGCATGCGGCGCTTGTCGCTTTCGTGGCAGGCGAGGCACTCGGCCGATTCGGGCTTGGTCGCGATTACCTTCGGCGGCTTGTTGGGGCCCTTGGCCTTTTCGCGCGCTTCGTGGGCCTTGGCGTGGTCCCCCGCATTGACGTGGCAACTGTTGCATTCGCCGTGGAAGGCGTGCGAAGTCTTCGCCTCGGTCTTGTGACATTCAACGCACTGGTCACCTTTGATCGGTGCGGCCTTCGCCGCCATGGGCGCTGCGGCCCAGGCGCCGGCATGCAAAGCGCCTCCGAGGATAACCGCCAACAACACGGCAAGACGTCTCATGGCTTACTCCTTCTGTTTAAGTTCAAATCGATCAAAACCGCGTGTCCCCCTGCCGCGCGACAGGCGCAATCGGGGCGTGATGCATTTTCAATATGCCGGATCATTTGCCGGCCGCCAGTTTCGCCTTCAGTTCCGAGGGGCCGTCGGCGCCGACCGGCTCCTTGTGGGCGATGCCGAAGTGGCATTCGATGCAGGTCTTGCCTTCGGCCTTTCCCTTGGCGTGGCGCCGCTGCGCCTTCTCGGTCTGCATCGCGGGAGCCATCGAATCGATGTGGTGGCAATTGCGGCACTCGATCGAATCGGTGGTCACCATGCGCGCCCAGGCCCGGCTGGCCAGTTCGTAGCGCTTGGCCTCGAACTTCTCGGGCGTGTCGATGACGCCGGTGAGCTTTCCCCAGACTTCGCCGGAGGCCTGGATCTTGCGCGCCATCTTGTGCACCCAGTCCTTCGGCACATGACAGTCGGAACAGATCGCGCGCACTCCGGTGCGGTTCGAGTAGTGAATGGTCTTCTTGTATTCCTGGTACACCGTGTCGCGCATCTCGTGACAGCCGGTGCAGAACTCAAGGGTGTTGGTGGCTTCCATGGCGGTATTGAAGCCGCCCCAGAAAATGATGCCGGCAACGAAGAAGCTGCTGCTCACCGTGAGCAGGGAATACTTGATGCACGGAGTGCGCAATGTGGCCCAGAAACGGGCCAGCCAGGCGATCTTCATGATGTCCCTCGGCGCCTGTCAGCGCGAGAGTATCCATTGCACCAGGTTCTTGATCCTCGCCTCGCTGCGGACTTTCACCGCGCCGTGGTCTTCCTCCACGCCGTCGATCTTGACCTTGCTCGGCTGCGTCACGTGCTTGGTCAGCTTGGCTTCCGCCTCCGGCTTGCCCTTGTACTTGGCGGCGACTTCCTTGTAGGCCGGGCCGTCCTTCTTCTTGTCCACGCTGTGGCACTTGAAGCACTTGCTGTCCTCCAGCAAGGCCAGCGCGTCGGCCTCGTCGGCGGCATGGGCGGGAACTGCAACAGCAAGGCTGCAGGCAAGAACGGCAAGATGGCGTTTCATGGTCCGGATCCCCTTCAAGTTGAATTGCGCAGCTTCGGCTCGTCTCGTCGCGCCACTTCGGCGTGGCGATCAGGGCTTCGGCGTTGACATTGACATTGCAGGGGATTCTGAACTTTTTCGGCACTGCACCATATCGGCCAGCGCTTAAAGTTATTGTAGGAATAGTCCTACCGCGCGCGGGCTGCGCTGGCCGTCGCTGCTAACCCGGCAAATTGGTCAGCTCGTGGGCGATGGCATAGCGCACCAGATCCGGGGTGCTGGCCAGGCCCATCTTCTGCAGGATGCGCGACTTGTGCGTGCTCACGGTCTTGACGCTGAGCGAAAGCGCGGCGCCGATTTCGCTCGGGCCCAGTCCCGCGACCAGCATTTCGAACACCTGGTATTCGCGGTTGGAAAGCAGGGTGTGCGGCAGCGCCTCGCTGTGCGAGCCGATCCGGCGCGCCATCAGTTCGGCGACATGGGCGCTGATCTGGACGCCGCCCGCCGCGACCTTGCGGATCGCCGCCACCAGCAGGTCCGCATCGTTTTCCTTGGTGATGTAGCCGGCGGCGCCGGCGCGGAATGCGCGCATGGCATATTGATCCTCGTGATGCATGCTGAGTATCAGGATCGGCAGGTGGGGATAATCGCGGTGCACCAGCTTGATCAGTTCCAGGCCGTTCTTGCCCGGCATCGAGATGTCCAGCACCAGGATGTCGCACTCCACGGTCTGCAGGCGCGCCAGCAGTTCGTTGCCGTTGGCGGCCTCGCCGCTGACCACCAGGTCGTCGGTGTCGGCCAGGATCTGCTTGAGGCCGTCGCGAATGATGGAGTGGTCGTCGGCCAGAAAAACGCGGGTCATGTGCTCTGCTCCTGGATCGGCTCGGCGGTCGTGCCCGCGGCCGCGGCATCGGGTAGCGGCTCGGCGTCGCGCTGCCCGAGCGGCAGGCTCACGTCGATTGCCACGCCACCCGCGGCCGATTCGCCTATGTTCAGCCGGCCGCTGAACATCAGCACGCGCTCGCGCATGCCGACCAGGCCGTTGCCGGCGCAAAAAATTCTTCCCAATGACGAATGCAAGCCACGGCCGTCGTCCTCGATCGCCAGACGCAGCGCATCGTGCTCCAGCTTCAGGCTGACGGAGACGCGGCTGGCGGCGGCGTGGCGGGCGACGTTGGTCAGCGCCTCCTGCAGGATGCGATACACCGCCGTCGCCATGCCGGCTTCGCAGGCGTCGGCGGCGGCATCGATATCGACATCGATGGCGACGCCGCTGCGCTGCGAAAAATCGTTGGTCAGCCATTCGGCGGCAGCGACCAGACCGAGGTCGTCGAGCAAGGGCGGGCGCAGCTCGGTGGTGATGCGGCGTACCGAAGCGACGGTGTCGGCCAGCAGGTCCTTCATCACCTTGACCCGCTTTTCCAGTTCGGGATGCGACTTCTGCAGCGGCCCGGCCAGCGAGGACAGATCGAGGCGCAGGCGCATCAACTGTTGGCCCAGTTCGTCGTGCAGCTCGCGGGCGATGCGGTTGCGTTCCGATTCGCGGACCATGATCAGCGATTCGGAGAGCCGGCGCAGCTCGGCATTGGTCGCGGTCAGGGCCAGTTCGGCACGTTGCCGTTCGGAGATATCGCGCAGCACGGCGGTGAATAGCGTCTGTCCGGCGACGGTCACCTGCGACAGGCTGGTTTCGACCGGGAATTCCTCGCCGTTGGCACGCAGGCCGACCACTTCGTTGCCCATCGCCCGCGCCGTGGCGCTGCCTTCGCGAAACCCGGCGATATGCCTTTCATGCGTCGCGCGGTAGCGTTCGGGCAGAAAGCGCGCCAGCGGCGCACCGATCGCATCGGCCGCGCTGCAGGCAAACATTTTTTCCGCGGCAGGGTTGAACAGCACGATGCGCTGTGCCATGTCGACCGAGACAATCGCGTCCAGTGCCGCATCGATCATCGCCTGCAGCGTCTCGCCGGTCTGTGCAAGATTCTCGGCGAGGGCCTGCTCCCGCTTCAGTTCGCGCACCAGCAGCAGCGTGATCAGGGCGATGAAGGCCGCCATGGCGCCGGCGCCGAGCCGCAGCGTGACCGCATTCTCCCGCCAGGAGGTGAGCGCGGCGGCATCCAGCGCAGAAACCGCCAGAGTCAACGGAAACCCCGCGATGTCGCGATAGATCGCCACACCCGGCGCATCCCCGCCGAAGCGCATGACCGGCGGCGCTCCGCCCGCATCCGCGAGGTGCGGCGGCAGCTCGAAAGCGCGCCCGATCATGGCTTCGTTGCGCGGCGTCCGCGTCAGCAGGCGGCCGTCGCTCAGGTATAGCGCAATCGGGCTGATGTATTCGAGTTTGAGGTTATGCAGCTGCTCGAAGTAATCGAGATTCAGCGCCGCGACCACGACACCGGCGAAGGCGCCGTCGGGCCGATTGATGCGGTGGCTCATGTGCACCGTCCATTCGCCGCCCATCCGGTTCACCAGCGGCGGACCGATGAATACATCGCCTCCCGGCTTGGTGCGGTGGAACTGGAAATAGTCGCGGTCGGCCACCTGCACCTGGGGAATCGGAAACTCGGCGGAGGCATTGACCACCTTGCCGTGCTCATCGACCACGAACAGGGCGCCGATATGCGGCATGCCCTCGATGCGCGACCTGAGCAGCACATGAATCAATCCATCATCGAGAGGAATCCGGCGCTGCTCGAGCTGGCTGACCCGGTCGACCACGCTGCCGATGACCAGATGCACGCCCTGCAGCGCGCGCGCGGTCTGGTCACCGATGACCCGGCTCATGCTGCCGGCTTCCTCGGCGGCATGCCTAAGTTCGCTGTCGCGCAAGCCGACCAGGTAGATCTCGGTCGAAATCAGAACCATGCCGATGGCCAGGGTTCCGAGCAACAGCACGGCGCGCACCGGGCTTTGCACCCAGCGCCTGACGCGCGCCAGCGCCTCAATGGAGCGAGCGGCGAATCCCATTCAACTTCCCCGCAGCGGCAATCCGCGCCGGATCAAGCCGCTATGCCGCCGGCACGGCGCGCTTGCTGCCGTCGTCGTTGATCGCGACGTAGGTGAATTGCGCCTCGGTCACCTTGACCACCACCGGATTGGCCGGATGGCGCTCGGCGAAGACCTGGACGTCTACGGTGATCGAGGTCCTGCCGACGCGGACGATCTCGGCGTAGAAGCTGACGATGTCGCCGACCGAGATCGGCTGCTTGAACAGGAAGGAATTGACCGCCACCGTGGCGATGCGGCCGCGCGCGCGGCGCATCGCCGGTATCGCGGCGGCGACGTCGCATTGCGCCATGACCCAGCCGCCGAAAATGTCGCCGTTGCCGTTCATGTCGGCCGGCATCGGCATCACGCGCAGCACGGGCTCGCGGCCCGGTATCAGTACGCCTTCGTGAGGCATCAGCGTTCTCCGCTCGTCAGGTAGTTCATCGGACCGCCAGTATACGGCGCGAAGCCGGTGCCGAAGATCACGCCGGCGTCGGCCAGTTCCGCATCCGCCACCACGCCCTCGCGCACCAGGCGCTGCGTCGCGGCCAGCAGGGGCTCGAGCAGGCGCTGCGCCAGGGCCGGATTCGCCGGGTCACCAGCGCCAACTCTCTGCGGCTTGCCATCCACCCAGGTGTAGAAACCCTGGCCCGACTTCCTGCCCAGATGCCCGGCGCTGACCAGCTCCACCAGCTTTTGCGGCGGATCGCCCGCGCCGACCAGTTGCCGGCCGGCGGCCACGGCAATGTCGAGGCCCACGGTATCGGCCAGTTCGATCGGCCCCATCGGCATGCCGAACGCGACCATTGCGGCGTCGATGGTTTCGGGTGATATGCCTTCATCGACGCAGCGCATCGCCTCGTGCAGGTAGGGTGCCAGCACGGCATTGACCAGGAAGCCCGGCGCGTCCCGCACCGGCAGCGGCAGCTTGTCGATCCGGCGCACGAAGGCCGCCGCCTTCTGCGCGATCGCGATCGCGGGCGCGGTGGCGGCGCCGGCGACGACCTCGACCAGCGGCATCTTCGCCACCGGGTTGAAGAAATGGATGCCGACCAGGCGCGCGGGATTCCTCAAGGTCGCCGCGATGTCGGTGAGCTTCAGCGAGGAAGTGTTGGTGGCGAGCAGCGCCTCCGGTCTGGCGTGTGCCTCGATCTCGGCGAACAGCGCCTGCTTGGCTGCCAGGTTCTCGTATATCGCCTCGATGATGACATCGGCCTGGCGCAGGCCGTCACCGTCCGGGTCGGCGATCAGACGGTCGAGCGCGATGCGGGCGAGCTTCGGGTCGCGCAGCTTCTTCTCGAGGAAAGTCGCGGCACGGTCGATGGCCGCCGCGATCTGCTCCTTCGATTGATCCTGCAGCGTCACCGTCATGCCGCGCAGCACGCACCAGGCTGCGATGTCGCCGCCCATGACGCCGGCGCCGACGATATGCACGTGGCGCGGCGCGAAATTCTCCACACCTTTGCCGAAGCCCTTGAGCCGGTCCTGCAGGAAAAAGACGCGGATCAAATTGCGCGTGGTCGGGTGGCTCACCAGTGCTTCGAGCGAGGTCGGCCGCTCGGCCGGCACTGCCAGCGTGTTGCCGGCGTAGTGCTGCCACTGGTCGATGATCGCGTAGGGCGCCGGATAGTGCTCCGGCCGCGCGCGCTTTGCCACTTGCTTCCGGGCGCCGCGGGCGACAAAGCTTTTCAGCGGCCCGTTCAGCAGACTTTGCATGAAAGGCAGGCGGCGCGGTGGCCGGCCCGACAGCAGCAGCATGCGCGCGGCATTGTCCATGTCGCCCGGCGGCAGGCACTCGTCGGCCAGGCCCATCTTCTTCGCGCGCTTCGCGTCGATGTTCCTGCCGCTCAGCATCATGTCCAGCGCCGCCGCCGGGCCGACCAGTTGCGGCAGGCGCAGCATGCCGCCCCAGCCGGGAACTATGCCGAGCAGGACTTCGGGCAGCGCGAACTTGGTGCCGGGCTCATCGACCGCGATGCGGTAGCGGCAGGCCAGCGCCAGCTCGGTGCCACCGCCCATGCAGTGGCCGCGCACCAGCGCCAGCGTCGGGTAGCCGACGGCGGCGAGGCGGTTGTAGGTATCCCAGCCGCGCCGGATCAGGGCGCGCGCCTTTTCCGGTGTATCCGACGCAACGAATTCCTCGATGTTGGCGCCGGCGATGAAGCCGGCATCCTTGGCCGACTTGAAAATCAGCCCCTTGGGCGGCTGCCGCTCGCATGCGTCGAGCAGCAGGCCCAGCTCGGTCATGACCGCCGCGCCCAGCGTGTTGGTCGAGGAATCCGCGGTGTCGAGGATGGCCCAGGCCACCCCGTCGGCTTCGCGTTCGAGGCGCCAGTGCTTGAACTTGCTCATGCGGGGGTGTCCTTGTTCTCGTGCGGAATGACGAAGCGGCCGACGATGGCCGGCCGCGCATCGCCATCGACGTGCAGCGCGAAAAGCTGCTCGGCCGCGCGCGGCTCGCTGCGCAGGGCGAGCCGCGCGCCGTAGAAGACCGGACCCTTGATCCAGGTGTCGAGCTGCATCGGCGCATGGTGCGCGGCGCCGAGATGGCCGAGGCACTGGCCGATGGCCCGCTGCGGATGGGCGAAGGCGCCCGCGTAGCCGAAGCGGCGCGCATACAGGTTGCTCATGTGCAGCGGATTCAAGTCGCCCGAGAGCAGGCCGTAGCGCCAGCGTCCGTGCTGCGGCATGCGCCACTCGGCCGCCGCGCTTCCCGTCACGGTCGGGCTGGCGGCCACCTCGCCCTGCGTCGCGGCGCCGTAGCGCCCGCGCGCATAGAAGGTATCCACGGCCTCCCACACGGTGCGGCCGCCGCTTTGCGCCGCGACCAGCAGATCCATTTCGACGCCCTTTGCCAGCACCCGCCGTTCGCCCATGCGCACGCTGAAATCCAGCACCGCATCGGGTGCGATCGGCTGGTGCTGGACCAGGCGGTTGCGCACCTGAAGCACCTTCCAGATCGGCAGCGGAAATGCCGGATGGCTGAGCACCGCCATCAGCATGGGAAAGCTGACCGTGTGCGGATAGAGAATCGACAGGCCCTCGCCCGGCGGCATGCCGGACAGCTTGAAGAAATCGTCGAGTTCCCGCGGCGAGGAGCGGTGGCCGCTCCAGCGCGCCAGGATATCGGGCAGCCGCCCGTCGCCGGCAAAGCCCGGCGAGGGGCGCCAGACATTGGCCATGAAGCCGAAGACGGAGGGCTTGGCGCGGTAGTCGAGCAGGATCGGCGGGCGCATGGCGCTAAACGGTTTCGATCCGCTTGGCGAAGTCGGCCATGCTCAGGCCGCCCGCTTGCCGCGCGGCTTCTTCGCGGCTTTGGCCTGGCTCGCCGGCGCCGGCGTCGGTAGCGGCGCGCGCAGGCCGCCGATGAGGAAGCTCATCAGCCGCGCATAGAGCGCGTCGGGGTCGGGCTCGTCGATCGGCCCCAGCAGGCGCAGTGCATCGGCGCCCGAGATGGCATAGGACAGCGCGCCCATCATGAAATGGAAGCGCCAGAGGAATTCCTCCTGCGGCACATCGGGCAGCGCCTTGAAGAAGGCCGCCTTGAAGCGCGCGATGACTTCGGCGTATTCCGCGGCGAGAAAGCTGCGCACGAAATCCGAAGGTTCGGTGTAGGTGCGCCCGAGCAGGCGCATGAAGCTCTGGCCGCCGCCCTTGTCGGCCGCCATGCGGATCGCCACGCCGAAAAACGCCTCGACGATTTGCCGCGGCTTCAGCGGCGCGCCCTGGGCCTCGGCCTCGAAGGCATCCAGGGCGGCGATGCGCTGCTCGTTGAGCCAGGTCAGGCGGCGGCGGAACACCGCCTCGATCAGCGCCTCCTTGGAACCGAAGTGGTAGTTCACCGCGGCCAGGTTGGCCTGCGCCTCGGTCGTGATCATGCGCAGCGTGGTCGCATCGAGGCCATGCTGCACCAGCAGTTTTTCGGCGGCGTCGAGAATGCGGGAGCGGGTATCGGGTTCCATGGGCGGCCATGCCTTTGACAAACAAGGGTTTCAAACAGTTGTTTCAGTCTGCGCAATGAGCCTACAAATGTCAATTCCCGGGCGGCCGGTACAATCGCGCCACCCTGCTCACGCACATGGCTTCGATGAACCACCCCGCATCATGAAATACCTTGACGTTACAGCGCCGCAAGCTGGCAAGTGGCCCCTCCCCCTCCCATCCTCCCCCTCGCGGGGGAGGCTATTAGTCGGCTCGCTGCGCTCGAACCTGACACAGCACGCTTGGCGAAGTATTTCACGTTAACCCGTGAACCCCGTGCGCCCGAAACCCGCGCCGGACTATCTTGCCGGCTATCCCGCCGAACTGGCCGGGCAAGTGCGGACCCTGATCGAACGGGACCTGCTGGCCGCGCGGCTGTTGCGCAAGTATCCGCTGCCGCACACGGTGCGCAGCGACAGCGCGCTGCACGGCTTCGTGCAAGCGATCAAGGACGAGTATCTGCGCAACGCCGGGCAACTGAGCAAGGTCGCCTACGACAGCAAGCTGCATGTGATCCGCAATGCGCTCGGCACGCACACCCGCATCTCGCGCGTGCAGGGCCAGAAGCTCAAGGCCAAGCGCGAAATCCGCATCGCGACGGTGTTCCGCGAAATGCCGCTTGAGTTCCTGCGCATGATCGTGGTGCATGAGCTGGCCCACCTGCGCCAGGGCGAACACGACAAGGCCTTCTACCAGTTGTGCCGTCACATGGAACCCGACTACCACCAGCTCGAATTCGACCTGCGCGCCTACCTCTGCCACCTCGACGCGACCGGCCGTCCGCTATGGTCGGCCGCCACCGCCCCTACCGCCGAAACCGGCTAACGCTTGGCGCCGCGCCCGCCGTCGAGCTTGCGCCACTGGCCGGGGCGCTTGGCCTTGTCCAGCGCGGGCTTCGGCTTCGGCACCAGCATGTTGCGGCCCGGGCTTTTGAGGAAAGCCCGGTGCGCCTGAATCGCGGCGCCGATCTGTTCCGTCGCCAGCGCGATGGCCGCGCCGCCGCCCCTCGGCGTGTAGTCGGCCAGCGCCGCCTTGATCGCGAGCAGGCGTTGTTCCGGCTCGGCCTTGCGCTTGTGGCGCACGCCGGCCATGAAAGCCGCTGCGTCCGGCGTCAGCCCGTAGCGGCCCGCCTCCTCGGCCAACAGGCCCTGGCTGGACAGGCGCAGGAATGCCGCGGCGAGGTCCACGTCGAGCGGGATGGCGCCGTGGATCAGGTGCGCCGCGGCCATGATTTCCACCAGCTCCGCCGGCCGCCGCTTTGCCGCGAGCGCCGTCGCCATCAGGAGGAGTACGTCCACGTCGTGGATAGGGTGCATGCAATGACCTTTGAATGAAACAAAACGGGAGCCGGCAAAAAGCTGCCGGCGGGATTGGCGGCGGATCAGGCCGCCATGACGACCGGACCGCCTTTGGCGATCGCGCGCTGATACGCGGGCCGGGCTTCCATCCTGGCCTTGTAGGCCTGCAGGTGCGGGAAGCGCCCGTTGCCGGCGCGCGACAGCGCGGCCTCGACGGCAAAACTCATCTGGAAATCCGCCACCGTGATTTGTTCGCCGGCAAACCACGCATGCGTCGCCAGATGCTCCTCGATGAACTTCATCGCCGTGGATACGTTCGGATCGACCAGCTTCGCCAGAACCTGGGCGCAAAGCTTGCGCGCGATCGGCCGCACGAAGAAGGGCATCGGCTGCTTCGGGATGCTGAGGAACACCAGCTTCATCACCAGCCAGTTCATCAGCGAGCCCTCGGCGTAATGCATCCAGAAGCGGCACTGCCGGTATTCCGGTGTCCCGGCGGCAGGCTGCAGATGGGCCACGTCGCCGCGGCCCTGGTCGCCATAGCGCTCGACCAGGTACTCAAGGATCGCGCCCGACTCGGCAATGGTCAGCTCGCCGTCGGTGATCACCGGCGACTTGCCCAGCGGATGCACCGCGCGCAACTCCGGCGGCGCCAGCCGGGTGACCGGGTTGCGCCGGTAGAGCTTGATCTCATAAGCCAGGCCGAGTTCTTCGAGCAGCCACAGCACACGCTGCGAACGCGAGGTTTCAAGGTGGTGAACGGTGATCATGGCGTCAAGTATAGACAGCGCGGGCGGCGGGCACGGTAAAACCTTTGGCGACTCGCACTCGGGCACCGTAGCGCCAGCATCGACTCAACGGCGGGATGTCTGCTTATGAATGGTGCGAATGCGCCGCGCTGATGTTTCTGGCGCACCGGCGACCAGCTTGTCGTGAGCGGCAAGCATTCGGTTTCGCTGATGCTCGACGAACGCAGGAAGCTCAAGATCGTCGAGCGGGATGGCGTCGAACAGATCGACACCCCATCGATCGAGGATCTTCCCTCCGTGTTCGCGGAATTCATTGAAGACCATGTTCGCCGCCTTGACCGCGAGCACCTGATCCTTGCGAGCGATGTCTTTTATGAATCGCCGGGCAACCAGGACGCTGAGCAGCAACTGCAGGTGCCCTTTTTCATCCTGCTTCGACGGTATCGAGAGGATGTTTCGCACCCTGGATACAAGAACGTCCAGCGGGTGCATGACCCGGAACGATTGCTGCCCTCGCTCGACGGGCAGCGCCCGCTTGCGGATTTCCTCGTTGGTCAGCCCGTTGATGCGGTCGATGATGTCGACGTTGAGGAAGCTGTCCTTGCCCAACCCGATCGTGACCTGGGCGACCAGGATAGTGATTGAGTCTTTCGGTGCCGGCGTGACGCGGCCTCCCATGGCGGACGCGATACGGCGAGCAGAACTCCTGGTGCCAAGGATATCGCCATCCATGGTGATGGCCGGCACGGTGGCCGGCAGCTTGAACTGGATGTCGTAGTAACCGGTCCAGAACGCCAGGGCTTGCCCGCCGACCAGGATGTCGCCTTTGCCCATGCTCGACAGCAGCGCATCGATATCCTTTGCGGAGAAGCAGGCCTCTTTCATAGGACATGCCGCCCTGTATCAACCGAAACTTCCTTGAAGAATGCTTTCGAGAAAAACATTCCTGCCGTATTGGCCAGGGCGCCGCGCTTGACCGCGCGCGCGAAGTCCTGCTGCGAACGTTTCTTCGCAGCGCGCAGCGTCAGATCTTCGCCGGCGGCCAGTTGCTGCACGTCGTTCATGTGCTGCGCCTCGAGCTTCCGGCCAAGGCTGGCCCAGTGCTCAAGCTGCATTGCAATCGAGCGGTGCATGATCCCGGAGGCCGCCTCGGCGGCGGCATAAAGCTCGTCGGTGATGCGGACGGATTTCACGATAGCGCTTTCCCGTGTGGCTATATGTGGCATATTACTACGTCACCCGCCGACTGATGTTTCTTGCTGTGCAACCGCCAGGAATGGCCGAAAGCGTGACTTCAGCTGATTTCCGGAATGCAGTCGTTGGCGCGTAGCGCGGCAATCCCGACGAACGGGGCAAACGCGGAGAGCTCGCTCCCCGATCCGATGCAATGACCGCCGCACCGATACCCCGAGCCGACCCGCCGGCTCCGGGTTAAGATCATCTGCAACGCAGACCCGTCGCGCGACGGGCTTCGGCGTGATCCAGGATGCTCAATTCTTCAGGAATACGGCCATGGCAAACATTGCATTTCTCGGGACAGGATTGCTCGGCGCGGCTTTTGCGGAAGCGGCGGCGCAGCGGGGGGATACGGTCACGGTCTGGAACCGGTCGCCGGACAAGGCGCGCGCCCTGACCGGGTTTGGCATTCGGGTGGCATCGACGCCGGCCGAGGCGGTGGGCGGGGCGAGGCGGGTGCATCTGGTGTTGAAGGACGACGCGGTGGTGGATGAAGTCATTGCCGCGGCAGGCGCCGGATTCTCGGCCGAGGCGGTGCTGATCGACCACAGCACGACGCTGCCGCCGCTCACCGCCGAGCGGGCGCAGCGGCTCGCGACGGCCGGCCTGAAGTATCTGCACTGTCCGGTGTTCATGACCCCGGCCGCGGCGCGCAAAGCGCAAGGCTCGATGCTGGCCGCGGGCCCGGCCGCGGTCTTCGACAGCGTCAAAGACGAGCTGGCGAGAATGACCGGGCGCCTCGAATACCAGGGCGAGCGCAGCGATCTTGCCGCCGTGAACAAGCTTCTCGGCAACGCATTGATCATCAGCCTGTCGGCGGCCACGGCCGACGTGCTGACCCTGGCCCAGGCCAGCGGCGTCGATGGCGAGGCGGCGGTCCGGCTGTTCGGCCTGCTGGATCTGAATACGATCGTGGCGACGCGCGGCGCCAACATGGCCAGGGGCAGGTTCGCGCCGAGCTTCGAGCTGGCCATGGCGCGCAAGGACCTCGGCCTGATGCTGGCGACGGCCGGCGGCCGGCCGCTGGCGGTGCTGCCCTGCGTGGCCGACCGCATGGACCGGCTGATTGCCGCCGGTCACGGTGCCGACGACTTCACGGTGCTGGCGATCGACGCGCTGGCGGGCCGGGCCCAGGGAGGCGAGCATGGTGCTGCTTGAATTTTCGATGTCGCCCTTCGCCAAGGGCGAGAGCCTGAGCCCCTATGTCGCGCGCTCGCTCGACATCATCGACAAGAGTGGCCTGCCCTACCAACTGACGCCGATGGGCACCATCATCGAAGGCGAATGGGCCGAGGTGATGGCGGTCGTCACCGCCTGCTTCGAGGCGATGCGCACCGACTGCGACCGCATCAGCACCCAGATCAAGATCGACTATCGCGCGGGGCCGGGCGGACGCATCAAGGCCAAGGTGGCTGCCGTCGAGGACAGGCTGGGGCGCAAGCTGTCGACCTGAACGCCAAGCGGGGCGCGCCGCGCCATGTTGTTAGAATCTAAAGCATGATGCGCCGCACCCCCCCCACCATGGCCCTGCCGGGCCCGATTCCCGAGACCCGCCACGACTGGCACACGATCAAGACCCTGCTGCCCTATCTGTGGGCATGGAAGGGCCGCGTGGTCTTCGCGCTGGTCTGCCTGCTGCTGGCCAAGCTGACCAACGTCGCGGTGCCGCTGGTGTTCAAGGACATCATCGACACCTTCACCCTGCCCGGCGCCAGCAAGCTGGAGCAGGCCGTGCTGCTGGTGCCGTTGGGCCTCCTGGCGACCTACGGCGCGCTGCGCTTTTCGACCGTGCTGTTCACCGAGCTGCGCGAGATCTTCTTCGCCCGCGTCACCCAGCGCGCGGTGCGCACCATCACGCTGCAGGTGTTCGAGCACCTGCATTCGCTCTCGCTGCGCTTCCACCTGGACCGCCAGACCGGGGGCCTGACGCGCGACATCGAACGCGGCACGCGCTCGATCGGCTCGCTGATCAGCTACACGCTGTATTCGATCCTGCCCACGCTGGTCGAGATCGCGCTGGTGCTGGGCATACTCGCCGCGCGCTACGACAAGGATTTCACGCTGATCACGTTGATCACGCTGGTGCTTTACGTCAGCTTCACCATAGTCGTCACCAACTGGCGCACGGTGCTGCGGCGCGAGGTCAATGAGCTGGATTCGGCGGCCAACGTGCGCGCCGTGGACAGCCTGATCAACTTCGAGACGGTCAAGTATTTCAACAACGAGCGCTGGGAGCACGACCGCTACGACGAGCAGATGCAGAAGTGGGAGAAGGCGCAGATCAAGAGCCAGATTTCGCTGTCCTGGCTCAATCTGGGCCAGTCGCTGCTCATCGCCGCCGGCGTGACGGTGATGATGTGGCGCGCCGCGGTCGGCGTCGCCTCCGGCAACATGACGGTGGGCGACATCGTGCTGGTGAATGCCTTCCTGATCCAGCTCTACATGCCGCTCAACCACCTCGGCGTGCTCTACCGCGAGATCCGCCAGTCGCTGACCGACATCGAGCGCATGTTCGGCCTGCTTGGCAAGAACCGCGAAATCCAGGATGCGCCCGATGCGCGGCCCTTGTTCCCCAATGCTGAAAGCGGCCCCTGCGAGATCGAGTTCGTCAATGTCGGCTTCGCCTACGAGTCCAACCGGCAGATCCTGTTCGACGTGAATTTCAAAGTTGGCGCTGGCAGGACGGTGGCCGTGGTCGGCCACAGCGGCTCGGGCAAGTCCACCCTGGCGCGGCTGCTGTTCCGCTTCTACGACACCAGCTCGGGCTCGGTCAGGATCAACGGCTCCGACCTGCGCGCGCTGCAGCAGTACTCGGTGCGCGCCGCGATCGGCATCGTGCCGCAGGACACGGTGCTGTTCAACGACACGATTTTCTACAACATCCAGTACGGCCGGCCCGCGGCGCCGCGCGAGGAAGTCATCGCGGCGGCCCAGGCCGCGCACATCCACGACTTCATCGAGCGCCTGCCCGAAGGCTACCAGACGCGTGTCGGCGAACGCGGCCTCAAGCTGTCCGGCGGCGAGAAGCAGCGCGTCGCCATCGCGCGCGCGCTGCTGAAGAACCCGCCGATCCTGATTTTCGACGAGGCCACCTCGGCGCTCGATTCGAAGACCGAAAAAGCCATCCAGGCCGAGCTGGAGCAGGTCGCCGTCGGCCGCACCACCTTGATCATCGCCCACCGCTTGTCTACAGTCATGAACGCCGACGAGATCCTGGTGCTCGATGCCGGGCGCATCGTCGAACGCGGCAGCCACCGCGCGCTGCTCGCACGCGACGGTTTGTATGCCCAGATGTGGGCCTTGCAACAGCAGCAGCACCTGATCGAAGCCTGATCCAAGGAGACCGCCATGAACGCCCGCGCCGCAGCACTCGTTTCACTGATCCTCGCCGCCGTCGCCGCACCCGCGCTGGCCCAGGATGCAGGCACGCTGAAGAAAATCAAGGACAGCGGCAGCATCACGCTGGGCATCCGCGAATCCTCCTACCCGCTGTCCTACCTCGACGACAGGCAGCAGCCGGTGGGTTACCACATCGACGTCTGCAACCGCATCGTCGATGCGGTCAAGGCCCGGCTCAAGCTGCCGGCGCTCAAGCTGCAGCACCAGGCGGTGACTTCGCAGAACCGCATCCCGCTGGTCGCCAACGGCACGGTCGACCTCGAATGCGGCTCGACCACCAACAACGAGGCGCGGCAGAAACAGGTGACCTTCGCGCCGACCACCTTCGTCACCAACGTGCGCATGGCGGTGAAAAAATCTTCCGGCATCACCAGTCTTGGCCAGCTCGGCGGCAAGCCGGTGGCGACCACCACCGGCACCACCAGCGTGCAGCTGATGCGCGCCCACGAGAAGGGCAAGGGCATCGACTTCAAGGAGGTCTATGGCAAGGACCACGCCGACGCCTTCCTGATGCTGGAAACCGACCGCGCGGTGGCCTTCGTCATGGACGACAACCTGCTCGCCGGCCTCATCGTCAGCTCGAAGTCGCCGGCCGATTACGCCATCGTCGGCGAGGTGCTCAACGTCGAGCCGATCGCGATCATGCTGCGCAAGGACGATCCAGAATTCAAGAAGCTGGTCGACGCGGCGGTCATCGGCCTCATGAAAAGCGGCGAACTCGACAAGCTCTACACTCGCTGGTTCCTCTCGCCGATCCCGCCCAAGAACGTCAGCATGAACTTTCCCATGAGCGAGCAACTGAAGGCCCTGATCAAGGCGCCGAGCGACGCGCCGGCCGAGAGCTTCAACAAGAAGTAAGAGTTGGCGCTGGCGCTACGGCGCCGCCGCGCCGTTCGCCGCTTCGACCTTGCACAGCATGAGCTACCACTGGAACTGGGGCATCTTCCGCGAGCAGGTCAAGTCGGGTGACGAGACCTACCTCGACTGGCTGATCACCGGCCTGGGCTGGACCCTGGCCGTGTCGCTGACGGCCTGGCTGCTTGCGCTGGCCATCGGCATCGCGGTCGGCGCGCTGCGCACCACGCCCTCGCGCCTGCTGGTCGGCTTCGGCAATGCCTGGGTCGAGCTGTTCCGCAACGTACCGCTTTTGGTGCAGATGTTCCTCTGGTTCTTCGTCGCGCCCGAGTTTCTGCCGCGCGACTGGTCGCTCTGGGTCAAGCAGGAGATGCCGGCC
>JAUYSD010000177.1 GCA_030696505.1 Sulfuritalea sp. | reverse complement strand
GGATTCCGATGGCCGCATCGACCTCGGCCTGCCGGTCAGCGGCAGCCTCGACGATCCGCAGTTCAGCTATGGCGGCCTGGTCTGGAAAGTCATCACCAATGTCCTGACCAAGATCGTCACCGCGCCTTTCCGGGCGCTCGGTGCGCTGTTCGGCGGCGGCGACGAGAAACTCGAAAGCATCGCCTTCGACGCCGGCGCGCGGCGCCTGACGCCGCCCGAGCGCGAGAAGCTGGTCAAGCTCGCCGCGGCGCTGAACAAGCGCCCGGCGCTGGCGCTGACGCTGCAGGGCAACTGGAACGAAGCCGACCGCAGCGCCCTGCAGGACCTGCAGCTGCGCCGCACGCTGCTGCAAAAGAGCGGCTACCAGGGCGACACCAAGGGCGATCCGGGACCGGTTGCGCTGCGCCAGCCGCAGATACAGGCGGCGCTCGAAGATCTGTTCGCCGAGCGTTTCGGCAAGGCTGAGCTGGCCGGGCTCAAGCAGGGCTTTCGCGGCGCCAATCCGGGCCAGCTCGAAGAAAGCCTGGGCGGCAAGGTGATGTCGCGCCTGGGCGGTCTGATGAACCCGCCGCGCGCGCTCTCCGCGGACGAAGTCGGCGCGCTGAAGGGTGCCGACTTTCATGCCGTGCTCTACCAGCGCCTGCGTGACAAGGAGGTCCTGCCCGACGATCGCCTGTATCAGCTCGCGCAGGCGCGCGGCGAGGCCGCGCTGGCCACGCTCAAGGAGGCCGGTGCGCCGGCCGCGCGGGTGATGCTCGGCGAGCCCGGCAAGCACGAGGGCAATGAGCGCGAAGTCCCGCTCAAGCTCTCCCTGGGCAAGGCCGGCGCCTAACCCGGAGGCGGCGCCGTAGCGTCAGCGCCAACTCTTGAGTCTGGCGCCGAATCAGGCGCCGGCGTGATGCACGGCCAGCCACAGCGTCGGCGTTTCTTCAGCGGTCCAGTCCACGCGATGGCGCCGCTGCGGGGCGATGTAGAGCCAGTCGCCGGCGCGCAAGCGCCGCGCCGCGGCTTCGTCCTCGAAGCGCAGCAGGGCTTCGCCGCTCAGCAGCGCCACCCATTCGGCATCTTGCTGGCAGTACCAGAAGCCGGGCGGGCTGGCCTGGCCGGTGGACACGATGCGCTCGATGCGTAGCCCCGGCCGCGCCAGCAACGTGTCGAAGCGCTCGGCGTCTTGCGCCGTCGCGCGCGGCAGATCGGCGAACAGGTTGCCCGCCATCAGTCCGCCTCCAGCAGCTCGGTATCCTCGTGCGCATAGGGCGGGCTGCAGCAGCAGAGGATGCGCAGCACTTCGGCGCCGCCGGCTTCGATGCAATGCGGCGTGCCGGGCGGGATCAGCACCGTGTCGCCAGCGCCAACTTTGAAGCGGCTGTCGCCCAGGGTCATCAGGCCGCTGCCCGCGGTGACGTGGTACAGCTCCTCGCTCAGCGCATGGCGATGCAGCTGGGTGCGCCGGCCCGGCGCGATGCTGGCTTCGGCCAGGCTTTGCAGTCGGTTGCCGTGCACGGCGGGATGCATGAGTTCGCGGATTTCGGAGCCGTCCTTGGTGAGGTAGGCGGCAATCTCGGCGTAGCGGGTGCGGGTCATGGCTTCACTCCAGTGCCGCGGGGGCGGCCGGGCCGCGGGCTTGCGGCCGCAGTGTCTGCTGCAGCAGGCAGTGCAGCAGGGCCTGCTCGTCGGGCGCCAGTTCGGCCTCGCCGTCCTGCGCCAGGAAGTGGCGGCGAAAGGCCGCGCGCGCGGCGGCGGGGACGGCGACGTCATAACCCAGCGCCTGCAGGCCGAGCTGCGCATCGAAGCCGGCCGGGGCCGCCGCCGGCGGCGCGTCGCACCAGAGGCCGAAGCCCTGCGCGGCGAGCCTGCGCCAGGGGAAGCGGCGGCCCGGATCGACCTTGCGCGTCGGCGCCACATCGCCGTGCGCCAGATAGTTGGCCGCCGGGATGGCATGGCGCCTGCGCAGTTCGTCGAGCAGCGCCAGCAGGGCGAGGATCTGCGGCTCGGCGAATTCCTCCTCGCCGGTGTTGTCGAGTTCGATGCCGATCGAAGCCGAGTTGAGATCGCTCATGCCGCCCCAGCGCGATTCGCCGGCATGCCAGGCGCGGGCGGCCTCATCGACCAGTTGCAGGACTGTGCCGTCGCGGCCGATCAGGTAGTGGGCGCTGACGCGGCGCTCCGGATTGGTCAGCGTCGCCAGCGCCTGTCCGACGTTGTCGTTGGTGGTCTGGTGCAGGATGACGAAATTCGGCCGGCGCTGGTCGAAGTTCGGCGAGGGCTGCCACAGCGCACCGCGCCCCTGGCCCGATGGCAGCGGCGCACAGGCGGCGAGCAGGGCCGGCAGGAGAAGGACAAACCCGCGCAGCATCATGGTCGGCCGATGCGGGCGGGGTAGCCGTCAGACGACGATCGGCTTCGACAGTCGCGCCCGACTTTGCGCCTCGGACTTGTTCATCTCGGAAACCTGGCGGCCGTAGGCTTCGCGCGCGGCCTGGCCCTGGCGTGTGGCCTCGATGCTGCGGATGCAGCGCCAGCGCTTGCCAGCCTTGGTCTCGATCTGGCGCATCTCCGTCTTCGGATGATGCTGGCGGCAGTGGTAGCAGAATGCAGTTTCGGACATGCCCGGGAACTCGTACACGTTGAAGCCTGCAATTGTAAACCGAGTTGCGGCCCCGATCCTATAGACTTCGATGCCACCAAAATGCCGCCGCAATCCGCTTCCAGCGGCCAATCCGGCGCTGCTGCCCTGCCGCGCCGACCCGCCGACCCGCCGACCCGCCCAAACGCACACGACACCTTGGACACTCTTCCCGCCACCAGCCCCGCTGCCGAATTGCCGCCCTATCAGGGCATCGCCATCGCCGACGTGGTGCTGGTCGATGCGCCGGCGGCCGCCGCCGACGCCTGCCGGCTGCTGCTGGCGGAGACGGTGCTCGGCTTCGACACCGAGGCCAAGCCGACCTTCGCCAAGGGCGAGGTGTCGACCGGGCCGCACCTGATCCAGCTGGCAACGGCCGACCGTGTCTATCTGTTTCCGGTCAGGGCGCAGATGGAGCACCACCTGCATCACCACGGCCTGCAGGAAATCCTCGAATCGCGGCGCATCCTCAAAGTCGGCTTCGGCCTCGGCAGCGACCTGGCGCAGTTGCGCGCGCGGCTCGGCATCGAGGTGCAGCATGTGCTCGATCTTTCGCGCGCGCTGCCCTCCGACCAACCGCGGCAGACCCTGGGGGCGAAAACGGCGGTCGCTCGCTACCTCGGGCGGCGCATGCAGAAATCCAAACGCACCACCACCTCCAACTGGGCTCATCCGCGCCTGACCGAACGCCAGATGCTCTATGCCGCCGATGACGCGCACGTGGCATTGAAGGTGTATCGCGCCGCCCTTGCCGAAGGCCACCTGGCGCAAACCTGAGCGACCGCTGGCGGGCCGGCGGCGAATCTTCATACAATGCGGGGGATTCGTTACCGCTTCCCTTTCATGCCAAGTTCATCGTTCCATGCCGGCGCCCGCGAGGGTTTCCGCAGCTTCCTGCCGATGTCGGTGGGCCTGATTCCCTGGGCCATGGTCACCGGCATGGCCATGATCAGCACCGGCTTCACGCCGACGCAGGCGATGGGCATGAACCTCATCGTCTTCGCCGGCACCGCCCAGCTCGGCACGCTGCCGCTGATCGGGATCGGCGCGCCGCTGTGGCTGATCGTGGTCACGGCGCTGGCGCTGAATCTGCGCTTCATCATTTTCAGCGCCGCCATCGCCGAAGGCTTTCGCGGCGTCGATACGCCGCGGCGCTGGTTCGCCGGCCACCTGCTGACCGACGGCGTGTTCGCCTGCTGTCTGGAGAAGATGCTGACGGTCGATGACCCGCGCTGGCGGCTCGGCTACTACCTGGCGCCCTCGCTCTGGTCCTGGGCCTTGTGGCAGGCCTTTGCCCTGGTCGGGGTGCTCGCCGCCGGCTCGATCCCGAAACACTGGTCGCTGGAATTCATGGCCACCATCGCCCTGCTGGTGTTGCTGGTGCCGATGGCAAAGCAGCGGCCTATGCTGGTCGCCGCCGTGAGCAGCGGCGCCACGGCGTTGCTCGTGCGCGGCATGCCGTTGCGCCT
>JAUYSD010000173.1 GCA_030696505.1 Sulfuritalea sp. | reverse complement strand
AGATCATCGTGAAGAAGGCTTATGCCGATTGGGCCGATTATTCCGAATATAAAAGACCCCTTCACGAAGCGGCCATCGAACTGATCGAGATTCCGAAGCGTTCGTTGAGTGGAAAGAATTCAGCGGACATCCGCCTCGTCGTCGATGCGCTTGACCTCTGCTACACCAAGTCGCATGTCGATACCTTCGTCATCATCAGCGGCGACTCGGATTTCTCGCCTCTGGTATCCAAGCTGCGCGAGAACAACAAGCGCGTGATCGGCGTCGGCGTCAAGGCGGCGACTTCCGACCTGCTCGCCGCCAACTGCGACGAGTTCATTTTCTACGACGACCTGGTGCGCGAGCTGCCGGCCAAGAAGCAGCGCAGCGAACGCAAGGCCGCGGCCAAGCCAGCTACCAGCACGGCCGCCAAGCCGAAGAGCGAGGAAAAGACCGAGGAGAAGACCGAAGACAGGAAGCGGCAGCAAGCCATCGACCTGGTCGTCGAAACCGTCGAGGCCCTGGTCACCGAGCGCGGCGAAGACGAGAAGATCTGGGGCTCGATGGTCAAGCAGACACTCAAACGGCGCAAGCCCGGCTTCAGCGAGTCCTATTACGGCTACCGCTCCTTCGGCGAACTGCTCGAAGATGCCATGAAGCACAAGCTGCTGGTGCTGGAACGCGACGAGAAATCCGGCCAGCACATCATCCGCCTGCCCGCCGAAGACTGAGCCCCGGTTTGAACAGCATCCCAGAGATCAAGCCGGAGCAGTCGCTCGAACTGCTCAAGCAACTGCACATCCTGACCCGCGACGGCAAGCTCAACCAGGACAGCCGGCGCAAGCTGAAGCAGGTCTATCACCTCTACCAGTTCATCGAGCCGCTGCTGGCCGAAGTCATGGCCGCGCGCGGCGACCTGACGCTGGTCGATCATGGCGCCGGCAAGTCCTATCTCGGTTTCATCCTCTACGACCTGTTCCTCAAGGGCCACGACCACGGGCAGGTCTTCGGCATCGAGACGCGCGCCGAACTGGTCGAGAAATCCCGCGAACTGGCGCAGCGCCTGAGCTTCGCCCGTCTATCCCTGCTCAATCTCTCGGTCGAGGATTCGATCGGATCGGCGCAGCTACCGTCCCAGGTCGACATCGTCACCGCCCTGCATGCCTGCGACACTGCGACCGACGACGCGATCCGCTTTGCCCTGCACAAAAAGGCGCAATTCATCGTGCTGGTGCCCTGCTGCCAGGCCGAAGTGGCGGCCGTGCTGCGCCGACACAAGAGCGAATCGCTGGCGCAGACGCCGCTCACCGAAATCTGGCGCCATCCGATACACACCCGCGAATTCGGCAGCCAGATCACCAATGTGCTGCGCTGCCTGCTGCTCGAAGCGCATGGCTACCAGTTGACGGTCACCGAACTGGTGGGCTGGGAGCATTCGATGAAGAACGAACTGATCATCGCCCGTCGCGGCAACACCCCGCGCGGCAATGCGCGTGAACGCCTGGGCCGGATACTGCACGAACTGAATCTGCAGGATCTACAGGCGCGCTTCGACTACTGAGCGCCGCAACCCCGCAAGAGTTGGCGCTTGCCGGCCCGCAAAGCGGAATCCCCGGCAGACAGAGTCCGCTACGGCGAATGCGTCTTAGGTAGCCGTGCCGTGCCGCGCCAGAAGCCGGGTGCCGGCGAACAGGATGACGGCCACCGTGGCGCTGATGCTGGCCAGCGGCAGCAGCGTACCGTCGTGGCTGCCCCCGACCCAGGTTCCAGCCAGCAGGGCTGCATACATGGTGAGGCAGCCGAAGAGTCCCGCAGCGGCCCCGGCTTGTTGCGAGAAGGGGGCCAGAGATCCCGACTGGGCGCAGGGAAAGTTGATGCCATGGGCGGTCATCACCACGAACTGCGCGGCCACCACCAGGGTCCAGTGGCTGACGCCCGCCAGCACCAGGCCGAGGAAGCCCAGACCGCCGACCAGGCCGATCGCGGTGCCCAGCGTCAGCACGCGGTCGATGCCGATTCTGGACAGCAGCCGGCGGCAGATCAGGGTACCGCCGAGATAACCGCAGACGCCGACGGCGAACAGGTAGCCGTAGTACTCGGTCGCCACGCCGAGAACCCGGATCAGGACGAAAGGCGTGCCGGAAATGAAGACGAAGATCGAGGCGTAGGAAATCGCGCCGGGCAGGGCATAGGCCCAGAAAGCCGGCGTGCGGACGACGGCGAGATAGGTGCGGGCCAGGCTACCCAGACGCATGGCCTCCGGATTCAATCGGCTGTTGGATTCCTTCATGCTGCGCCAGGCTGCAATCCAGACCGCCAGCCCGGCCATGGCCAGCGCCACGAATGCCGCACGCCAACCGAAGCTCACTTGCAGGTAGCCACCGAGGATCGGGCCGAGAATGGGCGCCAGCGCCAGCAGGGAACTGGCCTTGGCCAGCACCCGGGCGCCCTCGGCCGGCGCGTAGGCGTCGCGGATGATGGCGCGGGCCACCACCACGGCCGTGCAGCAACCGATCGCCTGGGCGAAACGCGCTGCCACCAGCAGGTCCAGGCTCGATGCCAGGGCGCAGGCCAGGCCGGAAACCAGATATACCGAGAGGCCGCCGATCAGCACCGGACGCCGGCCAAAGCGGTCGGACAGCGGGCCGCTGACGAGCTGCGCCGTGCCGAAGCCGAAGACGAACAGCGACAGGGTCTGCTGTACCGCCGCGGGAGTCGTGGCAAAGTCGCTGGCCAGATTCGGCAGCGACGCGAGGTAGAGATCGGTCGACAAGGGCTGCAGCATCAGGCAGCCGGTCACCAGCCAGAGCAGCGTGGTCGGGGTCATGGGGAAGGGTACCTGGCCGAGTTCAGCCGCGGCGGTCGCGCATCACGCGCGCCTTCTCGCGAACCCAGTCGCGGTCCTTCTCGGCATCGCGCTTGTCGTGCTGCTTCTTGCCCTTGGCCAGCCCGACCGACAGCTTGACGCGGCCCTTGCTGTAATGCAGGTCGAGCGGCACCAG
>JAUYSD010000142.1 GCA_030696505.1 Sulfuritalea sp. | reverse complement strand
GGCGAAGCGGTCAAGATTTATGTGGTGAAGAGGGACCCGGACCTGACCGAAGCCTCGCTGCTCGAACACTGCCGTGCCAACCTGACCGGGTACAAGGTGCCGCGCCAGATTGCCTTCCGCAGCGAACTGCCGAAGACCAACGTCGGCAAGATCCTGCGGCGCGAACTGCGCGACGAAAAAGTCTGAGGCGAGGAGGGCGGCGATGAGCGAAATCAGGGTTACGCGCGCACACGGCACCACGCTGAAGAAAGCCCGCAAGGGCGCCGAGCACATTGCCGAGGAACTCAGCGAGGAATTCGGCCTCGACCACGAATGGGAGGGCAACACGCTGCGTTTTCAGCGCGTGGGCGTCGCCGGCCACATCGAGGTGGGCAAGAAGGAAGTCGAAATCTACGTCAAGCTCGGTTTCCTGCTGATCGCCCTGAGGCCGCGCATCGAACGCGAGATCGAGCGTTTCTGCGACGAGAACTTCGGTCCCGCGGCATAGCCACCGCGCCTGCGGCGGGCAAGAGTTGGCGCTGGCGCTACGGCGCGCCAGCCGCTGTCAGGCCAGCTTGAAGAAGGCGATGGCGGCCTGCAGGTCGGTGGCCTGCGCATGCATTTCTTCCGAGGTCGCCGAAAGCTGCTCCGAGGCGCTGGCATTGTGCTGCGCCGCCTGGCTGACCTGGCCGACCGCCTGGCCGATCTGCAGCGAACCCCTGGCCTGCTGCTCGGAGGCCGCCGAAATCTCGACCACCAGCCGCGCGGTCTTCTCGATGCTCGGCACGATCTCGTCGAGCAGGCTGCCGGCCCGTTCGGCAAGAGCGACGCTGCCCGCGGCCAGGGCCCCGATTTCGCCCGCGGCGATCTGGCTGCGCTCGGCCAGTTTGCGGACTTCCGCGGCCACCACGGCGAAGCCGCGCCCGTGCTGGCCGGCACGCGCCGCCTCGATCGCGGCATTGAGCGCCAGCAGGTTGGTCTGATAGGCGATCTCGTCCACGATGCCGATGGTCTCGGCAATCCGCTTCATCGCCGCGACCGTATCGGCCACCGCCTGGCCGCCCTCGCCGGCCTGCGCCGCCACTTGCATCGCGATGCCCTTGGTGAGCTTCGCATTGTCCTGGTTGCGGGCGATGGACAGTTCCATCTCGCCGACCGCCGCGGAGATCTGCTCGACGCTCGCCGCCTGCTCGCTGGTCGATTGCGACAAGGACTGGGCGGTGGCCGAAACCTGGCGCGAGGCACTGACGACGCCCTCGGCGCCGGCCTGGACGCGCTTGACGGTGGCCGCCAGCTGCGCCGTCATCTCGGCCACGTCGTTCAGCAGCACGCCGATTTCGTCTTTCGCGCCGCGCTTGAGTTCGATGGTCAGGTCGCCTTTGGCCAGCGCCTCCACGGCCGCCATGGCGGTGCGCAGCGGCACCGTGATCTGGCGCCCGACATAGGCGGCGAAGCCGAGCAGCAGCAGCGTGCCGAAAATTGCGATGAGGCCCTGCTTCAGCAATATCGCCTGAAAGGCCGCGTCGACATCATCGACGTAGATGCCGGAGCCGATGATCCATCCCCAGGGCTCGAAACCCTGGACATAGGAGACTTTCTTCACCGCCTCGGTGCTGCCCGGCTTTGGCCACCGGTAGTCCAGATAGCCCTCGCCGCGGGCGCGGACCAGCGCCGTGAATTCTGCGAAGATGCGCGTGCCGTCCGGGTCCTTGAGTTCGGACAGATCCCGGCCTTCGAGGTCCGGCTTGATCGGATGCATCAGCGACCGGTTGTTCATGTCGTTGATGAAAAAATACTCGTCGCCGCCATAGCGCAGCGCGCGCACCGCCGCGATCGCCGCCTTCTGCGCCTCCGCGCGCGGCATCACGGCCTGCGCCTCCAGCGCCTGGAAACGCGCGACGAAACCGCGCGCCACCTCGACCACGTGCCGGGTCTTCAGCTTGCGGTCCTCGATCATGGTGGCGCGCTGTTCGGCCAGGCTGAAGGCGATGCTGATGATGAAACCCAGAACGGACAAGGCGACCAATGCGGCGAGTTTCGATCTGAGTTTCCAGTTTTTCATGAGCGGGAACAGTCCGAATGAGTGGCATCGCTGTCGCCGCGAAAAGCGGAACGGCGAACAGGCAGCCGGCGATTCTACCCACACTTTGCTGCATTGCACCATTCTTTCCACAGCGGCACGATGCGATCTTGCACAGGCGCGCCGCAGCCGGCCGGCGCGGCGACGGCCGGCACATGCGTTCCCATGCGCTCGCCATCGGGCTGTCGGCCTTCGCCTATGCCGCGGCCCGGCGCCATGCCGACGATCCGCGCTTCGCCTTCGGCACCTGGAAGATCGAAATTCTCGGCGGCTATACCAGCGCCATCCTGTTGCTCGGCGTCGCCGCCCTGATGCTGGTCGGCTCGGTCGAACGCATCATCACGCCGCAGGCCATCCATTACCGCGAAGCCCTGGCGATCGCCGCGATCGGGCTGGTCGTCAATGTCGTCTGCGCCCTGATCCTGGGCCGCGCGCAGGAGCATCACGGGCACGGCAACGCGCAGCATCACGCCGGCGGCCACGGCCACCACCATCACGACCTCAATCTCCGCTCGGCCTACCTGCACGTGCTGGCCGATGCGGCGACATCGCTGCTGTCCATCGCCGCGCTGATCGGCGGCCTCTACTACGGCTGGTCCTGGCTCGACCCTGTCATGGGCATCGTCGGCGCGGTGCTGGTCGCCTCATGGGCGCGCAAGCTGCTGCTGGAGACCGGCAAGGTACTGCTCGACCGCGAGATGGACCATCCCGTAGTGGCCGAGATCCGCGAGGCGGTGGAGACCGGCGCCGCAGACGCTGCGACGCGGATCGCCGACCTGCACGTCTGGCGCGTCGGCAAGGCCTCCTACGCCTGCGCCCTGAGCCTGGTCACCCACGACCCGAACCTCACCGCGCAACGCGTGCGCCAGCAACTGGCCGTGCATGAGGAAGTGGTCCATGTCACGGTCGAGATTCACCAGTGCGACATGGAACACGCGGCGGCGCCGTGAACAAACTGGTGACGGCCAGACGCCGCCGTTGGTGGCGTTTCTTCAAGGGGACAATCGCACAAGGCTGCACGACAACCCGACGTCATCCATCGATATTATCATTGCATGTACTGGCAGACTACTTGTGCACGCCTACAATGGATCAAACGGTAACTACGAATCGGCATGTTTTGCGATTATCAATACACGATCCAGATGGCTCGTTGAATAGCTGTTAGGTTTTTGAAGAATCGTTATGTACCAAGTCCAATTTGATTATCCAGAAGCGGCAAGGGGTCAACCCAAGGCTTCCAAGATATGACGAAATAGCAAAGGGTGTGAATGCGGGAGCGTTGGCGATTTTCGTTGAATCGGCACGAGTAACTTGGCAAAACACAAAACAATTGCTAAAGGGGGAGTGGAAATGGCATCGGACAAAGAGATGGATATTCCGGTCGATGAATTGAAGCTTGACCTGGAGAATCCTCGCGGCAAAGGTTATGCGGACCAAGTCAGTGCCCTGGAGTCAATAGTCAAGCGATCACCGGGCAAACTCGTGACCTTGGCGGAAGACATTGCTACGCAAGGAATGAATCCCGCCGACAGAATGATCGTCATTAAGGATGATAGCGATGGCCGCTATATCGTCCTTGAAGGCAACAGACGACTCGCTGCGGTGAAGCTGCTTTGCGATCCAACCCGCGTCGGCGGGATGCCAATGTCGGCCTCCTTGAGCAAGCGCCTCAGAGCGCTGGCGGACAAGGTCGATCACACGCTCGTGGATCCTCAGTCGTGTGTCGTCTTAGACAGTAGAGAAGAAGCGGACCATTGGATTGATTTGAGGCACACCGGGGAAAATGACGGAGCCGGAATTGTTCCTTGGGATGGTGAAGAATCGGCACGCTTTCGTGGCAAAGAACCAGCACTGCAAGTTCTGGAATATGTCCGCAACAACGCCAAGCTTGATGCAAAAACCCGCGCAGACCTAGAACGGTTTCCGATCACCAACCTGGGCCGGATCCTCGGTGATCCAGATTGCCGTTCTGCACTCGGACTCTCAATCGAAAATGGCAAAGTTTCTGCATCAGCCAATGATGCGGCCCTGTTCAAGGGGCTAAAAAGGTTGGTTCGGGATATTGGCGGCAGATCCATTACGGTGAACCAAATTTACACAAAGTCGGATCGCGTGAAGTACATCAAATCGATCAAGGACGATCTGCCTGATCCCAAGAAACAGACTGATCCGTGGTTGCTTAGTCAGGGACCAGATGCTGCCAGTGCAGGTCGGGGAAAAGGCCGAAAATCGAAACCACTGGCATCGAACAGGAAACGCCTGATCCCTCGGACCTGCATCCTCGAAATTGATGAGCCACGAATCAATGCCATCTATCATGAGCTGCAACGTCGCATCGATGTGCAGCAAGCGCCCAATGCCGTGGCCGTACTGTCCCGCCTGTTTCTGGAACTGAGCGTCGATCACTACCTGGCGAACTTCAAACTCAAGCCAGGCAAGGATGAACTCAAGGCAAAGGTAGAAATGGTCAAAGAAGACCTTAGGACGAAGGGAGTCGCACGGGATGTACTGACGCCGATCGGGCATGCTTTGAGTGTGAAGGGCGCCCCATTCTCAATCGATCTGTTGCATATGTATGTCCACAACCGGAGCTTCAATCCAATCAAGGATGAACTCAAGGCAAAGGTAGAAATGGTCAAAGAAGACCTTAGGACGAAGGGAGTCGCACGGGATGTACTGACGCCGATCGGGCATGCTTTGAG
>JAUYSD010000092.1 GCA_030696505.1 Sulfuritalea sp. | reverse complement strand
GCCTTGGCGGCGATCACGTGCATCAGCGGGCCGCCCTGAAGACCGGGGAAGATCGCCGAGTTGATCGCCTTCTCGTGTTCGGCGCGCATCAGGATCAGGCCGCCGCGCGGGCCGCGCAGGGTCTTGTGGGTGGTCGAGGTGACGACGTCGGCATGGGGTACCGGGTTGGGGTAGAAGCCCGCGGCGACCAGTCCGGCATAGTGCGCCATGTCCACCATGAAAATCGCACCGACCGCCTTCGCCACCTTGGCGAAGCGCTCGAAGTCGATTTTCAGCGCATAGGCCGAAGCACCGGCGATGATCAGCTTGGGTTTGTGCTCGTGCGCCAGTTTCTCCATCTCGGCGTAGTCGATTTCCTCGTTTTCATCGAGGCCGTAGGGCACGACATTGAACCACTTGCCGGACATGTTGAGCGCCATTCCATGCGTCAGGTGGCCGCCGGCAGCGAGGTTCATGCCGAGCACGGTGTCGCCGGGCTTGAGAAAGGCGAAGAACACCGCCTGGTTGGCCTGCGAGCCGGAATTCGGCTGGACGTTGGCGGCTTCCGCGCCGAACAGCTTCTTGGCGCGGTCGATGGCCAACTGCTCGGCGACGTCGACATTTTCGCAGCCGCCGTAGTAGCGCTTGCCCGGATAACCTTCGGCATACTTGTTGGTCAGCTGCGAGCCCTGGGCTTCCATGACCGGCCAGGACACGTAATTCTCCGAGGCGATCAGCTCGATGTGATCTTCCTGGCGGCGGTTTTCGTTTTGAATGGCGGCCCAGAGATCCGGGTCGGTCTTGGCGAGTGTGTTCTGCTTCAAAAACATGGCGGAATCCGTGGATGGATGGGAACGGGTGATTTTAGCATCGGCCCACAGCGATCCAAAATCCGGCCGCCGTGCTTCCCTATTCGAGGATTTCGTCGAGCGCCCGGGTCAAATGACTGCAGTCGGCCCACGCCAGCAACCGCCAGCCATGGTCGTCGCGTTCCAGCCAGTTGAAGGCGGCATTCGCCACCGGGAAATCGCGCGGGGCATCGAGCGCCCGACCGGTGGCGGCGCGATAAGCGACATCGAGCACGCCACCGTGGGTGAAGGCCAGCACGCTCTGTCCGGCGTGGCGCGCGGCAAGCGCATCGAGCCCGCTCATTACGCGTGCCGCAAACATCACCAGGGATTCGCCGGTCTCGTAATCATGATCCAGGGTCCGTGCCAGATGATGACGATGCACCTCCGGATGCTTCTGACTGGCTTCGTGCAAGGTGGTGCCCTGCAGCACGCCGAAATGCCGTTCGCGCAGAGTTGGCGCTGGCGCCACGGCGAGGCCGAGATCTGCTGTGGCGATCTGCGCCGTGCGCCAGGCGCGCAGCAAGTCGCTGCTGTAGATTGCGGCGAAGCCGTGCTGCGTCAGCCCTGGCCGCAAGGCCCGGGCTTGGGCTGCGCCGGTCGCATTGAGATCGATGTCGATCTGCCCCTGGATCCGTCGCTCGCCATTCCAGTCGGTCTCGCCGTGACGGACGAGGCAGAATCGGGTATGCGGTGTACTTGGCATGGGCGGTATTCTACCGTTCCGCCAAAGGTGGACTCATTCTCTTGCGCCCCCATTGCCGCTCGAGCACGGGACGGGTTTCTGCTTATAGTGTCGCGAAAGCATCGCCCGCCCTGCATAGGGAATCGGGCTGGAGGAAAGGAATTCAAGCCATGTCATCGCCGCCCACGGGAATCACCTCGGCCACACCGCTGGCCGCCAGCGAAGCTGAGCAGCTGCTGAAGGTAGCCACCGAATCGCTGCTCGGTCATTTTGCGGAAATCTGCGAAGGCGCCGTCATCGTCGACCGCCATGCGCGCATCGTATGGATGAACGACCGCTACCCCAAGCGACTCGGCGTTACCGACCCCGCCGCCGCCATCGGCAGGCCGGTGGAGAGCATCCTGCCCAACAGCCTTATGCGCGAAGTGGTGGAAACCGGGCGCCCGATCATGCTCGACATCATGGACTTCGGCGAGGAATCCTTCGTCGTCGTACGCCTGCCCTTGCGCGACAAAGCCGGCACGGTGATCGGCGGCATCGGCCTGATGCTGCTTGACGACGCCATGGGTCTGGCGCCGCTGGTCTCGCGCTTCAACCGCCTCAAGGTCGACTTTGCCGATTCGCAGCGCCGGCTGGCGGAAGCCCGCCGCGCCAAGTACACACTGTCGTCCATCATCGGCGCCTCGGAGGCCTGCGTCGCCTTCAAGCAACAGGCGCGGCGCGCGGCACGCACCCGCGCCGCGGTGCTGATCCAGGGCGAAACCGGGACCGGCAAGGAATTGCTGGCGCAGGCCATCCACAATGCCAGCCTGCGCGCCGACAAACCCTTCGTCGCGGTGAACATAGCGGCGATCCCCGAGACCCTGCTCGAATCCGAGTTCTTCGGCACCGCACCGGGCGCGTTTACCGGTGCCGAGCGCAAGGGGCGCGAGGGCAAGTTCAAGCTCGCCGACGGCGGCACGCTGTTCCTCGACGAAATCGGCGACATGTCCTCCGCGCTCCAGGCCAAGCTGCTGCGCGTCCTCCAGGAGGGCGAATTCGAGGCGCTCGGCTCCAATCGGCTGGTGCCGGTCGATGTGCGCATCGTCGCCGCGACCAGCCGCAACCTCCAGGCCGAGGTCGAGGCGGGGCGCTTTCGTACCGATCTCTACTACCGGCTGAACGTCGTCACCCTGTCGATACCGCCGCTGCGCGAGCGGCTGGCCGACCTGCCGCTGCTCTGCGAGCACATGCTGGAAACGCTCTGTCACAAGCTGGGCCTGCCCTTGCGCGACATCGCCGCGGAGGCGCTGCAGCGCCTACATCAGCACCTCTGGCCGGGCAACATCCGCGAACTGCAGAACGTGCTGGAGCGCGCGCTGATGATGAGCGACGGCGAGGTTCTGACACAGGCCGACATCAACGCCGTGCTGCCTGCCGCAAAGGCAGCGGCGCCGGCGCCGGCCAGCCTTTCGCTGGCCGAGGCCATCGCCGAGGCCGAGCGCACCAGCATCCGCAAGGCACTGGCCGCCTGCGGCGGCAACAAGGCCCGCGCCGCGGTGGAACTCGGGATCTCGCGCACCTCGCTCTACGAAAAGATCGCCCTGCTCGGTTTGGGCTGAGCCCGGAAGGCGGCAAATGTTCGCCACGCCGTACGCAATATCCGCCGGCGCGTACAAGCCCAGCGGAAGCCCTCGGCGGCGACCCACAAAATCAGTGGGTTAGGCGATGGCCCGGTCCTTGCTGAAGAGCATCCATGCATCTCGATCCCATTGTGATCGGGACGAGTGTCGCGACCGATTCGGCGCCGGTGCTCCATCATGAGGAGAACATCTTGACCCAGCACACGCTGGCGGCTTCCTTCCGCGCCGGCGAAACCGGCAAGGTCGTCAGCGCGCGCGACGCGGTGCGCCTGATTCGCGACGGCGACACGGTTGCCACCAGCGGCTTTGTCGGCATCGGCTTCGCCGAGAACATCGCCGTTGCGCTCGAAGCGCTGTTCCTTGAAGGCGAGGCAGCCGAACCGCAAAGCCTCGGCCGGCCGCGCAACCTGACCCTGGTGTATGCCGCCGGCCAGGGCGACGGCATCGCGCGCGGCCTCAATCACCTGGGCCACGACGGGCTGGTAAGCCGCGTGATCGGCGGCCACTGGGGCCTGGTGCCGAAGCTGCAGCAGCTTGCCGTGGCCAATCGCATCGAGGCCTGGAACCTGCCGCAGGGCGTGATCTGCCACCTGTTCCGCGACATCGCCGCGGGCAAGCCGGGAACCCTGACCCGAGTCGGCCTCGGCACCTTCGTCGATCCGCGCCATGGCGGCGGCAAGCTCAATGAAAAGACCCTTGCCTGCGGTACGGAGCTGGTGCGCGTGATGGAAATCGACGGCGAGGAATACCTGTTCTACAAGGCTTTCCCGATCAACGTCGGCATCATCCGCGGCAGCACGGCCGACCCCGACGGCAACATCAGCATGGAGAAGGAAGCGCTGACGCTGGAGGCCCAGGCCATCGCCATGGCCGCGCACAATTCCGGCGGCATCGTGATCGCCCAGGTCGAGCGCATTGCCGAGCGCAATTCATTGAACCCGCGCCAGGTGAAGATCCCCGGCGTGCTGGTGGACTGCGTGGTGGTGGCGGAAAAGCCCGAGTACCACATGCAGACCTTCATCGAAGCCTACAACCCGGCCTTTTCCGGCGAAATTCGGGTGCCGATGTCGGCCATCCCGCCCATGGCGCTCGACGAGCGCAAGATCATCGCCCGCCGCGCCGCGATGGAACTCGTCGCCAACGACGTGGTGAATCTGGGCATCGGCATGCCGGAAGGCATCGCCTCGGTCGCCGCGGAAGAGAAGATCATCGACCTCATCACGCTCACCGCCGAACCCGGCGTGATCGGCGGCGTGCCCGCCGGCGGCCTCAACTTCGGCGCCGCCACCAACACCCAGGCCATCCTCGACCAGCCCAGCCAGTTCGATTTCTACGATGGCGGCGGGCTCGATATCGCCTTCCTCGGACTGGCCCAGGCCGATCGCGAGGGCAACCTCAACGTCTCCCGCTTCGGCCCCAAGCTGGCCGGCGCCGGCGGCTTCATCAACATTAGCCAGAACGCGGGCAAGGTGGTGTTCGTCGGCACCTTCACTGCCGGGGCGCTGGAGATCGAACTGGCCGCCGCCGGCGTGAGAATCCTGGCCGACGGCAAGACCAGGAAGTTCGTGCAGCAGGTCGAGCACCGCAGCTTCAGCGGCCCGGTCGCGGCAAAGAGCGGCAAGACCGTGCTATACATCACCGAACGCTGCGTATTCCGGCTCTGCGCCGAAGGCCTGGAACTGATCGAGATCGCCCCCGGCGTGGACCTGCAACGCGACATCCTCGATCGCATGGAGTTCGCTCCAGTCCTGCGCCGCGAACCTGTGCCGATGGATGCGCGCATTTTCATGCCGGAGCCGATGGGTCTGCGTCCGCAACTGCTGGAGATGCCGCTAGAACAGCGCTTGAGCTACGACCCGCAGCAGAACATCTTCTTCGTCGATTTCGAGGGGCTTTCCGTGCGCACTCCGGATGACGTCGACCGCGTCCAACGCGCCGTGGAAATCTGCCTGGCGCCGATCGGACACAAGGTCGCGGCGATCGTGAATTACGATCGCTTCAGCATTGCGCCGGAACTGATCGACGACTATACGGAAATGGTCAAGGGCCTGATGGACCGCCACTACAGCGAGGTGACGCGCTATACCGCGAGTACATTCCTGCGTTCCAGGCTCGGTGAATCCCTCGGTAAGCGCGTGGCCGACTCCAACATCTTCGAAACCCGAACCGAGGCCCAGCAGCATCTCCAGGCAAGGGGGAGGTAATCCGATGCAAATCCGCACAGCAAATCGGAGATCGCTGCCGACCTTGGGCGCCCCGCGTGGCTCGGCCGCGGATCAATCAGGGCTTGCGGCGGGCGTCGCTGCGCAGCATGCGACTGAGATTCTGGCGCACAAAACCGATGTGGTCGGCCGCCACGTCCCGCGCCTGTTCGGCGTCGCCTTGTTCGATGGCCCGCCACACCGCGCGATGCTGGTCGAGCAGGTTCTCCTTCGCCGCGGGTACCTGCATCAATTCGCTGAGGTTGCGCCGCAGATTGTCGCGCAGCAGCCGCAGCAGGCTGGCGGTCAAGTGGCCGACGATGACGTTATGCGAGGCTTCGGCAATCGTCTGATGAAATGCCAGATCGGTATCCACCTGGGCATCCAGATCGCTTCCGGCAAAGGCTTGCTCAAGCTGCGCCAGGCTCAGGCGCACGCGCTCGCGGTCGGCCGCGGTGGCGCGGCGCGCAGCGCATTCCGCCGCACGGCCCTCCAGCATGTGGCGAAACTCGAGCAGATCGTCATGGACGGCCGGATGGTCGCGGAGAATTTCTTCCCACGGATTGGCGAAGCTCGTATCGAGCCGGTCGGTAACAAAGGTGCCGCCCCCCTGGCGGCTTTCCATCAGACCCCGCGCCACCAGCTTCTGGATGGCTTCCCGCAACGAAGCCCGCGAAACTCCCAGTTGCGCAGACAATTCACGTTCGGAAGGCAGGCGATCGCCGGGCTTGAGTCCGCCTTCAAGCATCCGCCGTTCAATCTCGCGCGCAACCACATCGGCGAGTCGCGGCGCTATCATTTTTCCGTCCATTTTTCCAATATAACATTGGTCTGACCAAGATATCAACCAGAGCAAATTGACCTGGAAGTTTCCGCGACTTAGCTTGACAACGCCGATTGCGGCCGTTAACATAAAAAAACTTTGGTCTGACCAATGATCCATTGATGCCAATTCACCGATTGGACGCAGCGTCCAAACGCCTTGGTCACCCGCTGCAAAACACGTCTGAAATCAAGGAGAAGTTCTTGAATCAACGAATGTTGAAAGCTCAGGTTAATATAGTTCCGGCCGTCAAAAGAAAAACACTGCGCGCACGGCGCGACAGATGTGCAACTCGGGAGATCCGTGCATGAATGCCTTGCTCAAGCTGTCGCGACTGATTGACGGCCTCAACGAACGCATTGGCCGCAACCTGATGTGGCTGGTGCTTTTCGCGGTGCTCATTTCCGCCGTCAACGCCGTGGTGCGCAAAGCCTTCGACATGAGCTCGAACGCCTTCCTCGAAATCCAGTGGTATCTGTTCGCCGCCGTGGTCCTGCTCGGCTCGGCCTATACCATGCTGCGCCAGGGTCACGTCAAGATCGACGTCATCGTCGGCCGCTTCTCCAAGCGCACCCAGATCATTGTCGAATGCGTCGGCATCGTCTTCTTCCTGCTGCCTTTCGTCTATAAGGTCAATGAGCTGGTCTGGCCGCTGGTCATTCAGGCCTATAACAGCGGCGAGATGTCGCAGAATGCCGGCGGCCTGATCCGTTGGCCGGTCTACGCCCTGGTCCCGGCCGGCTTCATTTTGCTCGGCCTGCAGGGACTGTCGGAACTGGTCAAGCGCATCGCCTTCCTGATGGGAGTGGCGGCCGACCCCACCCAACCGGTGCAAACCAAGACGGCCGAAGAGGAACTGGCCGAGGAGATACTCAAGCATCAAGTCGCCCCCGAAGTGATCGGGCGTGTCGAGGACGCAATCGACATGGTGGCCGATCAGAACAGAAACGACAGCACCGGGAGCAAGAAATGATCGAAATTCTCCAGCACAACATGGCGCCGATCATGTTCGGCGGCCTGATCATCTTCCTGCTGATGGGCTACTCGGTGGCCTTCTCGCTGGCGGCCTGCGGCCTGTTCTTCGGCTGGCTCGGCGTCGAACTCGGCCTGCTGCCGCACTCGCTGCTGCAGGCGCTGCCGCTGCGCATTTTCGGCATCATGCAGAACGACACGCTGCTGGCGATTCCCTTCTTCACCTTCATGGGCCTGATCCTCGAACGCTCGGGCATGGCCGAGGATCTGCTCGACACCATCGGCCAGCTGTTCGGCCCGATCCGCGGCGGCCTGGCTTATGCGGTGATCTTCGTCGGCGCCATGCTCGCCGCGACCACCGGCGTGGTGGCCGCCTCGGTGATCTCGATGGGCCTGATCTCGCTGCCGATCATGCTGCGCTACGGCTACGACCGGCGCATCGCTTCGGGCGTGATCGCCGCCTCGGGCACGCTGGCGCAGATCATCCCGCCCTCGCTGGTGCTGATCGTGATCGCCGACCAGCTCGGCCGCAGCGTCGGCGACCTGTACGCCGGCGCCTTCATTCCCGGCTTCGTCCTGACCGGCCTCTACGTCGGCTTCGTGTTCATGGTCAGCCTGTTCAAGCCGGCCTATGTCCCTGCCTTGCCGCTGGAAGCCCGCACCATCCGCGAGGACAACGGCAGCGCCGGACTACCGTCGGTGCTGGCGCTGGTCGTCGTTTCCACCGCCGCCGCGATCGCCTACGCGAAAACGCGGCCGGCGGAAACGCCGACCGACGAACTGATCGTGGTCTCAATGTGCGTTGGCGTCGGCGTCGCCTTCTTCCTCGCCGTGCTGAATCGCGTGACCAAGCTGGGCCTGCTCTCGCGCATGGCGGAGCGCGTGACCTTCGTCCTGATTCCGCCGCTGGCGCTGATCTTCCTGGTGCTGGGCACCATCTTCCTCGGCATCGCGACGCCGACCGAGGGCGGCGCCATGGGTGCAACGGGTGCGCTGATCATGGCCATGTCGCGCCGCCGCCTGAGCCTGAGCCTGATGAAGCAGGCGATGGACGCAACCATGAAGCTCTCCTGCTTCGTCGTTTTCATCCTGCTCGGCGCCACGGTGTTCAGCCTGACCTTCCAGGCCGTCGATGGCTCGGTCTGGGTCGAGCACCTGCTGACCGGCCTGCCCGGCGGCCAGATCGGCTTCCTGATCGTGGTGAACCTGCTGGTGTTCTTCCTGGCCTTCTTCCTCGACTTCTTCGAACTGGCCTTCATCGTCATTCCCCTGCTGGGGCCGGTGGCGGAGAAGCTGGGCATCGACCTGGTCTGGTTCGGTGTGCTGATGGCGGTGAACATGCAGACATCGTTCATGCATCCACCCTTCGGCTTCGCGCTGTTCTACCTGCGCAGCGTGGCGCCGCACAACGAGTACATCGATCGCTTGACCAAGAAAACCATCCCGCCCGTCACCACCACCCAGATCTACTGGGGTGCGGTACCCTTCGTCATCATCCAGGTGATCATGGTCGGCATCATCATCGCCTTCCCGCAACTGGTCACCGGCACCGTTGACGCGCCAAAAACCGACGTGCAGAACATCCAGCTCGAAGCGCCGCCGGCAATCGACCAGGAAGCCCCCGCCGACGGCAAGGAAGAGACCGAGGAGGCCAAGGCGGAGCGCGAGAAGGAAGAGGAGGAAGACCCGGCAAAAGCTTTGCAGCAGTCGATCGACAAGGGCAAGTAAGAAAAAAGTTGTGGTGTAGTATCCGGCGGCAGGCCATTCCGGCACCGCCGTTTTGGTTAAACAACGTCGAGGAGATTCATACATGGAACGTCGCAAATTTCTGCAAAACGCCGGTATTGCCGGCATCCTGGCTGCCGGTGTCGCACCGGCGGTCCATGCCCAAGGCGCGCCCACCATCCGCTGGCGCCTGGCATCGAGCTTCCCCAAGGCGCTCGACACCATTTTTGGTGCGGCCGATGTCTTCTCGAAGACGGTCTCCGAGGCTACCGGCGGCAAATTCACCATTTCGATTCATGCCGGCGGCGAACTGATGCCCGCCTTCGGCGTGGTGGATGGCGTGCAGCAGGGCACCGTCGAGTGCGCCCACACTGCGCCCTACTATTTCTTCGGCAAGGATGACACCTTCGCCATCGACTGCGCGATTCCCTTCGGCCTCAACAGCCGCCAGATGACCGCCTGGATGTACGAAGGCAACGGCCTCAAGCTGCTGCGCGAGTTTTACAAGAACTACAACATCGTGAATTTCCCGATGGGCAATACCGGCGCCCAGATGGGCGGCTGGTACCGCAAGGAGATCAAGACCCTGGCCGACATCAAGGGGCTCAAGATGCGCATCGGCGGCTTTGGCGGCAAGGTGCTGTCGGCCATCGGCGGCGTGCCGCAGAACATTCCTGGCGGCGAAATCTATCAGGCCCTGGAAAAAGGCACCATCGACGCCACCGAGTGGGTCGGCCCCTACGACGACGAGAAACTCGGCTTCGTCAAGGTCGCCAAGCATTACTACTACCCGGGCTGGTGGGAAGGCGGTCCGCAGCTCTCGCTCTACGTCAACCAGAAGGCCTACGACTCGCTGCCCGCCGACTACAAGGCAATCCTCGCCGCGGCGGCATCGCATGCCCACGTCGACATGCAGGCCAAGTACGACGCCAAGAACCCGGCAGCCCTCAAGCGGCTGGTCTCCACCGGCGCCAAGCTGCACCAGTTCGACAAGACCATCCTGATGGCGGCCCACGATGCGGCGATGCAGCTGTATTCGGACCTGTCGGCCAAGAACCCGGCCTGGAAGAAGGTCTACGAGGACTACGCCGCATTCCGCGACGAGCAGCACCTCTGGTTCCGTTTCGCCGAATCCGGCTTCGACAACTTCATGCAAAGCGGTCGCTTCGCTTCCAAGGCCAAGGCAGCGCCGAAGAAGAAGTAAGCCTGAGTCGATCCGGTCATCGAGTACCGGTAGCCGATGACAAACCCCGCTTCATGCGGGGTTTGTTTTTATGTCTCGACCGGAGGGAGAGACGGTACCCCCTGGTGGGGTGGACAAAGCTCAACGCACGGCCAAACGCCAGAGCGAGGTCAGCTCCGCGGCGCGTGCGGCGTGCAGCGGGTCGCTGCGGTCTGCGCTGCGCGGATGGCTCGGCTTGGCATCGAGCCGTCCCACTATTTGCAGCCCGGCAGTATCGATGGCCGCCAACAGTTCCTCGCGCGTGCGCAGGCCCAGATGTTCGGCAAGATCGGAGAGTACCAGCCAGCCCTCCCCGCCCGGTTCCAGATGTGCCGCAAGGCCGCCGATCAATCCCATGAGCATGCGACTGCCGGGATCATAGACCGCGCGCTCCAGTGGCGAAGCGGCGCGGGCCGGCAACCAGGGCGGATTGCAGACGATCAGCGGCGCGCGCCCCGGCGGAAACAGGTCGGCGGCGATCACTTCGACCCGCGCTGCGAGGCCCAGTCGCGCCAGGTTCTCCGCGGCGCAGGCCAGCGCGCGCGGGTCCTGGTCGGTGGCTACGATATGGGCGATGCCGCGCGATGCCAGCACGGCCGCCAGCACGCCGGTGCCGGTGCCAATGTCGAAGGCCAGCGCGCAGGCCGCCGGCAGCGGCGCGGCGGCCACCAGATCGACATATTCGCCGCGCACCGGGGCAAACACGCCGTAATGCGGATGAATGCGGGCGCCGAGCGCCGG
>JAUYSD010000291.1 GCA_030696505.1 Sulfuritalea sp. | reverse complement strand
GTTATTGCGAGATCGCTGAGAGATCAAAAAACAAAGGGGAAAGGCGTCGAGCGATATTTCGCTCCGACCTTTCCCTTTGCGCACACCCGGATTTTACCGTAATTCAGGCGGTAAATCAGGCCTCCGCCAGTGCGCCCACCTCTGCTTGCGCCGCCTTTGCCGCAGCCCGACCGGCCGCGAAGGCACGGCGGTTAAGCTCGACAATCTCCGGCTTCTTCGCGGCAAAGCGTTTGAGGATGCACTGCTCAAGCACTTCGGCCGAGAACGGCAGGTGGTCCGAAATCGCCCCGAGCATCACGGTGTTGCCCAGACGGATGTCGCCGAGTTCCTTGGCAATCGCCGACGCGTCGAAGGCAAAAACCCGCGTGCCGGCCTGCCGTACGGATTCGACCGGATCTGCCGGGTAATCGTAGAGACCCAGATCGACCACCGGCGGCACCAGACGACCGGTGTTCATCAGCGCCAGCCCCTCGGGGCGCAGCATGTGCCGCCAGCGCATGCCCTCCGCCGCCTCGAAGCCCAGCAGCAGATCCGCAGTACCCGGCGTGATCTGCGGCGACAGCACGCGCGGCCCGAACCGCAGGTGCGACGAAACGACGCCGCCGCGCTGCGCCATGCCGGCCACTTCGGTCTTCTTGACGTCGTGGCCTTCGGCGATGGCCGCTTCGGCCAGAATCTCGGTGGCCGTCATGACGCCCTGGCCGCCGATGCCGCAGACGAGAATGTTGGTGATCTGATTTTGGGTCATCGCGTGCTCATGACGTGCTCGTCGTCTTGACGATATGGATCGGAATATCTCGCCGCGGCACATGCTGGATCGCGTCGGGCGCGCAGGGCTGGACGCAGAGGCCGCAGCCGGTGCAGGCCTGGTTGTCGATATTGACGAAGGCCAGCTCGACTTCGCGGCCGGAGGGCTTGATCACTTTCTCGCGGCGCGTGACGTGGATCGCCGGGCAGCCGACCTCGATGCAATTGCCGCAGCCGGTGCACTTGTCTTCCTCGACCAGATAGGGGCGGAAGGGCTTGAAATCCTCGATCAGCACGCAGGGCCGGCGGGCGATGATCACCGAGGGCGCGTCGACCTTGATTTCCTCGCGGATGGTCTTGAACAGGATCGGCAGTTCATAGGGATCGACCACCTTGATGCGTTCGTTGGCGACGCCGAGCGCTTCGACCACCTTGGCCAGATCGACGCGCGGCGCGTCCTGGCCGTGGATATCCTTGCCCGAGGCCGGCGTGGCCTGGCCGCCGGTCATGCCGGTGGTGTTGTTGTCGAGCAGCAGGACGGTGATGTTGCCCTTGTTGTAGGTGATGTTGAGCAGGCCCTGCATGCCCATGTGCATGAAGGTCGAATCGCCGATCACGGCGATTATGCGCTTGTTCTTGTCGACCTCGCCGCGGCCCTTGTCGATGCCGAGTGCGACGCCCATCGTGGCGCCCATGCAGATTGTGGTGTCGAGCGCGTTCCACGGATGGCCGGCGCCCAGCGTATAGCAGCCGATGTCGCCGGTGACGATGATGTTCTTGATTTGCGCCAGGGTGTAGTAGATGCCCATGTGCGGGCAGGAAGCGCACAGAGTCGGCGGCCGCGGGAAGACCTTCATCGGCGCCGCGGCCGGCGGCGGGGGCGGCACGGGCCGGCCCAGCAGGCGGTCCACCGCGGGGCCCAGCACCTGCGGCGACAGCTCGCCCATGCGCGGCAGCACGTCCTTGCCGTGGCAGGCAATGCCGGCGGCCTTGATCTCGGTCTCCAGCAACTGCTCGGTTTCCTCGACCACGACGAGCTTGTCGCACAGCGCCGCGAGTTCGCGCACTTTCTGCGGCGGCCACGGGTAGGAGAAGCCCAGCTTCAGCACCGGCGCATTGGGAAATGCTTCCTTGACATGCATGTAGGCCGGGCCCGAGGCGACGAAGCCGACTGTTCTGTCCGTACCCGCTTCCAGGATGTTGAGCGGCGAGGCCTCGCTCACCGCGCGCAGGGTTTCGTCGCGCTGGAACAGGTTGGGGATGCGCGTCCTGGCATGCGCCGGGACCATCACCCAGCGCTCCGGGTTCTTGACGAAACCGGGCGGCTCATGGGCTTCGCGTGCGCCGACGGCGACCAGTCCCTTGACGTGGCAGATGCGCGTGGTCAGGCGCAGCAGCACTGGCGTCTCGTACTGCTCGGAGAAGCCGAAGGCGAACTTGGTCATCTCGTAGGCTTCCTGCGAGTCCGCCGGTTCCAGCACCGGCAGATGCGCGAAGCGGCCCCAGTAGCGCGAATCCTGTTCGTTCTGCGAGGAGGACAGGCCGACGTCGTCGGCCACCGCGATCACCAGGCCGCCGTAGGCGCCGGTGATGGTCATGGTCATCAGGCAGTCGCTGGCGACATTGAGGCCGACGTGCTTCATGGCACAGAAGGCCCGCGCGCCGGTCATCGAGGCGCCCAGTGCGACTTCCATCGAGACCTTCTCATTGACCGACCATTCGGCGTGCAGGTCGGGGTAGCGCGCCAGCGACTCGATGATCTCGGTCGCCGGGGTGCCGGGATAGGCCGCGGCGACGCGCACGCCGGATTCCCAGACGGCGCGGGCAACGGCTTCGTTGCCGGAAAGCAGGAGCCGGCTGGCGGCGGGTGGGGGTGCCAAC
>JAUYSD010000089.1 GCA_030696505.1 Sulfuritalea sp. | reverse complement strand
CACCGATCTCGCGGTTCATCTCGCGCAGGTTCTTCACCATCGTCGCCAGCGCGATCCCCAAGGCGTCGTTCTCCGATTGCAACTTCACCTCCACGCGCAAGTCTCCCGTGGCGATCTGTTGGGCCGTATCGACCTTTGCTTGCAGTGAGCCGGCCATGCGGTCGAACTGCTCTTCGAGGAAGCCGATTTCGTCGCGGCGGTAGCCGACTCCCGCCGGCCGTAGCGCGATCTCGCCGTCGGCGATGCGCCCAGCCCGCCCGGCAATCTCGCGCAGCGGCACGGCGATCATGCGGTTGAGCAGCAGCGCCATGAACAGGCCCACCGCCAGCGCCACGGTACCGACCGCGACGAACTGGCGCAGCGCCAGCAGCGCTTCATGCTCGGCACGCGCCACGCCGGCGCCCGCTTTGCTCTTGGTCAGTTCGATCAAGCGCTCGGTGACCGCCTGGATTCTTGCGAAGCGCTCCGCTTGGATGCCGATCACCAGCCGCACGGCCTGATCGGTCTTGCCCTGATAGATCAACGGGACCGTTTGCTGTTCGCGTATTTCCCGATATTCCCGCCGCAGCTGTTCCAGTTCGTCGAGCAGTGCCCTGACCTGCGCATCGTCGCGGCTGCGCTCCTTGACTTGGCGCAGCTTTGCCTCGTTGGCCTGTGATTGTTCGCGTATCGTGCGATGCACGGCCTCCTGCTCCGACCGCTGCGTCAGCAGCAGCATGCTCAGCAGGCCGGCGCGGTTTTCGTCGAGGCTCGCGAGGACATCCTGGATATCCGAGACGTCGGCGAAATCCTCCTCGTAGAGCGTCTTCTGCGCCGCCTGGATCGAGGTGATGCCCCAGTAAGCGCTGGTGGCGACGATACCGAGAAAGGTCAGCATGAGGCCGAAGCCGAGAAACAGCTTGGCGCGGGTGGAAACATTCAGCAGCCAGTTCATGATGCGTCCTTTCGCGTGCCGGATTTCGTTACCCTCGACTCAGACGCGATAGCGTCCGACCAGTTGTTCGAGCTTCTGTCCCAGGCCGTGCAGGTTGCGCGCCGCCGTCTCGGCTTGGCGCGTGCTCTCCAGGTTCTGCGTGGTCGCCAGCTTGATGTTCTCGGTGGCCTGCGCCAACTGGTCCATCCCTGCCAACTGCTGCTGCGCCGAGACCGCGATCTGGTTCGCCGCCTGCGCGCTTTCGGCGATGCTGTCGCCCAGTTGCCGGATCGCCTCGCCGGCTTCCTTCGATTGTTTGACACCGGCTTCGACCGCCTTGGTGCCTTGCTCGGTCGACAGCACCGCGCCGCTGGTGGCTTTCTGGATGTCGCCGAGTATGGTGCGCACTTGCGCCGTGGCCTGCTTCGATTGCTCGGCCAGGCTTTTGACTTCCTGCGCCACCACGGCGAAGCCCTTGCCTTGTTCGCCGGCCTTGGCCGCTTCGATCGAGGCGTTCACCGCCAGCAGGTTCGATTGCTCCGAGAGGTCGTTCACCGTGGCGATGATTTCGCCGATGGCCTGCCCTTGTTCCGCCAGGCGCACGATGCTTTCGGCGATCTGTTCCATTTGCTCGCGGATGCGCTGCATGCCTTCCGCGGTTTCTTCCACCGCCTTGCGGCCGCCTTGCGCGACTTGCGCCGCCTTTTGCGCCGCTTCCGCCACCAGCTTGGCTTTCTGGCTGGACAGCGTCGCCGTCTGCTTGACTTCCTCCACCGTGGTCGCCGTCTCCGACATCGCCGTGGCCGTCTCCGTCGCGCCCGCCGCCACTTGCGTCGTCCCCGCCAGGATTTCGCTGGCCGAGGTGGTCAATACATTCACCCCTTCACCGATCTCGCGGTTCATCTCGCGCAGGTTCTTCACCATCGTCGCCAGGGCCTGCCCCAGCGCGTCGCTTTCCGATTGCAGCTTCACCTCCACCCGCAGATCCCCCGTCGCGATCTGCCGCGCCGCGTCGACCTTCTCCTGCAGCGCCCCGGCCATGCGGTTGAACTGTTCTTCGAGGACACCGATTTCGTCGCGCCGACGAGCGACCATCGGCTGTACCGCGATCTCGCCGGCGGCGATACGCCCGGCCCGCGCGGCGATCTCGCGCAGCGGCGCGGCGATCATGCGGTTTAACAGCAGCGCCATGAACAGGCTTGTCGCCAGCGCCAGCACGCCCACCACGAGGAACTGGCGCACCGCCAGCAGGGCTTCGCGCTCGGAACTGGCGACTTCGGCACGTGCCTTTTTCTTGGTGAGCTCGATTAACTGTTCGGTAACGGCCTGGATTTTCGCGAAGCGTTCCCCTTGTACGCCAACAACCAGTCGGGTTGCCTGCTCGGTCTTGCCCTGGAAGATCAGCGGAATCGCTTCCTGTTCCCGCTGCTCGCGGTACTCCTGCCGCAGGCGCTCCAGTTCGTCGAGCAACGCCCTGACTTGCGCGTCGTCGTGGCTGCGCTCCTTGATTCTGCGCAGCTTTGCCTCGTTGGCCTGAACATTTTCCCGTATCGCCCGATGCACCGCATCCTGCTCCGAGCGCTGCGTCAGCAGCAACATGCTCAACAAGCCGGCGCGGTTCTCGTCGAGGCTCGTCAGGACCTCCTGGATATCCGAGACGTCGGCAAAGTCCTCTTCATAAAGCGTCCTCTGTACCTCCTGGAGCGTGGCGATGCTCCAATAGGCGCTGGTGCCGACGATGGCGAGGAAGGCCAGCATCAGGCCGAAGCCGACGAACAGCTTGGCGCGGGTGGAAACGTTCAGCAACCAGTTCATGAGTTATTCTCCCTTGATGCCATCATCATCCAGCCACTTCCAACGCGACGACGATGGCCGGATCGGACAGCAGCTTGTGCCCGTCGAGCACCACCTCGCGCTGCCGCGTGATGCCCATCAGATACTCGGCGCGGATATCGGTCAGCGTCGGCAGCGGCGCTTGCAGGTCGTCCTGGGCGATGCGCCGCACCCCGACGATGGCGTCGCCGAGGATGCCGAACTCCATCGCGCCGTTGCCGAGGACGATGACCTTGTTCAGGTCGGACAGTCCCTGCGCCGGCAGCTCAAAGAACTTTTTGAGGTCCAGCACCGAGACGATGCGGCCGCGGACATGGATGATGCCGAGCACGAAGTCGGGCGTGCCGGGCAGCGGCGTGAATTCGCGCAAGGGGAAGACCTCGCGCACCCAGCTCGTTTCCAGCGCGTAATGTTCGCGCGCCAGCAGGAACTCCAGCGCCTCGAAGCCGGGGCCGGGCGCCGCCGCCGGCTCGGCGGCCAGCGCCCGCGCCCGCGCTTCGAAGATGGCGCGGGCCTTGTCCGGCGGCGGCGAGAATTCCTCCTCGAGAATCTGCCCGGCGGCCTCCAGGCGGCGCCTGACTTCGTCCCAGTCGATGGCCTTGCGTGGACGCGGCGGCTTCATGCGATGCGCTCCCGGTTATCGATGATGTCGAGCAACCGGCCGGCGGTCAGGCCTTCCGCGTCGCGCAGGGAGTCGCCGGGCGGATAGCCGGTCAGCAGCTCGCGGGCGTTGGCGAAGTGTTTGGCCGCCGGCCCCGGCTGCCCGCGTCGGCGATACAGGTTGCCCAGCGCGTAATGCGCCAGCACGAAGTCCTGGTCAAGATAGAGCGCCTGCTTCAGCGCCGCCGTCGCGGCCTCGCTTTGGCCCTGCTCGGCGAGCACCGCCGCCAGCAGGTAGCGCAGGCCGGGATCGAGCTTGTCGGCGGCCACCGCCGCCTCGCACCAGCGGCACGCCTCGTCCAGTTGGCCCTGATTGGCGCAGGCCCGCGCCGCCAGCGCCAGGCCCCGTGGATCGTACTGCGCCTCGCCGGCCAGCGCGGCGACCACCGCCGCGTAGTCGCCGCGCGCGTAACAGGCCACGGCCCGCCGATAGGCGTCGCCGCAGGGCGGCGCGGCGGCGACCGGCGCCGCAGCTGGTGTCGTGTCGCCACCGCCAAAAGTCGGCGCTGGCGACACGGCGAGCTCCGCCCAGGCGGGAGTCGCATATGCCTGCTCCGGCAGTATGGGCATGACGGGCGCGATGGGCATTGCCGGCATCGTTGGCCACTGGGGCTGCTGCGCCCCGCCCTTGCGATAGAGGATGGCATCCGTAAAATTGACCGGGACGAAGCCGGAAAACATCGTGACGTTGGCTTCGGTCGGGCTCACCAGCAGCCAGCCGCCATCGGTCAGTGCACGGTGGAACTTGTCCAGCACCGCGCACATGGCGCCGGCCTCGAAATACATGAGCACGTTGCGGCACAGCACGATATCCATGCCATTGGTGTTGTTGTTGAGCGCGGGATAGGTGTCGTCCACCAGGTTCAGGTAGTCGAAGCTCGCCAGGCTGCGGATGCGCGGCGAAAGCCGGTAATCGCCGCTGCCGGAGCGCTCGAAATAGTCCTCGCGGAACCAGGCCGGCGCGCCGCGGAACGACCAGGCGCGATATTCGCCGCGCACCGCCTTGGCAAGAAAGTGTGGATTGATGTCGGTGGCGAGCAGGGTGATGTTCCATTGCTCCAGGTCCGGCAGCAGGCGGCTCAACAACACCGCCACCGAATAGGGTTCTTCGCCGGTGCAGCAGCCGGCGCTCCAGATGCGCAGTTGCCTCTGGCCGGCGGCGCGGCGAGCCGCGATCAGCGCGGGCAGCAACTCGTTTTCGAGTGCGGCGAAGACGGCCGGCTCGCGATAGAAGTAGGTCTCGCCGACGGTCAGATGGCTGGCGAGTATCTCCACCCGGCACCGGTCCGGCGGCGCGGCCAGCAGCCAGCGCATGCAGGCCTCGGCCCCGGCCAGACCGAACTCCCGCGCCGCCCGCTCCAGGCCGCGCAGCATGTCGGGCCAGCGCGCGGACGGGAAATGCAGGCCCATGCGAGCCGTCAGGAAATCGCTGAATTGCTGCAACAGAAGCTCGGAGATGGGGCCGGGCATGGCGGCGTCACACAAGGGGGGCGACAGGGGCGAGCGCGGCATCGAGTTCGCGCTCCTCGTCCAGCGAAAGGAAACTGTCGAGATCGTGGATAAGCACCATGCCGTCAGGGGCTTTGACGATCCCTTTCAACAAGCGCGTGCCGGCGACGACCGATTCGACGGCGACAAAGTTCTTCTCGTCGCATTCGATAACGCCGGTCACCGCATCGACGATCATGGCCAGCATCCGCGTCGCGCTGCGGGCAATCAGCAGCTGGTCGTCAAGCCCGATTTCCCGCTCGGCCAGCCCAAAGCGCTTTCGCAGATTGATCACCGGCACGATGCGGCCCTGCACATTGACGACGCCGCAGACGATTTCCGGGGCCTGCGGCAAGGGTGTCGCGGCAACGGCGCGCACCGCTCTCGCCACCCGCTCCAGCGGCAAGGCGAGGGACAAGCCATCCAGGTTGAAGGCAACGAGGGCGCTCATACACATTCCGACATCAGTGTCTTCTGCCATTGGCAGCCACCGGTCGGCCTAAGCTCGCCGAAGAGAGCAACTCTTGAATTGAGTCCGCAATGGGGCGATGTCGGTAAGTTCATGGGACCTCCTGCAAATGAGGAAGCGGAGCGGTCAGCGCTACCCGCTGGTCTGCCAAGGAATCAGTATAGGCAAGTTATTCAATGAAAATAAGCACATTTTTAGGCATATATCCAAAGAGATATGCAGGATGGTATGTATCCATGCGGGTTAAAGACCGTGGAAACGCTATGCACACGGTCTCGCACATACGGCCGGTGCTTGCCGTCTCGCTAGCACCAACGTTCAGGGCCGGTCCGGATAAGAACTCAGGCAGTGTGGAAAAGCGCAAGCGTGACGAAGGCATCGGCGACCGCGGCATCAACTGTCGAGGAAGGCTGATGGAGATCGGCCGGGGCTTGCATAGGGCGGCTCTGCGGCGAGAACCGCGCGCCGGCTTCTCAGCGCGGCTTCTTGAGGAAGCTGCCGATGCGCGCGGCGATCTCGGGGCTGGTCTGGGTCAGGCCGGCGGCCAGCGATTCGACATAGAAGCCGTCGTCGGTGGACATATTGCTGATGCGCTGGATCGCGGTGACCATGGCGTAGTTGGCCATCGGCGTGTTCTCGGCGATGCGCGCAGCCAGTTCCAGCGCCTTGGCCATGCCCGCGCCCTCCTCCACCAGGTAGTGCGAGAGCCCCAGTTGCTGGCCCTCCTCGGCCTGGTAGATGCGCCCGGTCAGCATCATTTCGCACATGCGGCCCTGGCCGATGATGCGCGCCACGCGCACCGAGGCGCCGCCCCCGACGAAAATCCCGTGGCGGCCCTCCGGCAACTGGTAGATCGCCGATGGTTCGGCCACGCGCACATGGGTCGCCGTCGCCAGTTCCAGTCCGCCGCCGATGACCGCACCCTGCAGCACGGCGATCACCGGCGTGCCGGACATCTGGATGCGGCTGAACACGCGCTGCCAGCCCTGCGAATGCTTCATCACGGCAAAGGGTTCGCGGTGCTGGTGCTCGGAGAGGTCGAGTCCGGCGCAGAAATGCTTGCCCTCGCCGGCCAGGATGATTGCCCGCGTATCTTCCGGCGCGCCGTCCCAGGCCTTTTCCAGCGCCGTCAGCAGGCGGTCGCTGATCGCGTTGCGCTTGGCCGGCCGCGCCAGCGTGATGGTGTAGATGCCGTCCGCGAAAGCGGCTTTTACCAAGGATTCGGTCACTTCATGTCCTTCAGCTTGCGCCCAGGGTGATGACGCCGCTATCGACTTCATCGGCATACAGATACAGCACCAGATCGGCGCGCCGCGTCAGCACCGCGCGCTGGTTGATGTAGCCCTTGTCGGTGATCTCGCCGGCCTCGGTCGAGGGCGGCTCCGCCATCAGCAACAGCCGCGTCGGGTAGGTGCTGGAGCCGCCGCCTTCGCGCTTCATGCGCACCAGGCCCTCGCGCACCCGTTCCTTGACCGCCGGATGGCGCAGCACCTGGTCGGCCGCCGCGTCGGCCGGCAACTGCGCCAGGCGCCGGCACTCCGACATGTTGGGAAACACCAGGAAGCCGATCTCGTCCTTGTCGTGGCCGGTCACCACGATGTCCTGCGCCACCGGCGACAGCGCGTCGATGCCGGCCACGCGCAAGGACCCGACATGCACCCAGGTGCCGGTCAGCAGCTTGAAATCCTCGGCGACGCGGCCGTCGAACAGCAGGCCTTGCTCGGGTCGCGTCGGATCGACGAATTCGACCGCGTCGCCGATGATGTAAAAACCTTCCTCATCGAAGGCCGCCCGCGTCAGCGCGGGCTGCTTCCAGTAGCCGGGGAAAACGTTGGGCCCCTTGACGCGGACTTCGAGTTTGTCGGCGACCGGCACCAGCTTGAGTTCCGTGCCGGGAATCGGCACGCCGATCACGCCCGAGCGCACCGCCTGGAAATGGCAGTCGGTGGCGGCCGGGGCGGTCTCCGTCGAGCCCCAGGACGACAGCATGGTGACGGGCTCGCCCAGTTCCATGCGCGCCAGGCGATCGAGTTCCTCCCACAGGTGCTGCGGCAGGGCGGCGCCGGCGTAGAAAATGATCTGCAGGCGGGAAAAGAAATTCTTGCGCAGCACCGCGTTGTCGCGCAGCAGCGGCACCAGCATGTCATAGGCGCGCGGCACGCTGAAATACTGGGTCGGCGCGATCTCGGTGAGGTTCTTCACGGTCTTCTCGATCAGCCCCGGCGCCGGCTTGCCGCCGTCGATGTAGAAGCTGCCGCCCCAGCACAGCACCTTGTTGAAACAGTAGTTGCCGCCGAATACGTGGCTCCAGGGCAGCCAGTCGACGATCACCGGCTTCTGTTTCGCCATGAAAGGCCAGATCTGGGCATTGGCTTCCTGGTTCGAGCACATCATGCGCTGGGTGGTGATCACGGCCTTGGGCGCGCCGATCGAACCCGAGGTGAACAGGAATTTGGCGATGGTGTCGGGCGTCACCGCGGCGAAAGCCTTGCGCACCGCCGCGTACTTGCCGGTGGGGTCGATGCCGGCCTGCTCCATCGCGGCAAAGGCATACGTCCCGGCCTGCGGCTGGCTGTTGCCACCGGCGATCACGACGCCGTCATGCAAGCCCCTGACGGCCGCGATGGCCGGCATGAAGCGCTCGATCGGATCGGCGAAGATGAGGCCGGGGCGCAGCAGCTCGACATTGGCCTTGAGCTTGGCGAAATCCTTCGACATCAGGGAATTGCCCGGCGACACGGCGCAATGCGGCACGCCGATATGCAGGCAGGCCAGCATCAGCAGCGCATGTTCGATACCGTTGTCGGACAGCACCATCACCGGCCGCTCGGCCGACAGATCGAGGCCGAGCAGCGCGTTGGCGATGGCCTTGACGCGGGCCAGCGCCGCGCCGTAGTCGACGCGGACCCACTCGCCATCGGCGCCGCGCTCGGCGAGGAACACCGTGTCCGGGGTTTCGCGCGCCCAGCGCTGCAGCCACTCGCCGCTGCAGCGCAGGGAGCTCGCCGGCAGCGGAATCGCCGAGCGCAGGCGGCGGCTGCCGTCGGCATGGCTTTCGACAATGACAGAGGGATCGGCGAACAGGTCCGCGGGTTTTCTTGCAATGGAATTCATGGGCGACATCTCCCGGACTTCGTGAGTATCGTGGGCGCAGCGGAACGAACCGCCACGGCGCAAACATCGACCCCGCCGCAGGTAGCGGCGAGGTCGATGTTTGCGGACGGCGGCAGCCAGTGCGCCGCCGCTCAGGTCTGCCTTACTTGAGGATCTTCCAGTCGCCGTTTTCGACCGTGGCCATGATCGCGGCACGTCCGTCGAAGCCGTTGTGGTCCTTGGCCGACATGCTGAACACGCCATGCACGCCCGGCAGTTCCTTGATGCCTTCCAGCGCATCGCGCAGGGCGACGCGGAACTCTGCGGTGCCGGGCTTGGCCTTCTTCATGGCTTCGGGCACGGCGCGGTTGAGCAGCAGATAGGCATCCCAGCCATGGCCGCCGAAGGTCGAGCGACTGTTGGCGCCATGCGCACCCTCATACACCTTGATGTATTCGAGCGCCGCCTTCTTCGACGGATGGCTGTCGGGCAGTTGCTCGGCCAGCAGCATCGGGCCGACCGGGAACAGTGTGCCCTCGACGTTCTTGCCGCCGACACGGAGGAAATCGCGATTGGCGATGCCGTGCGTCTGGTAGAACTTGCCCTTGTAGCCGCGCTCGATCAGGGTTGCCTGCGGCAGCACCGCCGGCGTGCCGGAACCGGCGATCAGGATTGCATCCGGATTGGCCGCGACCAGCTTGAGCGCCTGCCCGGTAACGCTGGTGTCATTGCGCTGATAGGCTTCCGAAGCGGTGATCTTGATGCCTTTGGCTTCGGCCGCGCCCTGCATCGCCTTCAGCCAGAGCTGGCCATAGGGATCGGCATAACCGATGAAGCCGATGGTCTTGACCTTGTTGGCGGCCATGTGGTCGGCGATCGCGATCGCCATCTGGGTGAAGTTCTGCGGCGTGGTGAACACCCAGGGCGCCTTGTCGCCGGCGGGCGGCAGCGGCGCCATGGCGATCTGCGGGGTCTTGGTTTCGAACGCGACTTCGAGGATCGCCATCGAGGTCGGCGTCGCAGTCGAACCGATGATCGCATCGACCTTGTCTTCGCCGGTGAACTTGCGGGCGTTCTTTACCGCCGTGCTGGGGTCGGTGGCATCGTCGAGCACGATGTATTTGACCTTCTGGCCGCCGACCGTCTGCGGCAGCAGGGCAAAGGTGTTCTTCTCGGGAATGCCCAGCGATGCGGCCGGACCGGTGGCCGAAACGCTGACGCCGATGGTGATGTCGGCCCAGGCCGACCCCCCCGCCAGAACCAGCGCCAAGGCCTGCGCCAATACGAGTTTCTTGACTTTCATGTCTCCTCCTGTTTTTGTCATGTGGTGTTCGCCTGCCGGGGAATCACTGGCTTAAGGCGACGAACGGATTGTAGGCGGCGTTTGTTCGATGTCAACCTGTTTGACGAACACCTACATGGCGCACTTGCCGCAGCCAGTCTAACTGCATTGATGCCCGTCACCCGCCGGCCGCGCAAGAGTTGGCGCTGGCGCCACGGCGACTCAAGTCTTGGCCTCCGCCAGGCGCATGTTGCGCACCGTGTCG